>CAYFUB010000838.1:0-2737 GCA_964346195.1 uncultured Pirellulales bacterium
TGAAAATTTCATCTGCCCCTGTATTTCTTTGTGCTCCGGTCGATATCGCGTTTCTGGGCGCGCTCGGTGATGGTCTTGCGCTTGTCGTACTGCCTCTTGCCGTGGGCCAGGGCGAGCTCGACCTTGACCATGCCCCGGCTGCTGAAGTACATACGCAACGGGACGAGCGCGAACCCCCGCTGTTCAAGCTTGTTCCAGATCCGGCGCAGCTCGGCCTTGTGCAGGAGGAGCTTTCTCCGGCGGGCCGGCTCGTGCCCCATATTCCCGGCCTGCTGGTAGGGCGCGATTTTTGCCCCCACGAGCCAGCATTCGCCATCCTGAATCCTGGCGTACGAACCCGTCAGGTCGGCCGGCGCCGACCGCAGCGATTTCACCTCGCTGCCCCGCAACTCAATCCCGGCCTCGTACTTGTCCACGAACTCATAATCGTGGTACGCTTTCTTGTTGACCGCGACCGGAGTTTGTTTATCTTTTCCAGGTTCTTTCTTCGCCATCGGGCTTATGATAGCTCCGCTCCGGCGGTATTGCAAGCCGTACATCGGTCAGGTAATCATCCCAAGGACCGTGGAAGAATCGCCAACGCCCAAGTAGTGGTAGTTTTGCCGACGGCCGACCTTCCACCGGTAGTATGAAAGACCGCGAATCGCACTCCGTGGACAGTTACATCGGCTGGCCGAAGGGGGGCTACTTTGTCCAGCGGGCAGGATCGGTCTCGGTGCAGGATGAGACGGTCTTCTCGCCGCCCAGAATACCCTTGGCGTACAGGTATCGCAGGCAGGCCCGGCGGATGAACTTGTACGGCCGGGCAATGGCTCGGTGGGTTCTCAGGGGCAGGCTGCGATCGTACGAGAGCCGCTCCTCGGCTTGCGTCAACAAGTGCGGCTGTAGCCTGCGCTTGTGTTTATAGACATGGTAGATGTCGTAAGCCTGGAGCCGCCGGCGCAGGCGGGAAGAGAGGCGCTTCGAGAGCAGGAATCGGTCGCCGATGTGCGTGGAAAGCTGGAAGTCGATGACGTACGGCCGGCCGTCGTCCCCTACCAGAATGTTGCCCGGCTTGTGCAGGTCGAGATGCACGAGGTTCTCGGCATGGATTCCGCGAACCACGGCCAGCACGTCTTCGAAGAACCCAGCAGGCAGCGTCGGCCTTTCGCTCAGACTCCTGCCCTCGATGTACTCATAGGCATACGTACGCGGGCCCAGGCGGGCCACCAGTTTCGGCACACCACGCATCTCCCGGCAGCGCCGGAGGTTACAAACTTCATTGTGCGTGATGAGCCGTCCGAGCGGGCCCAGCGGGATCAGCAAGAAGTGCACCTGCCGATTGGTTTTGCAGACCAGCCGGCGGGGCAAGTCGGGACCGGCGGCCGCGGCCTCATACAGGCCGGTGGCGGCCACGAAGTCATGTTTCAGGACACTCTTGAGAACGTAACGGTGGCCCAGACAGTCTACGTGCGCGGGTAGCCCCAGGTCGCCACGGGCATAGAAACATCGGGCGAACCAGTGAATCGCGCGCGCCTTGACACTTCTCGTCATATCCGCATATGAGATACCAGAAGGGGATTGCCTGTCAAGCGCCGGACGCCGCGCCATCACTAGGGAAACACGAACCGTCGTTCGAGGCTTTTGCCTGCGGACACGGTCCGCCTCAGATGGTACATCCGCCCCTGTACGTCGCGACACCCGCGGGGATATGGTCCCGTCGAGACCCGTCAGGCCCACTCAGTGGGTGTTGCGGGATGGTTTCGTAAAGGGCCGACAGTTGGGGGATCATGGTGTCGCCGGGGCTGCTTGCCTGGGCAATGCCCGTCACAACAGCCTCTCACGGAGGCCCACCGAAGAACGGTGTGCCCCTAGGCCTAGGTCGGGCAAAGCGTTCCTGCAGAGCCGGGTACCGGGTATCCTGTGCAGGTGCGTGGCAACGAGCCAAAAAATAAAGCCGCCTGCCGGAGGCGACGATATTATGAACAAGACGGGTACAACAACTGACTGTGCCAGGCGCTATACGGTAAGGATATCCGAGTGTCGCTCGGAAACGACAGTGGTGTGCGACAGGGTGGTGGAAAGATGAGAATCTGTATGGCTGAGTCGACGAACGAGTCAGCGGGCGAAGACACACAGCGGCCCGCAAACGGGAACAACGGGGCATTTACCGTATCCGGCCGGCTGCAAAGCTTCCGCAACGCCTTTCACGGCGTGGCCCTGATGCTCAGATCGCAGCACAATGCTTGGCTGCACGCCTTTGCTTCCGTCTGCATCCTCACGATGGGCGGGGTGCTGCGGATTTCGAGCGGCGAGTGGTGCTGGGTGATCCTGGCGATCGTGGCCGTCTGGACGGCCGAGGCCCTGAACACGGCACTCGAATTCCTCGCCGACGCCGCCAAGCCGGAGTTCCACCCGCTCGTCAAAAATGCCAAGGACGTCGCCGCCGGCGGCGTCCTGATCTCCGCCGCAGGCTCGGTCGTCATCGGCCTGCTCGTCCTTGGCCCCCACCTGCTGGACATGCTCGCCAAAATCTTCTAATCCTCTCCGCAAACCCGAAAGAACTGTTTTGCTTCGTCACACCGGGGGCTATAATGCGGCCGTCGGTCAGAGTCCCATGATACGGATTATGAATAATTCTTGCGCCCCGTGTGTCATCCCTTCGGCTACGCTCAGGGCAGGCTCTGAACGAAGCGCAGCGCAGTGAAGGATCTGGCCTACGAACGGGAGAAACGTCTCATCCGGGGGCCAGATCCTT
>CAYFUB010000839.1:0-2756 GCA_964346195.1 uncultured Pirellulales bacterium
CGGGATGCGTGGTTACAACTCGTTGAACGTGAAACTCCAGGGCCAGAATGTGACCTTAGAAGACTTTACACTTCACACTTGAAACTTCAAACCTGAACAAGGAAAGGGGTGCCAGATGAAGCCGCAGAGCAACGACCGTGAGACGTCCAGTTCCCGTCGTGAATTCCTGAAGCAATCGTCCGGTGTCTTGGCCGGGGCCGCGCTCGCGGGCGCTATCAACGTGCGGGCGCGCGCCGGGGAGGACAATACGATCAAGGTCGCCCTCGTCGGCTGCGGCGGGCGCGGGACCGGGGTGGCCGTCAACGCGCTGTCCACCAAAGGGCCGACGCAACTGGTCACCATGGCCGACGCCTTCGACGACCGGCTCCAGGCGAGCCTCAAGCATTTGAGCGGCCAATTCGCCAGACAGATGGATGTGCCGAAGGAGCGGCAGTTCATTGGGATTGACGGCTTCAAGAGAGCTATCGACGTCATCGCGCCGGGCGGGGTCGCGTTGCTGGCCACGCCACCGGCGTTTCGGCCCATCCACGTGGAGTACGCCGTGGCCAAGGGCTGTCACGTCTTCATGGAGAAGGCGTTTGCCGTGGACGCCCCGGGCGTCCGGCGGGTGCTCCGGGCGGGCAAAGAGGCCGACAAGAAGAACCTCAAAATCGCCGGCGGCCTCATGAGCCGGCACTCCAAGCCGCTGGAGGAGGCGATCGACCAGTTGCACCAGGGGCGTATCGGCAACCTGATCACCCTGTGGGCCTATCGCGTCCACGGCCCCGTGTCGTTCTCCAACAAGAGGCCCGGCGAAAACGAGTTGGCCCACCAGATTCGCAACTTTCACTGCTTTACCTGGCTCAACGGCAGCTTCCTCCTCGATTGGCTGATCCACAATCTCGATGTCTGCTGCTGGTGCAAGTACGCCTGGCCGGTCGAGGCGCAGGGGCAGGGCGGCCGGCAGACCCGCACGAACCCGGACCAGCTTTTCGACCACTACGCCGTCGAGTATCACTTCCCCGACGGGACGCGGCTGTTCGCCCAGGGCCGGCACATCGACAACTGCTGGGGCTTCTTCGGCGACATCATCCACGGGGCCAACGGCTCGGCCGTGCTCGGCGAAGGCGTCAGCAACCCGCGTCTCTTCAAGGGCTACAACCAGACGCCCGCGAACGTCATCTGGCAATACAAGGGCCCGCCGTGCGACCAGTACCAGGTCGAGCACGATCTGCTCTTCGACGCGATTCGCCAGGACAAGCCCTACAACGAGACCGAGCGCTCCGCCTACGCCGCGCTGACGGGCATCCTGGGCCGCATGGCTGCCGAGTCCGGCCAGATGGTCACCTGGGACGAGGCAATGGCCTCCAACCTCGAACTCGCCCCCGACCTGGACAACTACACGATGAACTCCGCCCCGCCGGTGACGCCCGACAACAAAGGCAGCTACCCCGTCGCGATGCCCGGCTCGACGAAGGTGCTGTAGCCAAATTGCGACCGTGCGCACGGTCGACGCGGATGCAAATGGTGATGAACCATGAAGGAAATGTCGCTTGAAGAACTGATCGAAGGCCGCAAGAAGCCTCTCACAAACGCAACGGACCTTATTCGCGACGCCGAGGTTCTCCTCAACAATGGGCGGTGGGCACGATGCGTCTTCCTTGCGTACATCGCGATTGAGGAACTCGGCAAGTACTTGATGATAATGGGGGCGATAGGTCGAATCTTAATGGGGAACATTGACTGGAAGAGGTTCTGGAAGCGATTCATGAAGCACAAAGAGAAAACTGCCAATATCATGATGTTCGATGCAATGCTTGGGCCCTTCGTATCCATGGATGCTACGTTGGCGAGTATCAGGAGGTCAGACAAACAAGCTGATAACCAGGAAAGAGAAAAGCTCAGCTCTCTGTACGTCGATCTCTGCCAGAACCGTCTTGTAGCGCCTATGGAACACATTAGTGAGCCGGATGCCCGCAAAGCTTTGGACTCTGCCAGAGCCGTCTCCAAGTTTCTTGACCGAATGGAGACTCACGTATTCTCGAATATGTCGCCCAACAATCTTACTCCTGAGATGTTTGCCGCTGCGCAAAGCCTTCTGTATGAACTGGACAAGAAGACAGATGATAACGACGCCAGACATATGGAGCCAGGATAGCCGAGTACTCGGTGCCATGCTTACGCTTGCGTAAGCATGTTCCGGTCGCCTGAGACGGCATGTCTACGCGAGCGTAGACATGGCACCCGTGTTGCGGTGGTGATCTTTGTGTCGTATCGGGTGGCAGCGTCAAGCGAAGCTTGGCGATGGTTCTAACGATGAGGAATAGTGTCCATGAAGAAAGGACAACCATGAGACGAAGACTTGTCGCGGTGTTGTTGGTTGTGGTCGTGCTGGGGCCGTTGGCTTTTGGGGAGTCGTATCCGGCGGTCTCGGAGAGCCGGCGGATTGAGATGCTCCGGCCGCCGGGCAAGAAGCCGGTGCGGATGGTGCTGGATACGGATACGTACAACGAAATCGACGATCAGTTTGCGGTGGTCTATGCCCTGATTTCGCCGGAACTGGACGTGCAGGCGATCTATGCGGCGCCCTTCCATAACAACCGTTCGAGCGGGCCGGGCGACGGCATGGAGAAGAGCTACGAAGAAATCCTCCGCCTTCTGGACAAGCTGGGCAAGTCGCCCGAGGGGCTTGCCTTCAAGGGCAGCACGAGCTACATCACGGACCTGGAGAAGCCCGAGCGCAGTCCGGCGGCCCTCGACCTGATCGCGCGGGCGAA
>CAYFUB010000840.1:0-2463 GCA_964346195.1 uncultured Pirellulales bacterium
GGCCATATCGATTTTCGCCCGCAGTGTCCGCCAGCCGTCGGGGAACTCGCCCTTGCGCATTCGCTCGAACAGCTCGAGGTTCTCGGCGACGGTGCGGTCGCGATACGGACTGGGCTTGCCGGGCCGTGTGAGCGTGCCACGGTAGTCGCGGACCTGATCGCCGGACAGGTCGCAGACGTAGGCCTTGCCCTTGCGGATCAACTCGACGGCGTACTCGTACATCTGCTGGAAATAATCGGACCCGTAGAAGAGCCGGTCGTCCCAGTCCGCCCCGATCCACCGAACGTCCTCGATGATGGAATCGACGTATTCCTGTTCTTCCTTCTCGGGGTTGGTATCGTCGAAGCGCAGATTGAACTGCCCGCCGAACTCCGCGGCGATCCCGTAGTTCAGATTGATGCTCTTGGCGTGCCCGATATGCAGATAACCATTGGGCTCCGGCGGGAAGCGCGTCGCCACGCGCCCGCTCCATTTCCCTGTCTTCAGATCGTCCGCGACCATCTGCCGGATGAAGTCCAGCCCGCGCCCTTCGCTCTCACTGCCGTTGCCGGGTCTGTTGCTTGACAACTCCCTGTCTTCTTCCATGCTCGATTCACTCAACATTTCCGTAATTCTGCCTTGGGGGGCGCCGTGTTTGCGCTCGCGTAAGCACATTCAGGTCCGGCACGACCACACCCGTGCGGCCGTGTACCCGTGCGCAACCCGTCAGCCTGATACCTGCTGGGGATCTACGACAAATCGGCCGCCATCTTACACCCACTGCCCCTGTAACGTCTACGAAATAGTGGTCGAAAGCGTTCCACCGGGCCGTGCCAAGGCTTCGTCCCCTCTTTCCGACCCCTGTTGTGACAAGGGCGCGGCAAAGAAAAGGATGGTGCGTGATACGCACCCTACGCCTGCCACTCGCCAAATGCCGTTCCTCGAAGGAGATTGTGCCCTGAGAAAGCGCGGAACCACCACCGTATTTCGGCCGCATTCATCCCGCCATGGTTCTTGCCCATAAACGCCGTTCTTATCATGCTTGACAAGGGTTATTGTATGACTTAACTTGGCAATTTCCAGTGATTTACAGACGAGGAGTGCCAAGCAGTGTCAGAGAAGGTAGTAACGCGGTTTGCGCCGTCGCCGACGGGGTATCTGCACGTCGGCGGGGCGCGGACTGCGCTGTTTGACTGGCTGTGGGCCCGGCGGATGGGCGGCACGTTCGTTCTGCGCATCGAGGATACGGACCTCAAGCGCAATACGCCCACCGCCGCCCGGCAGGTGATGGAGGACCTGCGCTGGCTCGGCATTCAGTGGGATGAAGGGCCGGAGGTTGAGGGGCCACATGGGCCGTATTTTCAATCGCAACGCGTCGATATTTACAGCCGCTGCGCCCGGCAGTTGATCGAAGCGGGCCAGGCTTACTGCTGCTTCGAGACCGCCGAGGAACTGGAGGCGATGCGGGCCCAGGCCGAGGCGCAGAAGAAGGGTTTCGTCTATCCGCGGCCGGCACGATTTCCCGCGCAGCAGGATGTTGAAGAGGCGCGAGCCGAGGGCCGGCCCGTAACGGTTCGGTTTGCCCTGCCGCTGGACGGGCCGCTGGTGGTTCACGACCTGGTCCGGGGCCGCATCACGTTCGACCCGGCAGAATTGGGTGATTTCATTATCATCAAGAGCGACGGCTTCCCCACGTACAACTTCGCCTGCGTCGTGGACGACCGCCTGATGGAGATCACACACGTGATTCGCGGGCAGGAGCACCTGATGAACACGCCGGGCCAGCAGGCCCTGTGGCAGGCCCTGTTCCCGGACACGCCGGTACCGCAGTATGCCCACATGTCCATTACGGTCAGCGATGCCGGCGGCAAGCTCTCCAAGCGCGAGCGGCCGCAGACTCTGCGTGCGGCCATCGCAGGCATGCCGAACGTCGATATCGAGAGGCTGGCCCAGGCTGGCGGCATCACGCCCCATGAGGTCCGCTCGTTTCTCCAGAGCGATACGACGCCGGATATGCCGGCGGTTGACGCGATGGCCGAGCATCTCGGCGTCCATCTGCTCGAGATCAATATGGTCGATTTCTTCAGCAGCGGGTATCTGCCCGAGACGATGGTCAACTTCCTGGCCCTGCTCGGCTGGAACCCCGGCGACCAGCGCGAGATCATGACGGTCGATGAATTGATCCACTCGTTCGACCTGTCGCGGCTGACCAAGAGCAACAGCCTGTTCGACCGCAAGAAGCTCCTGGCGTTCAACACCGAGCACCTGCGCCTGACGCCGCCGAAGAAGGTTTTAGAGCATTTCAAAGCGTACCTGCGCGAGGTCAAATCACCCCTGCTGGCGGCCGACGATGCGATGCTCTCGCACATCATCAAACTGTGCGAGGGGGCACGAACATTCGCGGATATTCAGCGTAAAAGTTTGTTCATATTTATCGATGACGACCAGGTCGAATTCGAGGAGAAAGCGGTTCAAAAAGTGCTT
>CAYFUB010000841.1:0-14837 GCA_964346195.1 uncultured Pirellulales bacterium
CAACGATCAGCTTCGCACGGATCAAGGTCGAATGACAGGCCGCCCTCACCGGGGCGAGGGTAATACGGATTATGATTGATTCGTGCGCGGTCTGTCATCCTGAGCGGAGCGCAGCGCAGTGAAGGGGTTCCCCAAACGCGAGTGATTGCGTTTGGGGGCCCCAAGGATCTGGCCTGCGAGCGAGAGAAACCTCCCTTTCGATGGCCAGATCCTTCGGCTTCGCCTCAGGATGACGGAGCGCGCCGCGCAAGAATTCTTCCTAATCGCTATAAGTCCCTGAGGTCACGGCCACGAGGGTGTGTAAGAAGCCTGTCAATCGACCTTCCGTGAGTGGATGAGTGGCAGCGGGGCACCCCAATGTCAAGGCCGAAGGCTTTGGCGATAGCTCCTCCGAATGAAGGTAAGACCATCGCCAAGCTCCGCATGGGCCCCCCAACGCGATACGTCGCGTTAGGGACCCCTTGACGCTGCCACCCGGAGAAGATACGGCCTCTTACACACCCTCCCCGAATCGATCGATAACGGTGATCCCGACACCGCCGAATCCACTCATTCTCTCAAGCTCCCGGGGCGCTTCGTCCAGTGGGATGGTCTTGCCGACCAGGACGGCGGGATTCAACTTGCCGGAGACGATCATCGCCAGCATGTCATCGTACCGGCACGCCTGCATGCCATGGCTTCCATAGAGCTGAAGCTCGCGGGCAATGACCTGGTGCATGGGAATGCGAGGCAAATGGTCGTCCCCGGCGAGCAGGCCGACCTGGATATGACGTCCCCGTTTGCGCAGACACAGAACCGAATTGGTGCATGTCGTTGTACTACCGAGGGCATCCATCGACACGTGCGCCCCGCCGCCGGTGATCTCGCGAATGGAGCCGGCGATATCGGCATGCTCACGAGCGTTCAATGTGGTTGTCGCGCCCAGGCCCGCAGCGAGTCCCAGCACCCTGGCATCGATATCGACCGCAATGACCCGCGCCCCCAGGGCGTGAGCAATCATGAGCGCCGACAGCCCCACGCCGCCGCAGCCGTGGACGGCCACCCATTGACCGGCCGTCACCTGGCCCTGAGCCACGACGGCCCGATAGGACGTGCTGAAGCGGCAGCCCAGACTGGCCGCCGCAACGAAATCAATCTCCTCCGGCAGGCGTACCAGGTTTACGTCGGCGTATCGGATTGCGACGTACTGGGCAAAGGAGCCCCAGCCCGTGAAGCCGGGCTGGAACTGGCGGTCACAGACTTGATGATTTCCGGAGAGGCATTCAGGACAGGTGCCACAGCCGCAGACGAAGGGCAGAGTCACCCGATCGCCACGCTTCCAGCGGGTGACGTCTCTTCCCGCTTCCTCGACGATTCCCGCCAGCTCGTGACCGGGTACGTGAGGAAGCTTTGTAATGTCCGGGTCGTGGCCCAGCCAGCCGTGCCAGTCGCTGCGGCAGATCCCGCTGGCCCTGACCTGAATCACAACGCCATCGTCGGCAGCCACAGGATCGGCGACTTGCTCCACCCGTAGTGGACCACCGAACGAATCGAACACGACGGCTCTCATAGGCATCTCCGTGCCGAGACGTTCTCATTGGGCTGTAGTGCGCCTGACGGTAAACGCCGTGCCACGGCGTTGTCAAGCCTGTCCGCCGGGCAACGCAGGGCAAACGCAAAGTCGCGAGATATCCTGGGGTGGCAGCGTCAAGCGGAGTCTTCGGAGCTTGGCGATGGCGGATTTTCCGTGCGTAGGACCATCGCCAAGGCCTTCGGCCTTGACGCTGCCACCCGTTTGACGCTCTCTCTGTATCCAGTTTCGGACCTCGCGATTCCCCTGCCGGGCAGCGGCTCGGTTGAGATTCCACTGCCTGTCCCGGGCGGCTCCTGACTTCACCGTACCGCCATCGCGGGGCCGCGTTCGAAACAGTCCTGTTGAAGTCCTGGTCCGACATGTTATCATGCCTTCTGAAGAAACGCGTTCAAACGGCTGATGGATTAGGCGGTGGCACTCATGAAGACAAAGCTCGTCCCTGCGGTGGTCCTCATCGAACTGATAAATGCGGCATGTTTTGCGGCTTCGGCCGGTGTGTACGATATCCGAAGCCTCGGGGCCACGCCGGACGGCCAGGCACTCTGCACCGAAGTCATTCAGAACGCTGTGGACCAATGTACCAAAGACGGCGGCGGAATTGTCTATTTCCCGCCGGGATGGTGGCTGACGGGCACGGTGTATCTGGCCGATAACGTCACGGTCGAGCTTGCGAACGGCTGCACGGTCCTCGGGACCACCGACAAGAGTCAGTACGGCCCGCCCCGCCAGTTGAAGGGCGCCGAGGGAGAGCAGTACAGCACCTGGGCCATCTTCGCCGGCAAGGGCCTGCGCTCCATCGCCATTCGCGGACGCGGCACGATCGACGGACAGGGCAGCAACTTCAAATACAAGGATGACGCTCGCCCCAAGAACCTCTACTTTGAGGATTGCCAGGACGTGCTGATCGAGGGCGTGCGGCTGCGCAGCGCCGGAAGCTGGATGCAGCACTATCGCAACTGCGAGCGGCTCACCATCCGGGACGTTGCCGTTTTCAATCACGTCAGCTACAACAACGACGGCTTGAACATCGACAGTTGTCGGGATGTTGTCGTCTCGGGCAGCGTGGTGGACTCCGACGATGACGCGATCGTGCTCAAGAGCCTGTCCCGCAAACCCTGTGAGAACATCGCCATTTCCGACTGCGTGGTCAGCAGCCACTGCAACTCAATCAAGATGGGCACAGAGTCCGGCGGCGGCTTTCAAGACATCACGATCACGAACTGCACGATCTGCTCTCCGCGCTACTCTCAGGTCATCTACGGCCGACAGCGGGGACTGGCCGGCCTGGCATTGGAGATCGTGGATGGCGGCACGCTGGACCGCGTGGCCGTCTCGAATATCACCATCAAGGGCGTCACAACCCCAGTCTTCATGCGGCTGGGCGACCGTGCTCGCACCTATGAGAAGGACCAGCCAAGACCGCCCGTCGGCACTTTCCGTAACGTTATAGTCAGCAATATCATCGCCACGGATTGTTCGTCCGTCGGATGCGCGATTGCCGGCCTGCCGGACCATCCGATCGAGGATGTCACCCTCAGCAACATTCGTCTGGGATTCGAGGGCGGTGGCACAACGGAAGATGCGTCGCGCCCGATCCCCGAGAAGCCGGACAGCTACCCGGAGAGCACCATGTTCGGCACGCTGCCGTCCTACGGCCTCTTCTGCCGGCACGTGAAGGGCCTGAGGCTGCAGAACATCCGTCTGCAAACCTCCACGCCCGACTGCCGCCATGCCCTCGTGCTGGATGATGCTGAAGATGCCGTCATTGACTCGCTGGATGCGCCGTTTACCGAAGGGGCAGCAGCCATGGTGAGGCTGCACAACGTACGCGATGTTTTCATTCGCAACTGTCACCCTCCTGAGGCGACCCGTGTGTTTCTATCGCTCGCCGGCCCACAAAGCAAAGCCGTTTCGGTGCACGGCAATGACTTTGCAGACGTGAAGACAGTCTCGGACTGTGCCTCAGACACATCACAGTCCGTCCTGGCGCTGTGGTCGAATCACATGCCGGAACGCCGGTAGACAGCTTGCGGACAGCCGTGTTCGCCTCTGTGGCACCCGTGCCCGGGCACAGAGGACCAGGGAGCCAACGATGAACTCTCACTATTTGCCGGGAATGACGCGAAGAGAATTCCTGAAGACAGCAGCCTGCATTTCCTCTGCGCTCTTGCCCTCCAATGGTGCACCGGCTGCGGCGTCTTCCGGATCCAAGCCGAACATTCTCTACCTCATGACCGATCAGCACCGGGGTGACTGTCTCGGCTGTGCGGGCAATAACATCATCAGGACGCCGAATCTGGATTCCCTTGCCGCCGAGGGCGTTCTGTTCACGAACGCCTATTCATCCACGCCGAGTTGCACGCCGGCGCGCAGCGCGATCCTGACCGGGCTGTCGCCGTGGCATCACGGGATGCTCGGCTACGGTCGCGTGGCCGGGCAATATCGATTCGAATTGCCTCAGGCGATGCGGGAGGCCGGGTACTACCTGTTCGGCGTCGGCAAGATGCACTGGTACCCGCAGAAGAAGCTCCGCGGCTATCACGGCCTGCTGGTGGACGAGTCGGGACGCGCGGAAACGCCGGGCTTCGTCAGCGATTATCGCCTCTGGTTCCGGCAGCAGGCCCCCGATCTCAATCCGGATGCGACCGGCATCGGCTGGAATGACTATCGGGCCAAATCATACGCCCTGCCCGAGCGGCTGCACCCAACCACCTGGACCGGCGATCGGGCGGTCGAGTTGATCGAGGACTATGACCGGTCAGAGCCGTTTCTACTGAAAGTCTCCTTCGCCAGGCCGCACAGCCCCTACGACCCGCCGCAGCGATTCCTGGATATGTACAGCGTGGACGATATGCCCGCCCCCTACGTCGGAGATTGGGCCGACCGGCACGCCGGACATAAGGAGCCGCCCAACCCTAGTGTGTGGCACGGCGACCTCGGCCTCCGCCAGACAAAAGAATCCCGCCGGGCCTACTACGGCTCGGTGACGTTCATCGATGAGCAGATCGGGCGCATCGTAGCCGCTCTGAAGAGACGAGGCCTGTACGACAACACGCTGATCCTCTTCTTTGCGGACCACGGCGATATGCTCGGCGACCACCACCTGTGGCGCAAGACCTACGCCTACGAAGGCTCAGCGAAGATCCCCATGATTCTGCGGTGGCCCAAGGGCATGGGCATGGCCCGGCAACGAGGCGGAAAGCTGCCTCAGCCGGTCGAATTGCGGGATGTCCTGCCGACCTTCCTCGACGCCGCCGGAGCGCCCGTCCCGAGCCATCTCGACGGACAGAGCCTGCTGGGACCGGTCCGCGGACGGGCCGGGAATTGGCGCCCCTTCATCGACCTTGAGCACTCCATGTGCTACAGCAACGACCACTGGACGGCGCTGACCGACGGCAGGCACAAGTACATCTACTATGCCTATGACGGGCGAGAGCAACTCTTCGATCTGGACAGAGATCCCGGCGAATGTCATGACCTCGCAGGTGGGTCAGGCTCGCAAGACACTCTGAAGCTCTGGCGGCAGCACATGGTCACGCACCTGTCCGAACGCGGCCCGGAATTCGTTGAGAAGGGGACCCTCGCGATACGCAAGAAACGGCTGCTCTATTCGCCCGACTACCCGAGGGAGAACACACTCAACTCGCAGACATAGTTCCACCCACAGACAGACGCTCTCACCAAGATGTCGGCCCGCTGCCGCAGGGACATAAAGAAGCGGCTTACCGTGAACAGCTTCAGTGTCACTGTCGACTCCCTGCAATCAGTGACGTTGGGTTTCGACGAGTTCACGCACCTTGCGACCGCGCAGTCCACCATGTCGTTCCGCACCTGCTGCTCAGTTTTGCTCCGTGCCAACAAACCCATCACGCACTGCAATCTCCAGGTAGTCTTGGTAGGCTGCTGCCGGGTCAAAGTCGGTCTCGCTGCGGGCGGCGTGGACGAGGATACCAAAACGCAGATGGAACGGCCGGCCCGCCACTATCTCAGTCTTATGCGCCGGCCCTTTTCTGAAGACAGATTGGCCGAACGGGTTGGCGACCACCAAGCCGTAATCCCGCGTATGCCAGCGGCAGACTGTCGGATTGCGCGGGTCCGGCATGACCGTGATCCCCGCGAAGGTGTCATTCACCCAGCCGCTATAATCGCACCAGGAAGCCTGTTCACCCCAGATTCCTTTCTCATTCCGCCGCCCGCGGTCGTCCAGAATGCGTCCGGGCCGATGGCGGTTCTCGTAGGGCTTGACCATGACGGGCGTCGCCACCCGCACGCCCAGGCCCATTTCCTCCTGATCTCCAAAGTAGAAGCCGGACCGCTCCGACTGAAACGTGGAGTCCCAGAGAATCAGATAGCCTGCCGGCCGTAGATGAAACGTGTACGTGCAGATTTCTTCGCAGACAGCGATTCCTTCCGCCAGGTAGCGATTGCGCACGGTAAATGTGCCTCTGTCCCCTTCGGCGTGCGGCGGCTGGACGAATCCACCGTGCTCAACGGTCGCCTTGTTCCGCCAGAAATCAGCCCCGCCCAGGTCGCCGAACGCCAGCCAGAGCCCGGGGTGCATCGTCGCATGATCCGTGGGGTCAACACCCTCTCTCGGTGGATGGTGCCGAGTCACCTGGACGCCTCCGGGCGCGCACACGTCCTTGAAATAGGGCCGAAGGATCTCCGCATCGCGATAGACATACGTCGCCAGCGGTCGGTCATCTACGCGAATCAACAACTGGTCCTCGCGCGGCTCGAATGCGATGCGGTTCTCGGCCGCCGTCAGGCCCGAAACGGTCGCGACACACAGCAAAGCTGCTATCGTTTGACTGAATCTTCCTTGCATGGGTTGTCACCTCCGGAACGTCCATGAAGTTGTCTTCAGGAGTTGACCTCGCGAATACACTTCAGCGCCTGCGCCGGCGTCTGATTTCGTTGATGACGGCCGCATTGTCCAACTCGCCGTCTCCAGCTTCTATTGATCTTTCCAGGATGTTCGCGTGCACACCGGCCAACGGCAATTCCTGGCCGGCCTGCCGCGCATACTTGAGGATCAATGAAACATCCTTGGCGTGCTGCTTCAGGCGGGCCTCGGGTGCGAAGTCGCCCCGGAGCATTTTCTCGCCCTTGACATCGACCGCCGCCGAATATGCCGGACCGGCCCGGAGCAAATCCAGGAACGATCCAGAATCGAGTCCAAGACACTCCGCAAAGACAAGTCCCTCCGCCAGGACGAGGCGGTTCAGTCCCAGCACCAGGTTCGTGGCCAGCTTGGCCTTCGAGCCACTACTTGAAGGCCCCAGATAGAACACCCGGTCGCCAAGTGCTGCGAATACATCGCGACAGGCATCGAAGCCCTTCCGGTCGCCTCCGACCATGAAGATCGCCTCCCTCCGGCCGATCTGTCCGCTCGAACCGGAGATCGTCGCATCCAAGAAGATAATGCCCCGGCCCGCCAGCCGCCGCGCCAGGTCCGCCGTTTCGGCAGGATCGCCCGTGGTCGTGTCGATTATGTACGCGGGCGCGTTGCCCGCGGCAAGAATACCGTCCGGCCCCTCCACGACCCCGCGGACCGCCGCGCTGTCAGGTAGAGACAGTACGACGCGATCGGCCGCTTCGGCCACCTTTGCCGGACAATCTGCCGTCCGACCGCCCAGTTTTTGCAGGTGACCCATTCGCGCCGGCGCCGTGTCATAACCGATGACGGAGTACCCTCGCGAGATCAGAAGCTCGGCCAGGGCGGTGCCAACCAACCCGACGCCGATTAGTCCTGTGCTCCTCGAATTGTCACGGTCCGCAGCCATGATTGCCCGAATTCCTTTCACACGCTCAGTAAGAGATACATGAACAGGACAGCCGCCAGACAAATCCCCAGCGTCACCAGGAAGCCGGACCACGATTGGCGGGACGGCTTGACGAGAAACAGCCCACCCCAGGTCAGCAAGCGCCGCTCCGAGGGCACAATCTGATCGAGAGGCAGTCCCAGCTTATCCTCCCGGTCGATGGGCGTGTAGATGCGCCCGAAAAACCGCTCAATCCTCTCCGGCGCCGTCGGCTCTGTCAGGAGACTCCCGGCGACGCCGCCCAGGACACCCAGCAGCGCCGGGATACCAGTGACAATCTCGCGCGAGCAATTGAGCGCGTATCGCGTCAGAACGAACGCCAGGACCGCCGCGACGGTGCCGCAGAAGACCCCGGCGGAGTTCATCCTTCGCCACAGGATACCCAGCGCCGTCGATATCCCGATCAGACTCAAGACATTGAAGTAGTCCAGGATCGTTCTGACGACGCTGCTTCGCATCAGGACGGCCACCGCCAGGGCGAGCGCGGCAATCAGGAGTCCCGTGAGGCGGGCCACGCGCACCAACTGCTGCTCGCCGGCCCCGGGACGCACGTAGGCCCGATAGATGTTTTGAGAGAGCAAGCCGCCCAGCGTGACCTGTACGGCGTCGCCGGAGGACATGGCCGCGGCCATGACGCACGCCAGCATGATCCCCTGCAACACGGGCGACAGCAGCGCGCGGATCGAGTCACCGAACGCGGCATCCGGATGAATGGTCGAGCCGGTGTTGAGCAGGTAGGCCAGCCAGCACAGTCCCAAGACACACCAGCCGATGGTGCACAGCCGCTTGAGCACGTTGCCATAGGTAAAACCGACGCGGCCCTCCCACTCGGTCCGACCGGCGCCGCAGACGCTCATCAGATAAGGAAAGGCCAGCATGGTCAGGGGCGCATTGACGCTCAGCAGGATTACCGCCCAGACGTTGAACTGCCGGGCCTCGAACAGGCGGAGATAGTCGGCGGCGGGTCCGACCCCTGCCAGGGCCCCGCGCACCCCGTGAAAGCCACCCACCTCCTGAAGCCGCAACGCCGCCGGAATGGCCAGGAAGGAAAGGGCGATGATCATCAGTCCCTGCACCATATCGGTACGAACGGCCGCAATGATGCCGCCCCAGTAGCTATAGACGATGAATACCAGCGTGATGACCAGCAGAATCCCGAAGAACCACGCCTCACTCTCCTTGCCCATGATCCCCTGCACCGTCCGGGTCGTTGCCAGCAGGACGCTGGCGAGGAAGATCGTCATCCCGGCTACAGCCATCACGATGTACAACGCGCCGGCGGCCCGGCCGAAGCGCTGTTCGTAATAGTCCGCCATCGTCAGGTACCGCATCCGCCGGACCACCGGGGCGATGAGCCAGTAGAAAGGAGTGCCGAACAGCCAGATCCAGGAGACCCAGATGCCCGATGCCCCGCTGGAGACCGTCTTGCTGATCACGCCCGCCGGCGCGCCGGGGTGCGTGCCGGCGCCGAACGAGTGCATGATCATCATGAACGAGCCGAACCGCCGGTTGCCCAGCAGGTACCCTTCCTGACTGTCGATTCCCCGCCTGCTCCACCACCCCAGCGCCAGCATGCCGAGGAAATAGAGAACAAGGACCATCCAGATTTCCAGGCGTAAGCCGAGAAGCTCCATACACCAATCCAGTCATCTCACGTTTGCCGAGCGCTCGCAGGCATTTCAGGGCAGCCCGCCGCTCACCCGCGCCAGCCCGTCCGACCGGGCGATTTCCACGCCCCCGGCAAAGACACGCAGGCCGGCCCCCTTGTGGTATTTCGCGCCGCTTCGATCCCACAGGACGGTAAGCGTCCGGCCGTGATAGAACACGTTGTCCAGACAGAACCAGTCCCACGCCTCGCCGGGGACCAGCGGCTCGACCACGACCGTGTCATCGTCGCGCGGCACGAGCCCCACCAAGCCGCTGATCACGAGGTCGCAAAAAGTCGAGTGATTGTAGTACCGGCTGCGATCCGAGTCCGGCTTCAGCCATTGGCCGTTTTGCTCATCGAGATATTCCCCGATGTACGGCTTGCCTCGACACCGGTGCGACCGGGCATACGTCAGGAGGGCATCGAAGTAATCGGCCTTGCCCACATGCTGCTGTTGGTAGTTGCGCAGCACGTTGCCCAGCGCCACAAGCGTTTGGCTTGTCGCGTAGGGCCAGACGGCGCCGTCCCACTCGCAGGTCCCCACGCCGTGACTGCGGAACTGCGGGTGCCGGCGCTCGGCCGTCGTGATGCCCATCGGGGCTTTGAACCCCTGCGGGTCCAGAAACTGCTGCCACGCCTGCTCCGTTTGTAGTGTGCCCGTAAGGGCATCTGAAGAAACGCCTGACGGCGTCACTGGGGCCCCCAACGCGGAATTCTGCGTTGGGGACCCCACTACAAGCGGCAGATCGAAATACCACGGAATGAACCCGATCTCCTCGCGCACGTCCGCCAACGCGCCGTCGGGACGCCGCACTTTGAAGAATTTCGCCTCATCGTCCCAAAGTAGTTCGTGGACGAGCGACTTCAGCCGGGCGGCCTTCTGCGTGTATTCTTCAGCGACGGCCTGGCGCCCCGCCATTTCCGCCACCTTCGATATCGCCAGTGCATTCGCGTACATATAGGAATTCAGAGGAGGCCGGGCATTCCTGACCCTGCGCCCGCCGCTGATCGACTCCTCCATGCCATCGAGCACGTCGTATTGCCAGAACAGGCCGTTCTCCAGGCCCCGCTCCTGCGTCCACGCCTGGTGATCGCCGATGAAGGCATCGAGCAGACCCAGCAGGAACACTTTGTCCTGATTCACCAGATACCGGCGGTACAGCGCCCACGTCGCCCAGTTGCTGTAGCGATGGAAATGCGGCTGCCGGCCGCCCTCGTGGCCCACGTACCAGAAGCGGGCATACTCGTCGATGTACCGCTTGTCGCGCAGCCAGGAGCCTTCATAAATGTGGTGCCCCAGAGCGCAGCTTATCGTATTGTGCTTGCCGCTGTGACCGACCTTATCCAGGAACTCGGTGAAAACGACGCCGTCCGGCGTCTGCTTCAGATGCTTGCGAAACGTCCACCACCGAAAGTAGTAGATCTGCTCGAAGCTCTTGTCGGGGCACTCGAAGAATGGCACATTCTCCTTCATCCACGCCCACGATTCGCTGTTGGGGACGTAATTGACAATATTCTCAGGCTCCATGCCGTTGAAGAAATCGACGTGATGCCGGAATGCGTTCGCATCGAGAACGAACATCGAGTCGTCCTGCCGGGTGGCAGCGGCAAGCGCAGCTTGCCGATGGTCTCGTGCCACCCTCGCAAGCGGCATCCAGACCGTCATCTCCGAATCGCCCCGGTTGCCCCAGGCATAGTAGGGGATCAGGCGTACGTCAATCGCCAGCGGTTCCTCGGGTGATATCGTTCGGTAGAGAGTGTTATCCCAGTTGCGACCCGTGAAACGCCGCGCCTTTCCGTGCAGGACCGTGATGCCTCCGAGCAGTCCCCTGTCAAACCGACTCTCCCATGAGTCGTTGGGTGAAATCATCACGTCGGCGACTTTCAGGGTCTGCGGCAAATCCACCGACTCCAGGCAGTAGACAATCGGCCCGCGACGCACCGCTGCCTGATTGCGTGCCTCCTCCACCAGCGGATGCGCCTCCAACAGTCGCACGGGCATGGGCAGGACCAGCTCGACCCGGTCCCCGGCCGACCACGAGCGCTGAATCTCGAAATACCGTCCCGACTCCAGGTCTTCGCCCACCGGCCTGCCGTTGACGGCCGCGCGGGCACCTTCCGCCCAACCCGGGATGCGCAGGAACAGGGAGAACTCCTCCGGCGGGGCCTTCTCCACGGTGATGCGGATCGTGCCGGCCCAGGGATACTCGGTCTGCTGCCTCACTTTGATGTTCGCGCCGTCGCGCAGATGCGTATCGAGCACGTTGCTGCCGTAAAGGTTGAGCCACACCCCTTCGTCCGAGAGGCTGTAGGCATAGGCGGCCGTCTCGGCGATGGTGCGCACGATGTTGGGCGGACAGCAAAAACAGCTTATGTACGGCTCACGTTTGCGCGACCAGCGCAACTCGAACGGCAAGTCATGGACCCGAGCGAGGGGATTCGTATAAAAGAACTCCTTCCCATCGAGACTGATCGCCGCCAGGACGCCGTTGTAGAGCGCCAACTCCAGCAAATCGGCAAAGCGAGCCTCGCCCGTGATGGCCAGCATGCGCCAGTTCCACAGGACGAAGCCGACCGTGGCACATGACTCGTTGTGCGCGGCGACGTTGGGCAACTGATACGCCCGGCCGTAGGCCTGATGCACGGGCTGGATCGACGACTGGGCCTTCGAGCCGTCCGGAGAAGCGCCGTTGTAGAGCGCGCCCGTGGACCCAGTCACGTACATCTTCCGCCAGGCGACATCGCGCCAAATCTTCTCCAGCGCGCTGAGCAACGACGGGTCGCCCGTCTCGGCGTACACGTCGGCGGCACCGGCATAGAGATAGTTCGCCCGGACGGCGTGCCCGACCGCCTGCGTCTGCCGGCGGAAGGGAATCCGGTCCTGATTGTCATCCGTGCCCCCCTCGACCAGGTTGCGAATGTCGATCAGCCCTTTGGCCAATTCGAGGTACCTGGGCTCGTGCAGCGTGCGGTACATCTCCACGACACCCATATAGTGTGACGGGCAGATGGCGTTGTTCGCCAGGACATGAGGCGAGTCCTTGTACGTTTCATACAGGAAATCCGCGGCCTTCTTTGCGATGTCCAGCAGGCTCGTCTTGCCCGTGGCGCGGTAATGCGTGCAGGCACAGGTCATCAGGTGCCCCATGTTATAAGTCTCGAAGTCCAGCCGATTCCGGAACTCATCAAGCGCGGACGGGTCCTGGCGCTGGGCTATGACGACCGGGGTATGAATGTACCCATCCGCGCGCTGGGCCTTGCCGATGACCTCGATGACCTTGTCCATCTGGCGGTCCAGCTCCTCGTCATGCGTCGTCGCATAGACGAACGCGACGGCCTCAAGCCACTTGAAGAAGTCGCCGTCATGCCACTTGGGTCCGCGGTGGCGACCCTGCTTCTGACCGGCAGCGACCAGGAAGTTCGCGTAGGCGTGGCTGATATTGGGGTCTTCGAGCAGCCGCCACATATTGGGAATCATGACGTTGCGGCACAGTTCAAATCGGTCCGCCCAGAATCCCTCCGTCCAGCGTACGGCGTCGATATCGACGCTCCGCAACTTGACGTGGGAACTGGCCGAGGTATCCGTCAATCCTCTGCCCGCGGCCGGGACACCGCTGGCAGCGAGGCGGACAATCAGAAGCAACGCGAAGCAGGGCCGAATTCCGGCCCGCGCGGCATAGCTTCCGGGTGGCAGCGTCAAGCCCCGACGCGCCGCGGCGCTTCGGACTTGCTTGGCGATGGTTTCACGCCTGTGCCATGGAGCCATCGCCAAGGCTTTCAGCCTTGACGCTGCCACCCGGACAGACGAAGCCTTCACGGGCAATGCAGGCAGGATCTGGAGCGGATGCATTCTACTTGCCTTCGATCGTGACGATGATTCTGCGATAAGCACAGAGGCGCGGTTGGCCGTCGTCCCACACCTCCAGGATAACGTGGAGCGACGCCGGTTCGGTCACCGAGGGCGCAAGGAACCAGGCTTCCGGCGACGCGCTGTCCTCGATCCGGACATCGCCCCCAAATGTCCCGGCTTCCTTGTAGATGAACCAGCGGTACGAGACGCCGTCGTCGTCCGGATCATGGGTTCCGGCGGCACTGAGATTCACGCGCTGGCCGGAGACTGCCCGCACCTTGACCACCGCTTTGCTCTTGTCGCCCTGGAACGCCGCGATGGGATTGTGATTGGCTTTTTCGAACGCGTCCGCCACGCACCAGTCCATCCGGGCGGCGAAGTCGTGTTGGTACGCCTCGCGCCAGCGCCAGATCGTGGCCTGGTCGGAGGTGTAGCTCATCCCATTCTCCGCCACGACGGTATCCCGGCTGTTCCGACCATTGGTCCAGATGGGCCGCGTCTCGCCGTACGCCTGGTGGAAAACGTACCGCCCACCCCAGCCCCCGTACGATGGGCTGACGCAGCTTCCCAGACCGTTGTTGATGAGATTGAAGAAGGAGGGGGTGTCACCTTCCATGATGTACTTGAGCCGGGGGTACAGCGCGCCCAACGGACCATGGTCCTCAATGATATTCTTGTGGAGCCACGGATTGTCCACCAGCTCGAACTTGTGCATCGGCCCATTCTGATAGAGTCGGTCGCCGGAGATGCCGGTCCAGGTGGCCCTTGGATATTCCTGGTTGTCCACGCTGCTGGGACTGACGATATAGAACAAACCGGGGAACGTGATCCGCATCCACCGGCCGGAGTTGTCCTGGTCGGAGATGGTGTACACGCGCAGTTTCGATACAAAGGCGTCCAATTCTGCCGCGCTGCGGGTATACTTCACGTCCCACAGTGCCTGGGCCAGGCAGTTGGCCCCGCCCCAGATGCTGACCCACACCGGCCGCTTGTCCGGCTTATCGACCACCTCGATGACATGACGCGACCCTTCCGAGCTCTTGCCCTCGCCCACGCCGAGCATGCCGAACTCCGGACGACCCGATTTGATCACGCTGAGCAGGTGCTCCGTTGTCGGGTAGACCGCGGCGTGTTTCAGGAGGTTGTCCCGAACCCGGCCGTATGCCGTCACCCGCTCTCGAATCCTCTCGGGACGAACCGTGTCCCGCAGCCAGACGGAGGTCGTGGCAATCAGACCCTCGACGTCGTACTCATTCGAATAAACCAGGAAACGCACGAGCGATTCCTCGTCATCCGGCTCGTTGGAAATATCGGTCAGCACAATCACCCGCTGCTTCTCCACTTTGTCGAACTCAGCCTTTGGACCGGCCGCTACAACGATGCCGGCCAGAGGTCGGACAGCAAGCAACAGGGTCATCACGAGCGAGTAAGCAAGTCCCATCCACAGGTTCATAACACAGCCTTTCCGTATCACAAAGGAGAGTGGAAGTCATATTGGCCAGGGCCAACCCGGAAGATCGCACGTCTGACGCCTCTCCTCGCGTCGGGAGCCGGTTCGACGCGCAGGAATGTGATGCCTTGCACCTGCCTGGCAAGCCGGCCGCCTTCGCCCACTTTGGTGGCGTCAGTTGTCGGTACGTGGACCTCGGCGGTGGTATCGGACGGCACGGTGACCTGCCAATGGAACCGGCCCTCGTCGATCCGCCAGCGGCTTTCGATTCGGCCGTGAATGCTGTCATAGTGTCCCGCAGCGCTGGTCAAATCACCGACCGGCTCCGGCCGGAGCAACAGGCTTTTGAATCCCACGGAATCGGGGGCCTGCCGAATGCCGACGACGGAGCCCTGGAACCATTCCTGGATGTGGCCGAACATGCAATGATTCATCGATGAGCCCGGCTTGTCCCAGCGCTCGGACAGCGTCTTGAAGCCGAGCTTGAGCAT
>CAYFUB010000842.1:0-10863 GCA_964346195.1 uncultured Pirellulales bacterium
CGCCATCGCTTCGCCCACGCCGGGAAACGCGCAGAAGCTGGCGAAGAAATATGGCATACCGCGCGTCTTCACCGACTACCGGCAGATGCTCGCGGAGAAGGACATCGAGATGGTCACGATCACGGCCCCGAACTACCTCCACGCGCAGATGACCGTGGATATTGCGGAGGCCGGCAAGCACGTCGTCTGCGAGAAGCCGCTGTGCATGACGCTGGAGGAGGCCGACCGGATGATCGACGTCTGCCGGAAGAAGGGCGTCCTGCTGATGTACGCGGAGGAGTTGTTCTTCACGCCGAAGTACGTCAAGGCCAGGGAGATGGCGGACCAGGGCGCGTTCGGCAAGGTCTACCTCGTCAAGCAGAGCGAAAAGCACTTCGGCCCGCACGCGGACTGGTTCTGGGACGTCGAGAAATCCGGCGGCGGCGTGTTCATGGACATGGGCTGTCACGGCATCGCCTTTTGCTACTGGTTCCTCGGCCGGCCGCAGATCAAAACCGTCTATTGCCAGATGGGCACCCATGTCCACGGCGCCAGGACGAAGGGCGAGGACAACTCGATCTGCATCATCGAGTTCGCCAACGGAGCGGTTGGCATGATCGAGGATAGCTGGGCGCGTCGCGGCGGCATGGACGACTGTATCGAGGTCTACGGCGAAGGCGGCGTAACGTACGCCGACCTGCACATGGGCAACGCTCTGCCGACTTTCAGCGAATACGGGTATGGATACGCCGTGGAGAAGGCTCCGACGACGAAGGGATGGTCGTACCCTGTCTTCGGCGAGTTATGGAACTACGGCTTTCCCCAGGAGATGCATCACTTCTCGCGGTGCGTGCGTGGCAAGGAGCAGCCGCAGGCCACCGGCGAGGACGGCCGGCTCGTGCAGGAGGTGCTGTGCGCCGGTTACCAGTCCGCCGGGCTCGGCAGGAAAGTGGAGATGCCGTTCCGGCCGCAGAAGGTCCGCAAGCCCATCGATCTGTGGTTCAAGCCAACGTAGCACGGGCATCTTGCCCGTGAAGGGGTCCCCAAACACATTATCATACGTTTGGGAGGCCCAGTGGCATGGGCGTCCCGGCCATAAGTATCAATGACATTCACGGGCAAGATGCCCGTGGTACTCACGGCCGGGACGGCCGTGCTACTCATGGGCGAGACGCCCATGCTACGAGTCGTGCGAGGACGCACGACCTAGGGGAGCAGATCATGGCAAGGATACCACGATTGCAGGTCTTGACGGAGCAGGAGATTGAGGCGATCAAGGACGCCAGTCTCGCCATCCTGCGGGACACTGGGGTTATGGTGCATCACGAGGAGGTGTTGCGCCTGCTCGGCGAGGCCGGCGCGAAGGTCAGCGCCGAGCGCAGGATCGCGCGCTTGCCCGAGCGATTCGTGCTGGACAGCGTGGCCCGGGCCGGCAAGCAGTATGTGCTCTATGGCCGCAACAGGAATCGGACGGCGCGCTTCGGATACGGCGACCTCGTGCTGATGTCCAGCCCGGGACAGTACGCCTGGATCGACCTGCCGACCGGCCGGCGCCGGGCCGCGACGATGCAGGATGCGCACGACGCGATCCGCCTGGGGGACGCCCTCGACAACATCACTATCGTCGGCTCGATGGCCCAGCCGGAGACCCTCTCGGAGAAGTATCGCGACGTGGTTCTCACCGGTGCGCTGGTCAAAGGGACCGGCAAGCCCACCCGCTGCTGGGTCCGCAACGGCGCGACGGCCCGTTACATTCTCGAAATCTACCGCACCCTCGCGGGAGGCGAGGCCGCCTTGCGGAAGCACCCGATGGTCGAGGCTTTCCTCGAGCCGATCAGCCCATTGCAGTTGCCGAAAGACGGACTCGATATCGTCCGGGAGTTTGCACGGGCCGGGCAGCCGGTGAACATCGGTCCGATGGCGATGACTGCCGGGACGGCCCCGGGCACCCTCGCGGGCACGCTGGCCCAGGAGAATGCGGAGATTCTCGCCGGGGTCGTTGTCACGCAGTCGCTCGCGCCGGGCACGCCGATCACCTACGGCGGCATCCCGCACATCATGGACCCGCGGACCGGCATCTGCTCGTTCGGTTCACCGGAGCAGGGCATCATGGCCGTGGCGATGGTACAGATCGCCCGCTCGTATGGATTTCCCGTCTATGTCAACGTGGGTCTGACGGATGCCAAGCTGCCCGACGCGCAGGCGGGCGCCGAGAAAGCCGCCACGCTCCTGCTGGGTGTGCTGGCCGGCGCGGACACGTTTGGCCACGGCGGCATCTGCGGGACCGATCACGCGGGCAGTCTGCTGTGGCTGGCTTTCGATGATGAGGTGATGAGCTACGTCAAGCGTATCGCGCGCGGGTTCCCCGTCGATGACGACCACCTCGCGACCGGCGTCGTCAACGCCGTGGGTCCCGCCGGCAATTTCCTGGCCGAGGAGCATACGGTCAGGCACTTCCGCGAGGCGATGTGGCTGCCGACGGCGGTTTGGACGCGGCAGACCTACGACCACTGGCAAAGCGAGGGCGGCGCTTCCTTCGCCGACCGGCTGCGCGAGCGCGTGAACGATCTGCTAATGACCCATCGAACCGAGCCGCTCGACGAGTCTCTCGCCAAGGAAATCGATCGCATCGTCGCCGGTGCGCAACGGGAGCTGGGCTCTTGAACTGACTCCATTCAACAAATTCTCATGCAGATTATGGAGAATTCTTCCGCGGCACAGGTTCCGTCATCCCTTCGGCTACGTTCGGAGCAGGCTCTGAGGCGAAGCCGAAGGATCTGGCCTCCGGCGGAGACGTTTTATCGTGAGCCGGATTGGTGCCAGGATTCATCCTGGACAGGGCTCACGTCCTTCGTCGGCGTGGCCATGGTGATGGGCATTTCGACGGATACCGGGCGGGCCGCGCGAACGGCTCTGCCAATCGCTTCCGGCCGCACCGACACGCGCTCGCTGACCAATTCCGGCACGCTGAACGTCCAGAGACAAGAGTCGTAGAAGCGTGGATCCTTCTGCGGCAGCGGGAGGGGCCGGTGCACGGCGCCCTGATCGTCGACGTAGGCGAGGAAGGTGCGCGTGAAGGTGTGGCTGAGCCGCTTGCTGCTGAAGGCGATCCAGCGCCCGTTGCTCGACCAACTGTGCCAGGACTCGCTGGCGTCGCTATTGATGCTCAGCCGGCGATAGTTGTACCGGCCGGTCTGCCGGGCTGCCTCCAGGTCCATCAGGTACAGGTCGCTGCTCTGACGATACACGGGAAAACAGCCGTAGTCGCACATGGTAAAGAGCAGCCATCGACCATCCGGACTGATCCTCGGCAGCAGTACGGATTTTCCCGTCTCATCGGCCGGGAGGATGGTTTCGAGCTCCCCCCACCGGTCGTTCTCAACGTCATACGCGACGCGTACCAGGCTGTATTTGATCCGGTCGAATTCCTTCGGGGCCGTCTGGCGATCCTCCCAGGTGATCGGGGCACAGCAGAAATACAGATACCGCCCATCCGGCGACCAGGCCGGGTAGGTTTCGAGCCGGTCTTTTCGAGCCAGCGGTGACGCCGTTCCAACGGTTTTGTCATTGAGCCGGTAATAGGCCACGAAGGAGTCGTAATCGACCACGTCCCGTATCTCGTTCGCCGCCGAGTGAAAGAGCTGCCGGACGCGGTTGACGGAAAAGGCGGCCACGGTCCCGCTGGGGTGCCACGCCGTGTATCCGAATTTCGTCCCGATCTTGTGAACCCGCTGGTCCTGCACGAGAATCGCGGAACTGCCGTAGGTCGTGCTGCGGATACCGAGAAACATCTTGTCCGTGCGATGATTGCAGAACGCATGACAGTTGACGCATCCATGCCGGAAAGAGCCGTTGTCCAGAATCACTCTCTCCTCATACGACTGCAAGTTGCGCTGATAAATGCCCATCTGTCCCCACAGTGAATGGCCCGGCCAGATTCTTCTGTAGACGATGAAGGGATCGATGTCCTCCTTCGCGATCGTGCTGGTGACGCGGGCAAAACGCTGCCATTGGCCCGGCCCGCTCTCGGTTTGCGCCGAAGGTCCGGACTTGACAAAGATATCCAGGCTTAACGTGCCACCGCGATTGTTCCTCAGCAGCCGGCGCCACGGCCGCAGCGGAATGCGAATCTCCCCGGTCTTGCTGAAGAGCTCGATAGGCTTGTCATGGGCCGCATGCACACGCACAAAATAGCGTGTGCCGTGCTCTGCGATGGAGAAATTCAGCGGTGCGATGTTCGGGGGCAGCACTACCCCACTGTAGTCGGGCCACATCTGCGGCTCTCGGTCCACCACCGCCCATGGCTCGTTCGGCGTCTCCCGACCGTCACATCCACACAGCAATACAGAAAGACCTGTGCCAATCGCCACCAGTACGCTGCCGAGATACCGTGCTGCGGCGCTCCTGGTTCCGGAGGACGCGATCGGACGTGTGGTCGGCCGGCTCATCATCTTGTCTTCTCCCGCGGGCCGTACACATTGTAAAACGCATAAGTATTGCCGTGCTGTTTCGCCAGGTCCGCCCTGGCGGTCTGCCTGTCCCCGCCGTGACTCTGCAGGACCTCGAGAAAATGCTTCATTTCCTTCTGCACCTCCTCCCGTGGCTCGTACCCGCGCAACTGGATGGTAGTCCGTGCCGTGGCCGTGTACACCATGATGGCCTCTTCGTAATGCCTGGGCAAGGTCTCATACCCCAGGTCAGAGAGCTCCTCGAGGCGCTTGATGAAGCGAGTCAACTGTCGGTTCGACAGGTACCACGCCATCAGATATTCGAAGGCCATCCGGTTCTTGCCGTTCTTCTCCAGGAGGCGCGACAGCATGCCTTCCGCGGACAAGGCGAGCGCGGGGTAATCCTCTTCCATCGCAATCGACCGCAGGGCCTGCACGTTTCTATCCGTCACCAGGTCAGGATCCTCTTCCAGAAGGTGCAGATAGCGCCTGGCCCAGTTGCCATGAAACAGGGTGGCGCTAAGCTTGTGAAGATAGATTCGGGCGGTGCCGGGATTGCCCTTGACCATGTTGATCAGTGCCAGTTGCTGCAGGAGCATGGGCCGGTCGCCCAGGCCCGCCAGACATTCCATCAGGGCATTCTCGGCAAAATTGAGGAATCCCAGCTCCAGGTGGGCGGCAAAGTTCTGCCAGTACGCCCAGCGATGCTCCGGGCCGGCCAGGAGCAGGTACGTCGGGTTCTGTGGCCATGCAAACATATCGCTGCCGAGCCGGCCCGTGTGGTACAAGGCCCGGTTCACGGCGTGCATGACAGAGGGGTCGTCACAGCCCTGGCGGCTTTCGCGCAGAACCTCGGGCCACATCTTGTGGTACGCACAGTAGTCTACGGCAAAATGCGTCTTCTGCGCCCTGTCGAAACTCCCACAGGCCACCGCCGCTCCGACGGCGACGAGCGCAATAATCCGTGCCGGCCAACGGCAGATTGGCGATTCAACGCAACGCGAGGGGATGGTTCTCCACCGGTCAATGCGTGCGTCCTTCGGTTTGCGACTCTCCTTCACCTTGCCGGCTCTTTGCTCCGTTGTCCACAGGGCCGACTTGATCCCTCCGACAGCCGTAAGGGCCGGTACCAGCAGGTAGAGAACACAGACAATCTCCACGCCCCGGCGCCGCGCCGCAAAGTGCAGCAGCTTCCAGGAAACGGGCAACAGATCGCCATACGCATTGCCGACGTCGGCACCGAAGACCTTGACTCCGAACACATAGGGCCATCCCCCTGCGGCCAGCGCGTACAACACGGCCAGCCGGCGCCGACCTGATAACGAGAGTTCCAGGATCGTGCACATCAGCGCAAACACCAGCACGGCCGCACCGGCTGCATAGTAACACGCCAGTGACAGGCCCAGGAAGGACGTCACACCGATGACCGGCGTTCTCTTCGCGGCCAGACACACGTAGACACACGCCGGCGCGAGGGCACATAACAGGGCCATGGTCGTCGGAAAGAAATAGGTATACCGGCCGTAGGTCACCATCAGCAGCAGGGCCGGCGCGTAGGCGAGAACATGCCATTTCTGGAAGCCCGTGCTCTTCAGCAGGCAGCCAGCCAATAGCCGGAAAGCCCAGGCCTGCGTCGTAATCACCAGCGCACCCAGCCAGGAGAAATAAAACAGTTGTGAGAGAAAGGCCGACAGGTATTCGACGAGCCCGCCGGGGCGGCTCAGGTGGGACGTGAAGAAACTCCAGGTCCGATAGAATGACGGGAAGTTCGTAATGCGGTCGGAGCCATGAAAGATCAGGTGCGGCTCAACCACCAGCCACAGATACAGATACAGGAGGGTAAAGAATAGCAGGTCTCGGGCCCCCTGCCCGGAGATGCCGCCGCCTGTACCTGCGAATCCTCTGCACCCGGCGTCAGGCCTTGCTGCGGATTTCCGGCTCGACCATCCCATATTCTGTCCCGCACCCCAGCCACTCGTTGTGCCGACTCCCTCGCCTGCCGACGGGCATTCGCATTTGACTTCATGCGTGATGTGCCTCTGCACGTCACGTGTATGATAGTACCGGGGTACCGCGTCCGGCGTCAAGAACTGTGCCCTGCGGTTGACGACCTGCTGTTCACCGTTTATTATTCTGCCCGGCAGATTGTGAATGGCAAATCGTACATCCTGATTCTGTGCCTTTCGTCCGCGGGCCAGGCGGCGACGCGCCCGGACGTCGTTTTCAAGCTCGGGCACGGCCTGGATATCGCCCATCCCGTCCACAAGGCTATGGTCTTCATGGCCGAGAAGGTCAGGGAGAAATCGGGCGGGCGGATGCGCGTCGAGATTTTCCCCAGCGAGCAGCTTGGCAATGAGAAAGAGTGCATCGAGGCCCTGCAGCTCGGTTACCTGGCCATGACCAAGACCTCCAGTGCCCCGATGGAGGGGTTCGTGTCCCAGATGCGAGTGTTCGGGATTCCTTACCTGTTTCGGGACACGGAGCATTTCTGGAACGTCATGAACGGCCCCATTGGGAAAAAGCTCCTCCTGGCCGGCGAGTCGAAAAGGCTGCGCGGCCTGTGCTATTATGACGCGGGGGCGCGGAGCTTCTACGCCAAAAAGGAAATCAACAATCCCTCCGATCTGGCGGGCATGAAAATCCGCGTGCAGAACAGCATCATGTCGATGAAGATGGTCGAGGCCATGGGCGGCTCGCCCACCCCAGTCCCCTGGGGCGAGCTGTATACGGCCCTCGATCAGGGGGTCGTGGACGGCGCCGAAAACAACGCCCCGTCGTTTCGCACGTCGCGGCACTACGAAGTCTGCCAATGTTACAGCCTGGACGAGCATACGCGCCTGCCCGATATTCTCATCATCAGCACGAGGGTCTGGAACCACCTTTCGCCCGAGCAGCAGCGAATCCTGCAGGAAGCGGTTGACGAATCGGTCCAGTACCAGCGGAAAATCTGGGCCGAGGCCGAGGAGATGGACCTCAAGACCGTGCAGGAACAGGGGGCCCGAGTGATTCGTCCGGACAAGGGGCCTTTCCGCGAGTCGGTCCGGGCCGTGTGGCAGGAGTTCGAGGGCACGGCGATCGGCGAGCTCATCCGGCAGATCCAGGAGGTGCCATGAGTCTGCTGGCGACCCTCAAGAGAATCCTGGATCGTTCCCTGGAAGTGCTGGTCATGGCCGTCGTGGCGGTCCTCGTCCTCGATGTCCTGTGGCAGGTGTTCACCCGATTCATTCTGAACCATCCCAGCACGTGGACCGAGGAGTTGGCGGTCTTCATGCTGATCTGGGTCTCGTTGCTCGGAGCGGCGGTGGCGCTCAATCGCGGGGCCCATCTCGGCATCGATTACTTCGTCGGCAAGCTGCCCGGCAGGGCCCGGCTCTGGACTGAAGTCTTCGTCTTTTTCTGCATCGCGGTGTTCTCGCTGTTCGTGATGATTATCGGCGGCATCGACCTGGTGGCCAGCAACCTCGAACTCGGTCAGCAGTCACCGGCATTGGGCGTCGAGATGGGTTACGTATACCTGGCCGTCCCGATCAGTGGTTTCTTTCTGACTCTCTACGCCGCCATCGGCCTGGCGGAAAGAATTCAGCGGTTGAAGCGTGGGAGCGTACAAGTGTAGATGCGTTCCCGCTGCAACGCTTTAACGATTTGAAGGGAAAGTCTGGTGTCGGCGGTTCAATGGTGCGTGATACGCACCCTACCGCTGTCTTCAATCGTAAATCATAAATCGTAAATCCGGAGGCATCGTGGATTGGCCCGTCGTGGTCCTGGTGGTCAGCTTCGCAGTCCTGCTGCTGCTCAACGTGCCCGTGGCGTTCTGCATGGGCATCGCCACGGTGCTGGCGTTTCTGGCGATGGGGGACATGCCGGCGTTCGTGGCCGTCGCGCACAACATGGCCACAGGCATCGACAGCTTCGCCCTGCTGGCCATTCCCTTCTTCATCCTCTCCGGCCTGCTCATGGGTCACGGCGGCATCGCCCGGCGGCTCATCGACTTCGCCAATGTCCTGGCCGGACGGTTTCGCGGCGGACTAGCCTACGTCAATGTCGTGACCTGCATGATGTTCGGGGCCATCTCCGGCTCCGCCACGGCGGCCGTCTCCTCGGTCGGGGGCTTCATGATTCCCCTCATGAACAAGATGGGCTATCATCGGGACTTCAATACCTCCGTGACTATCACGGCGGCGACCACGGGGCTGCTCATCCCGCCGAGCAATATCATGATCGTCTATTCGCTCGCCACCGGCGGATTCGTCTCCATCGCCGGGGTCTTCATGGCTGGTTACCTGCCCGGCATCCTCGTCGGCCTCTCGCTCATGCTCGTGGCTGGTATCATCTCTGTCAAACACAAGTACGGTCAAGGGCAAGGCGTCGGGCTTGCCGTGCTGCTGCGGGCGTTCCTGCGTGTTGTTCCAGTCCTGCTGTTGGCTGCGATCGTGTATGTTTGCACCTCTTATGCCTTTCCGGCTGCCGTGACCCACATCATGAGGCTGTTGCTTGTCTGTGTTATGACCGTGTGGACAGCCCGTGAGATCAGGCACAATAGAATCTCTGCGTTTCTCCTGTGCATTGGGATTGGCACCTTGGCAGGTTGGTTTGTCGCTTCCCTCGCGCGTGTGAACTGGGGAATATGGACGGCAATATCCCTGACGGTGCTTGGCGCGGTCCTCTGTTTTAGACCGAGTCGCGAAGCATGCAGGTTCTTCCTCAGGGCCATCCCGGCACTGCTGCTGATCTTCATCGTCATCGGCGGCATCCTGCTGGGCTGGTTCACACCGACGGAAGCGTCCGCCGTGGCTGTGCTATATTCATTCTTCCTGGCCGTCGTGGTCTATCGGGAAGTGAAGCTCCGCGACCTGCCCGCCATCCTCCTGCAGTGCGGCGTCACGACCGCGGTGGTCTTTTTGCTGATTGCCACCAGCATGGCCATGTCCTGGGTCCTGGCCTCGGAGAACGTCCCGCAGAATATCAGCGCCTCGCTCGTGAGCCTGACGGACAACAAAGTGGTTCTGCTTCTGCTGATCAACGCGATTCTGCTCGTGGTCGGCACGTTCATGGACATGACGCCGGCGATCCTGATCTTCACGCCGATCTTCCTGCCCATCGTCGAGAAGCTCGGCGTTCACCCGCTGCACTTCGGCATCATCATGATTATGAACCTCTGCATCGGCCTGTGCACCCCGCCCGTCGGAACCTGCCTGTTCCTCGGCTGCGGCATCGGCGAGACCACGGTGACCCGGGTGATCCGGCACATCGTGCCCTTCTTCGCCGCCATGATCATCGCCCTGCTCATCACCACCTTCGTCCCCCAACTCTCCATGTACATCCCCGAAAAGCTCGGCTTCGTAAAATAGACGGTCAAATCGAAAGAGCTTGGTTTGTGACTGACCGTCTTGGCGGGTCCTGTATTGTTGCTCATACCGAACGGGGCGACCCCTCCTCTTGTCTTGTCGAGCAGAGCGCCGCGAAGTCGAGACACCTGCCTGCGGACGGGGCGTGCCTCTTCTTCACGACCAGACCCCTCGACTACCGCTCGGGGTGACAGAGGAGACTCTCCTGCCGCAAAGCGCAGTCACACACAGAGCTTCTCCCTTATCCGTCTGCTTTCTTGCCTTTTCTGCACGTATCCTCCATAATACTGGTCCCGTATGCACCTTTGATGAAGCTGCGCCGAATGGGTCTGAGCGTTGTGTGGCGCGGACAGGTTTGACTAGGCCGTGATTTGGAGAGGTCGAAATGAGTGAGATGGTCGCGGAAATCCGATCGACGCGGCAGGAGGAAGCAGACGCCTGTCTCCCGCTCCCCCCCGGCCGACCGGCTCTAAGCCGTGGGGCTTGGGTGTGTTATGCGGAAACCATATAAAATCCCCGGTGGCATACGGGTCATTGTCAAGTCTTTGTTTGCACTGGCTTTACGCGATTTGAGAGGCGGGGTCTTATGGGTGCGCCGACAGGATCAGTGTGTTATAAGGAAACCATATATACGTAGTTGGGCCACCAATTGAAAAAGAGGTTGAAAATGGAGCTATGGAAATTTTTTGATATTACACACCGGGAACACGTTTTCTGCAACCCAATGAGTGTCGAAAAGTTCGAGGAATTGATCGCACTACTGCGATTGGAGCCTGAAGATCGCGTGCTTGAGATTGCCACAGGTAAAGGAGAATTTATCATCCGGTTGGCTGAGCGATATGATATTGAAGGAATAGGAGTCGATATCTCGCCGTATTGTGTTTCAGATGCCAAGAAAAGACATCAGCAACGTATACCAGATGCTCAGTTGAGTTTTGCGGAGATGGACGGGGCGGATTATGAGCCGAAGGCGCGGGAAAGTTTCAATTTGGTGGCATGTATCGGAGCGAGCTGGATCTATGGCGGTCATAGAGGGACGTTGAAGGCTTTAAATGAGATGGCAGCCCCCGGAGGTTGGGTGATCGTTGGGG
>CAYFUB010000843.1:0-1696 GCA_964346195.1 uncultured Pirellulales bacterium
GGCCGCCCCGCTGACCTTGGGCATGACCTCGTTGTCCTTCGCATCATTGCCGCAGTTCCACAGCACCAGGGGCACACTGACCGCTTTGAGTACGGCCTCGGTGACTTTGACGGCGTGGACCGCGTCTTTGTCCGCCTTGTCGGGGTGGATCCCATCGAACTTGACGCAGACCAGGTCCGCCCCGCACTCCTCGACACACTGTCGGGCCCAGTCGCCGGGACTATCCGCTACGGCTGCGAAAGGCTCGAGCAGGGCGTCGGGCCAGTCGTCGGGGCGGATGTCGAGCACGTCCATCGCAATCACCGGCCTTTGGCCCGCGTCCGATGGCGAGCCCCCGTAGACGACGTTCCGCGCGCCGCCCACAGTCACCGCGGCCCCCTGGCTCCTGCCGAGCGTGATGCGATTCACGGAACCGGTGAACCCTTCTACAACTTCAGGAACAGGCATTGCAGATCCTCCAATTGCCTAATGCTTCGATGTTAGTTTCGCGTGCCGAGCGGCCAGGACACGCTCGGCCAACGCCCGCACGACCTGGAACGCCGGGTTGTCATCCGCAAGCGTAAACACACTTCTGCCGCGACGCGATGCCTCCAGCACCGCCGCGTCCTCGGGCACGCGGGCCAGCACGTCTATGGGTTCCGCCCCCTCTTCCAGGGGATCATCACAGCCCGTCTTGTTCCACAGAACGCCGATTTCCCGGACAACGATCGGCAACTGCCTTGCCAGCTCGAAAATGCGCCGGGCGGTCAGCGCCCCTACAGCCGTCGCTTCCGACACGATGCACAGCAAATCCACGTTATTCGTCGTCCGGCGGGACAGGTGCTCCATGCCGGCTTCATTGTCGATAATCACGAACCGGTACTTCTGGCTCATTTCATCGAGGACACGCCGGAGCAGATTGTTGACGGCACAGTAACACGACGGGCCCTCAGGCCGGCCCATGGTGACCAGGTCAAATCCGCCCGCCTCAGTGACGGCCTGCTGGAGGCCGTACTCGAACGTCCGTACGCGGTCCAGGCCCCCCGCGTCGGCGGGCTTGGCCCGGGCCTGCTCGCGAATCTCGGCCATAGTCGTGCCGGGTTCCACACCGAGCGCCAGGGCCAGGCACGAATTAGGGTCCGCATCGATGCAAAGGATCGGCACGCCGTCGGGACGCTCCAGGAGCGTCCGCACCAGCATCGAGGCAATCGTCGTCTTGCCCGAGCCGCCTTTGCCGCTTACTGCAATCGTGATGCTCATGATTCCGTTGTCCTACTTTCGGATGTTCGGGGAATAGGACCTATGCCTTCAAATCCGTTGGCGCCGACCGAGGGGAAGAGCGACAGGTCGGTGTGAGGCAGGAACTTCGCCCGGACGAACTCTTCCATGTAGCCGCCATGGCTCATCAGGTCGAAATAGGTCATGCGCGCCGCGATCTCTTCGGCGCGATTGAGGGCCTCGCGGCTCAGCAGCGCCATCTTCGCACCCGCGATCGAGGTGTTGCCCACGAACCGAATCTTCTCCACAGGCACGTCCGGCAGCATGCCGATGGTGACCGCGTGGCGGACATTAAGAAAGTTGCCGAAGCCGCCGGCCAGATAGACCGTCTCCAGGTCATCCAGCTTCGTCTGCGTCGCCTCCATCAACACTCGTATCGCCGCAAAGACCCCCGCCTTGGAGCGCAGCAGGTTGTTGATATCCGCCTGTGTGATGACGA
>CAYFUB010000844.1:0-2675 GCA_964346195.1 uncultured Pirellulales bacterium
AGCTCGCGCCCGACCATGTAATGCACAATCTTCGGGATGCTCAGCTTCCGCACATGCTCGTGGTGGACGAGTTCGCCGTCGCGCAGAACGCTGACCTCGTCGGCCAGATCGATGATCTCTTCGAGGCGATGCGATATGTAGATAATGGAGAGCCCCTGGTTACGGAGCCGTCGTACGGTCTCGAAGAGCCTTTTCGCCTCGCGCTCGGACAGGGAAGAGGTCGGCTCGTCCATGACGATGATCGAGGCCCGGTGGCGCAGGGCCTTGAGGATTTCCACGATCTGGCAGTCCCCGGTGGGGAGGTCCTCGACCCGGCCCATCGGGTCGATGTCGAAATGGAAACGCTCGGCGAGTTGGTTCGCCTGGGCGGCCATGCGCCGGTGACTGACCGTGAAAGGCAGCAGGCCCCGGGGCTCGGCGCCGAGAAAGATGTTCTCGGCCACCGTGAGGTGCTCCGCAAGATCCAGCTCCTGGTAGATCATGGAAATACCCGCCTCCAGCGCCTGGGCCGGATGCGTAAAGGAGCGTTGCCGGCCGTGAATCTCGACGGAACCGGCATCGGGCTGATACACGCCGGCGAGAATCTTCATCAGCGTCGATTTGCCCGCGCCGTTCTCGCCGACCAGGGCGTGGACCGTGCCAGCCTGCGCCGTCAGGCTCACGTCCCGTAGCGCCTGGACAGGGCCGAAGCGCTTGGAGATGCCTTTCATGCGCAGGATGATGCCGTTCTGCCGAGCGGTTTCTTGTGGCGCGGCGCTCATATCTGTGATTCGAGCAACTCCTTGATCTTAGGGTCACTGAGCCGGCCTTTCGTGATCAGCTCAACCCCCGTGTCCACCCGCTTGTCCACCTGTTCGCCCTTGAGGTGACGAACGATCGCCTTGACGCCCTCGTAGCCCATCTTATACGGATTCTGGATGATGAGGCTGTCGAGCTCACCCTGCTCCAATCCATCCACGAGCATCGGCCAGGCGTCGAAGCCGACCATCTTGATTCTCCGGTCGCTCTGCTGTCTCTCGCGCAGGGCCGTCAGGGCCCCGCCGGCGGAGGTGGCGTTGCACGCGAAGAGGCCGTCGACGCCCGCGTTCCTCGTGAGCATGTCCTCGGTGACGTCGCGGGCCTTCTCCATCGTGGGCGGGTTGGGGTACTTCGAGTCGACAATCTGTATTCCGGGGAATTCCTGGGCGAGCGTCTTGCGAAAGCCGGCGCAGCGGGCGTCGGTGGAAGCCGAGTTGGGCGTCCATTCGACAAGGATGACCTTGCCCTGGCCGTCGAGAATCTCCCCGATGCGCCGGGCGGCAATGACGCCTCCCTTATAGTTGTCGGTCGCCATGTAGGAGAGGTACTTGTCCGTCTCGACGGCCGAATCGATGATAACGCAGGGGATCTGCCGGGCCGCGATGGTCTCGACCACCGGCACGAGGGCCTTGCGGTCGTTCGGGGCCAGCACGATGCCGGCGACCTTCTGGGCGATCATGTCCTCGACGATCTGGCGCTGCCGCTCGCGGTCGGTCTCGATCTCCGGGCCGTTCCACAAGATTTCGTACTTCTCCTCGATGCCGGCTTCCAGGGCGCCCTTGCGCACGCCTTCCCAGAACACGGAGGCCGTTTCCTTCGGAATCACCCCGATCCGGCGGGGCCCCCCGGCGTTTGTCTTCATGCGCCCCTTGCGAACCACGCCGATCGTGACGAACACGCCGATCAGAATGACGAACAGAACTACCCACAGCGCATTTTTCATGGTCTATACTCCTACTGAGTCTGTTGCGGCGCGGCTGAGGGCCCTCGCCGTCCAACGCGGTCCTAAGAATAACGATTTGGCAGGGAGGCTGCAACCTTTACCGGCGCCCGATCTCGTGCTGGGTGCGTCCACGTCCTGCGGGGCAGCACATTTCTGTCATGCTGAACGAAGTGAAGTATCTAGCTCGCAAACAACAGGCGTGTAGAACAGGTGAACGGAGCCTCTCCCAACGTGCCCAGATCCTTCGCTCCGCTCAGGATGACATAAGGCGAGCCAATCATTGTCCGGACGACATAGGTCCCGTGGCACTCACGGAGCGGTCCAAGTAGCACAGGGTGGCACGGTCGGATGCGGGTGATGGTGCCGACCCGGTCCCGGTTTGCTGCCCCGCTCTCAGTTTAGCCAGGACCTTGTCGCGGAACTCCTGCTCACTCTCATGGGGGAACTCTTCCGGTTTCCAGCCGCAGATCTCCACCACAGCTTGCGCCAACATGAAATCTTCCTCCATCTTCTGTTGCAGGTACGGCAGGGCGGGACGGCCGAGTGCGATAATGGAACGGAAAGCGGGTAGCCCTGTATAGTCCTGGGTCCGACTGGAGAAGGAGATTCGCTCACATTCCCTCTGCCAGCGGAGATAGTAGTAGTCGAACCGCTGCTCCGTACGCGCAACCGGCTCGGCTTTGGATCGGTCGGCAGCACAGCCGGCCAGACACACGGTCAACAAAAGAACAACCCTGCCTGCCGGCGCGCGCACGTGTCTGCCCCCCATCTCTGAATAACCCTGCGTCTTGGCCAAGAGTTCCGCGTTCATAAACGAACTGTATCCGGCCCGAATCTCAGAAGTTCACGCCGACGCCGAGGAGGTATTTGACGTCGGTGTGGCCCCGGTCGGGCGCTGGGGTCGCGTCGTAGTTGAAGATGACCTTGAAGTTGG
>CAYFUB010000845.1:0-3978 GCA_964346195.1 uncultured Pirellulales bacterium
CCGGTGGACGCTATCGAGATGAAGCGCGAGAGCGAGCTGACCGACGAGGAAAAGGAAAGGATCGGCGCCGATGGCTGAGCGAGTCGCACTGACCGGGAACGATTCGGCGGCATACGCCCTGAAGCAGATCAACCCGGACGTAGTCGCCGCCTATCCTATCACCCCGCAGACCGAACTGATGCACAAGTTCGCCGGCTACGTCGCCGACGGCGAAGTGGTGACCGAGTTGGTACGCGTCGAAAGCGAGCACAGCGCGATGAGCGCCGTGGTGGGCGCTTCCCTCGCCGGAGCCCGTACCTGCACGGCCACCAGCGCCAACGGCCTGGCCCTGATGTGGGAGATCCTCTACATTGCCGCCAGCTGCCGCTGCCCCATCGTGATGCCGGTGATCAACCGGGCCCTCAGCGCCCCGATCAACATCCACTGCGACCATAGCGACAGCATGGGGGCCCGGGACTCCGGGTGGATTCAGCTCTACTCGGAGAACTGCCAGGAGGCATACGACAACACCATCCAGGCCGTCAGTATAGCTGAGGACCCCGACGTACGCCTGCCGGTGATGGTCTGTCTGGACGGGTTCATCCTGAGCCACACGCTGGAGGCCCTGGAGGTCAACGACGACGAGGCCGTCAGCGAGTTCATCGGCCGGTTCGAGCGCCCCACAAACTTGTTGAACGTGGACGACGTGCACACGTTCGGTATGTTCGCCCTGCAGAACTACTACTTCGAGTTCAAGAAGCAGCAGGTGGACGCGATGGAGCGCGTGCCGGCGGTGGTCGAGCGCGTGGGCGCCGACTACGGGGGGATGACCGGCCGCTCCTACGGCCTGCTGGATCCCTACCGGTGCGAGGACGCGGACATTGTGCTGGTCGGCCTGGGCTCGACGATGGGCACTGCCAAGCAGGCGGTGGACAACCTGCGGGAGCAGGAGGGACTGAAGTGCGGCGTTCTGAAGGTCCGCTGCTTCCGCCCATTCCCGGCCGAGCAGGTCCGCAACGCGCTGGCCGAGGCAGCCGTAGTCGGTGTGATGGACCGTGCCGTCTCGTTCGGACTGGGCGGGCCGCTGTTCCACGAAGTGCGCTCGATCCGCCATGGAGACGACCGGCCAATGCTGGACTTCATCTATGGTCTGGGCGGACGCGACCTGAGCCTGGACGACGTGACCGACGTGTTCAACGCCCTTGCCGTCGTCGCCGAGAGCGGGCAGGTGGAGCCGGAGACCCGTTTCGTCGGCGTGCGCGAGTAGGCCGACCTGCGCGCGAAGAAAGCGAAGCAGCGAGGAGGATCATGGCAACGACCAGCCTGAAGAAGCTCTCCGACCAGCCCGAACTGCTCAGCGGCGGCCATGCCGCCTGTCCCGGTTGCGCCGGCCCGGTCATCCTGCGCCAGGTCCTGCTGGCGGCGCAGCAGGACGGCCGGCGCGTCGTGGCCAGCATTGCCACCGGCTGCATGGAGGTCAGCACCACCGTCTACCCCAACTCCGCCTGGCGCGTGCCAATAGTGCACAACGCGTTTGAGAACTCGGCGGCGACCATATGCGGCGCTGAGGCCGCCTATCGCTCGCTGAAGAAGCAGGGCAAGTACGAGGGCACAATCGCCTTCATCGCCTTCGGCGGGGACGGCGGCACCTACGACATCGGCCTGCAGTCCCTGTCGGGCGCGTTGGAACGTGGGCACGACTTCACCTACGTCTGCTACGACAACGAAGCGTACATGAACACCGGCATCCAGCGCTCTGGCGCGACGCCCAAAGGCGCTTATACCACCACCGCGCCGGCCGGCGAGGTGGAACCGGGCAAGCGGGAGCCGAAGAAGGACCTGACGGCCATCGTGGCGGCGCACAACGTGCCTTACTGCGCCCAGGCCAGCCCCCACCGTGCCCGCGACCTGATGGGCAAGGTCCAGAAGGCCGTCGCCACCGAGGGCCCGTGCTTCATCAACATCATCAGCCCCTGTCCCCGCGGTTGGCGCCACGACCCGGGCGAGAGCATCCAGATCGCCAAGCTGGCGGTTGATACCTGTGTTTGGCCGGTTTACGAGATCGAGGACGGGAAGCTCAGCATCAGCTTCAAGCCGAAGGAGAAGAAGCCCGTCCGAGAGTGGCTGAAGTCGCAGGGCCGCTTCCGCCACCTGTTCGCGCCGAAGAACGAGTGGCTCGTCGAGGAGATCCAGCAGGACGTGGACGCCCAATGGGAGCGGCTGCTGGCCCGCGAGGCGGCCGACCAGGGCGAAGCCTCCGAGTAGGCGCCCCGTCCGTCGGGAGGGCCCGATTGCACGAAGGGGCCGAGAATGTGTGAAACCGTCAGGGACCGGTCGGAACTGGCCTCCGTGGACCCGGAGATAGCCCGCGCCATCGAGGCAGAGAGGAAGCGCCAGGAGACCCACCTGGGCCTGATTGCCTCCGAGAACCACTGCTCCAGTGCCGTCCTGGCGGTGACCGGCTCGGTCCTGACGGACAAGTACGCGGAGGGCTATCCCGGATCCCGCTGGTATGGCGGGTGCGAACGCGTGGACCAGGTGGAAAGCCTGGCCGTGGTGCGAGCCAGGGAGCTGTTCGGCGCAGAGCATGCCAACGTCCAGCCCCACGCCGGGTCGCAGGCCAACATGGCCGTCTACATGTCCGTCCTCCAGCCGGGCGCCACGATCCTGGGCATGTCCATGGCCCATGGCGGCCACCTGACCCACGGCACCAGCCGCAACTTCAGCGGCCAGCTCTACGAAGTGGTCAGCTACGGCGTCAACGACGGGGGCATTCTCGACTACGGGGCCATCCGCAAGCTTGCCATCCAGCACAACCCGGCGCTGATCATAGCCGGGGCAAGTGCCTACAGCCGCCAGATTGACTTCCAGGCATTCCGCGAGGTAGCGGACGAGGTCGGCGCCTACCTGATGGCGGACATCGCGCACATAGCGGGACTGGTCGCCGCCGGCGTGCATCCCAGCCCTGTACCATACGCCGAGTTCGTCACCTCCACCACCCACAAGACACTTCGCGGACCGCGGGGGGCGTTCATCCTGTGCCAGCGCCAGTTCGCCGACCGCGTGGACAGCACCGTCATGCCCGGCATCCAGGGCGGGCCCATGATGCACGTCATAGCCGCCAAGGCGGTGGCCTTTCGGCTGGCGATGCAGCCGGCGTTCCGCCGCTATCAGGAGCAAGTCGTGGCGAACGCGCAGGCAATGGCCGAGGAATGCATGGACCTGGGCGTGCCCGTTGTGAGCGGCGGGACGGACACCCACATGTTCCTGCTGGACCTGAGCGGGCTCCAGATGACCGGCGAGCAGGCCGTAGAGGTGCTGACGCGGGCCCACGTCACCGTCAATAAGAACGCCATCCCGAACGACCCCCGCAAACCCAGCGAGGCCAGCGGCATCCGGCTGGGCACCCCGGCAGTCACTTCGCGCGGCATGGGGGAGCAGGAATGCCGACAGATCGCCCGCTGGGTGGTGCGCATCCTGCAGGCGGGCGACCCGGCAGCCGAGGCGGAAGCCGTCAGGCCGCTGGTGCTTGACCTGTGCGGCCGCTTTCCTATACGTGCGTAGCGCCGCGGGGCGTAGCGCCGCTTGCATTATGTCAGCCTGGCCGGTATCCTGAATTGCCACTCGGAAGGCCGTGGTGTGTCTTCGCTGATCGCGCGGGCGAGCGTTTGGGCGACTCGGAGGATCTGTGGTCGAGTAGCCCGGAGGGCGACAGATGGGCCTGATATGGCATGAGGCCGATGCCGAAGAGGAACTCGCCACACGCAGGATCTACCGTTCCGGCAGGCGGACCTTCCTGGTGGTGCTCCTGCTGGTTGGTCTGGCGGCCGTCCTGGCGACCTTCCTGGGGCGGACGGACGTCTACCTCGGGCTCAAGATACTGGGTTGGGCGCTTCCTGTCTGGTCCGGCGTGGCGCTGATCTACTCGGCGCTGGTCTTCATCAGGGCGCGCCGCTACCACCGGGAACGGACCGCCGATCTGGGGATGACCGACATGCT
>CAYFUB010000846.1:0-5360 GCA_964346195.1 uncultured Pirellulales bacterium
GTGAGGGCCGCCAGGAGTCGCTCGGCGTTCTCGGGGGTAGCCTCGATCAGAATGTCCAGGTCAAAGGTGACGCGCGGCACGCCGTAAAGCACCGACGCCACGCCTCCTATGACCACGTACTTGACCTCACGTTGCTGAAAGGACTTGAACACGTCCTGCAATCGGTTGAGCATGCGTTCGATCCTTCAGGCGGGGATTCGCCGACAGGGCCAGGTCGGTGAAACTGCAAAAGACCTCCATGCGCTCGGCCATCGAGAGAGACCGAAACCATCGGGTCTTGGCCTCCATCGACTCCTGGTCTCTTTCGTGATGAACCGTCGGCACCATGCGTTCCATCCTAACACATCACGTCGCCGCCTGCAAGGGACGTGGGGAAGGCGTGCACGCCACACTCTACACTCGGATTTTGAACACGACCTTGTGGACTTCGGCGGGGCAGGTGAGCTGGCAGGAGGGCAGGTGGGCGTCGTGCGGATACAAAAGGCAGAAAAGGCCCGACTCCAGCCGGGTCTGGGCGATCATCGTGCCGACGCGGTAGAACATGATGTCCTTTTCCTCGCTGTACGGCTCGACGACCTCCAGGCCGGCCGTCGGGGCGTAGCCCAGCATCTCCTGGCCCGCGAGCAGGGCCTGGATGTCGATGTACCTGCGGTGCGATTCGAACCGGCCCTGATCGAGCGGCTTGGTTGTGTAATGCTGGACGATGTAGAAGACGTCCTCGCCGTCGATGCTGTAGCGGCCGTCTGGCTTTTGGGCCAGCGCCGGGTCCGCCAGAACGGCGAAAGCCTGCCCGAATCCCTTATGCAGAGGCAGGTAGAGACGCGCGTTCTCGATTCGGTCAACAATCATTGTTTGTCACTCCCGTCGTCTTTGAAGAATTCCTCCACGTACTCTCTGCCGTAGATCTCCGCCATTTGCTTTCTCATCTCGTCGCCATCCATCTGCTCCGGCTTCTGCACCGGCGGCGGCCACAGCCGGATATCGTCCTCGCTCTTACCCCGAGCGCGCACATAACCAGAGCGACCGCCATCGTCAACGCGGTTGGGACCTTTGCTGTACAGTTTGAGACTGTCGCCGTCGGGAGCATATACAAATGCTGCGCCGGCGCTGGGATCGGCGAACGCCTCCGGCGGGACATGATTTGTTATCTTGTCGAGGGTCTCCGGCCAGGTGCCGTGGGTGTCGCGATAGCGGCGCAGGCCGAGGACCAGCCACGTTCCGCGACGCAACGTGATGCACTCGGTATGATGCCGGCGATAGTCGAAGTACTGACTCTCGTTGAAGAATGCTGCCTCGGCCCACCAGCGGTAGACGTTGCACGCCGCTCGCACGGTATCACCAGTCCGGTCGCGTCTTGTCCTCTCGTCCCTATCCATCTGTGGCAGGCGTTGGGGATTGGCGACGTGCTCGAATCCGGCAAAATGCCTGGCGACGATGTCCCGCACGGCCTGCGGGTCACGCGGCATGTTCGCCAGCCAGTATATCCGAGGGAACCTGCTCGTGTACCTGGCGTCTTTTCGTCCCGCCCTTTCTTTCGGCGAAATCGCAGGGTTCGCCGTGAACCGCACCTCCCCTTTGTCATTCACCTCGTAGAGCCGTCCCAGCAGATTCAGGTACCGGAGCTTCTCATATTCCAATAAGGTTGCCCATTCCTGAGGCCAGGGGTCCGTCGCCGTCGGCAAGTGACTGGCTATCTCTGCGATATCCTCGCCCGAGAGGTCGCTCTGGACCAGTGCGCAACGAATCATCTGCAGGATGTTCTTTTCGACATCGAGGCCTGTGAGCAAATTCACGGTCGATGGTTGCTGATGAAGATGATCGGCGATTCTGAGAACGCAGAAGTACCTGGTCAGTGCGCCATTGACGCGCCCTTCGCCCAGGTCCCGATTGCCGGCCGCCGTGAGAAGCCGGACACTGTAACGCAGTCCCTCGTAGGGGACTGTATACTCATCATAAGCATCCGCCTGAACCGGCCATCGGCATCTTTCCATCTTGCCGATGACCAGCAGTTTGTCGATGGTCCCGGCATGGGAATCGAGCCACGTGGAGGCCTGTGGGTAGTCGCCACCTTTCCAGGGTTGTTTCCCGAACTCGTCACGGAGGGAGTCTCCGCTGAAAAGGTAGTCCGGTTGGTCATTTATGTCCGCTTCGGCGAACAGCGCATCATAGCGATGCGCCGCATTGTCCGCCTCGGTCACGGCTCGTCCGGCCTCCAACGCGGCCAGCGCATCATCAAACCTGTAAGCACGCCAGGCGCCGCTTTCCTGCGGCCAGAGGTAGGTCTTGGCCACCGCCAGGATAATCAGGGCAATGATGCCGAAGTGCACTCCATAAGAGAGTCCCTCCAGGCGTCTTCTCCCCGCCCAGCCGAGCATCGGTGCGACTATCAAAGGGGCGACAAAAAGTACCCCGATGGCCACGCCAATCCGGGAAAGATATCCGGTACGTACGGCTGCGACAGAAACCAGCAGCCAGAAGCACGCGACCAACAGCCCGACAACGCGAGCCACGCCCTCTACGATGCGTCTTCGCCCGGCGCGTGCGCCGTCGCCCTGGCGGTCCTGTTCCGACGTCCCTTTCATGTTCGGACCTCCCTCAAACAGAGACACTTATAAGCACGGCTTTCATCAAGCCGTTTTTTCGCGGAAAGAAGACGACGTGTCAAGCAGGAGTATCGCCGGGCAATTGCCTGCGGACCAGACCCCGAACCCGGCTTGCCAAGGCAACCGCTTTTTCTGCCTCGTGCGGAGTCACGGAAGGGTATTCGCCGGGATAGCGATACTCCACGGCATAGGGTGTCAAATCCGCTGCTTCGGACAGACTCTCCGCCAAGTGTTGGTCGCATGATGCCGCCAATTCGAGGAGTCGCTTGACATCATGGGTTTTGGGGAACTCCACTTGATGCCAGGTCAGGAAAGCCTTGAGGTACTTCTCGGCGGCCTGCTGAGCGTGGAAGGCGGTTGCCTCTGTATAGGATTCGGGTTCGACGATAAGGCGTTGGCAAAGGCGCCAGTCATCTTCGGCCTTCTCCAGCCATTGGCGCACCAACTCCCGTTTGACCTGTTCAGGCGGCTTCATAAAGGGTTTTCCCGTATTTGTGGGCCGGATAGGCAAGGCCGCCAATTACGTCCTTGGTCTCTTCGAACCGTTGACGGCTCATGACGATGACATCAACAGGCCAAGGGACGTTCTTCAGGGCCGTTCGGAGGCGGAGACTCTCCTGCCGCGTGTTGGAGACCTCCGCCTCAATCACCAGCAGGTCCAGGTCACTATCGGCGGTCATCTCTCCGGTAGCGGCAGAGCCGAAGAGAATCACGCGGTCGGGATGCGCCAACTGCACAATCTGGCCAACGACGTGCCCGAGAGTCTTTTCGTCAACAATCATACCATTCGGTTCCTCGTTCGCTACAGGTCCAGTTTGTCGCACAGGTAAGTGCGGAGCTGGCTGGTGGCGATGCGGACCTGCTCCATGGAGTCGCGCTCGCGGACGGTGACCGTCTGGTCCTGAAGCGTCTGGCCGTCCACGGTGACGCACAAGGGCGTGCCGGCCTCGTCCTGACGACGGTAGCGGCGGCCAACGGCGGCCTTTTCGTCGTAGAAGCAGTTGAAATGCTTCTTCAGGTCGTCGTAGACGTTGCGGGCGATCTCCGGCATGCCTTCCTTTTTGACCAGCGGAAAGACCGCCACCTTGATCGGGGCCAGGGCCGGGTGGAAGCGCAGCAGGTTGCGCGTCTCGCCGCGGACCTCTTCCTCGTCGTAGGCATCTACGAGGAACGCCAGCGTGCTGCGGTCGATGCCGGCGCTCGGCTCGATCACGTAGGGGATGTAGCGCTGCTTCTTCTCGTCGTCGAAATAGGACAGCGGACCCGACTGGTAGTCCTCGGCCTCCTCTGCGAGTTGGATTTTCGCGAGGTCGCGATTGTTCTCGTACCATTTGTTGAGGGTCCGCATGCCGCGCTGATGCTGTCGCAGGTCGAAATCCGTGCGGTTGGCGATGCCTTCGAGCTCCTGCCAGTCGCCGCTGCCGAACGGGAAACGGTACTCCACGTCCACGCAGGCCTTGGCGTAGTGGGCCAGCTCGTCCGGGTCGTGGTCGCGGAAGCGCAGGTTCTCTTTCTTGAGCCCGAGATTGAGATACCAGTTGCAGCGTTGCTCCTTCCAGTGCTCATACCAGTGGTCGTCGGTGCCGGGCTCGCAGAAGAACTCCAGCTCCGCCTGCTCGAACTCGCGGGTGCGGAAGATGAAGGCCTTGGTCGTCACTTCGTTGCGGAAGCTCTTGCCGATCTGGGCGATGCCGAAGGGGATCTTGACGCGGGTGGTGTCGAGCACGTTGCGGAAGTTGGCGAAGATGCCCTGGGCAGTCTCCGGCCGCAGGTACAGGACCATCGAATCCTCGACGTTGGCGCCCATCTGGGTCTCGAACATGAGCTTGAAGGGCATGGGCTCGGTGAACCGGCCGACGGTCCCGCAGTTCGGGCAGACCTTGTTGCTCAGGTCGTACTCCCGGGCTTGCACCTTCTCGATAGCCACGTGCTCCGTGTGTTCTTCGGCTTCTTGGGTCTCGCTGTCCTTGAGGTGGTCCACACGGGTGCGGGTGTTGCACTTTCTGCACTCGGACACGAGATCGGCGAACTTGTCCGCGTGCCCGGAGGCCTTCCAGACCAGCGGATGCATGAGGATGCTGCAATCGAGGCCGACTACGTCGTCGCGCATCTGGACGACGTGCTTCCACCAGGCCTTCTTCACGTTGTTCTTCAACTCGACGCCCAGCGGGCCGTAGTCGTAGCAGCTTGCCAGCCCGCCGTAAATCTCGCTGGACTGAAAGATAAACCCGCGCCGCTTGCACAGGGATACAATGTCATCGAGTTTTGCCAGTTTTGCCATACCTGCATTGCCTCCACAGATTCCAAGCAAAGCCCGATTATACCCGGGCAGAACGGGATTACAAGGTCCATTGGGGTGCGCTTAGCATCCAGGTGCGGTCGGCATACAGTGGCGGATTCCGGCAACCTCCGGCGCGCGCTACGGACCTTCGCGAGCCTGCCGGCGAGAGTACGTGTTTAGCCTCATCTGGGTGGCAGCGTCAAGCGCAGCTTGGCGATGGTCTTCTTGGGATGCGGTGCAACCATCGCCAAGGCTTACGGCCTTGACGCTGCCACCCATTACGCTACCCATGATTGACGCTAAACATGTACCGGCGAGACGCGGGCAGGGAGTTTGGCGCTTTGAGGCCACCGGCGACGAGGATCGTAAGTATGGGTCGGCGGCCAGGACGAGCCGGAATCGCACCGCTCGCCCAACACCACCACGCCGGAGGCCCGAAAGCGGTAAACTCCCGCCACGCCGTGGCGGAAGCGCTC
>CAYFUB010000847.1:0-2277 GCA_964346195.1 uncultured Pirellulales bacterium
TCTGCTCATACTTTTCTCCAAGCCGAATTGCATCGATGGTCTACGTCGGGGCCTCATTTTAGGCCGCCCGGCCCGTCATGTCCACAAGCTGCTGGCTTCGGTTCATAGTGTGCCCGTAAGGGCCCAGCAGCATGGGCGTCCCGCCCATGAGTATCAGGGGCATGGATTCCCAAACGCGATATATCGCGTTCGGGGTCCCCAGTAGCATGGGCGCGAGCGCCCATGAATTCCAGGGCGCATCCTGCCCCTGCATTGCCACGGGCAAGATGCCCGTGGTACTCACGGCCGGGACGGCCGTGCTACTGAACGCCTCACGAGGTCACTACAAACGCGCTTGCCGCTGCCACCCGGCGGTCAGCCACCACACGGTCCTTTTGGTCCTTAAAGTCCTTTATGTCCTTTCGGCTTCCCCCTGCACACGTTGACAGAACTGTCGTATAGGGCTAATATCGCGGCGAAAACCATGGAATCCAAACGGGTCAACATTCTGGGAATTGAGACAAGCTGTGATGAGACGGCGGCGGCGGTCGTGGCCGACGGGCGCGAGGTCCGGTCGTCCGTCGTGGCCTCTCAGAACAAGCTGCACGAGAAGTACGGCGGCGTCGTGCCCGAGATCGCCTCTCGGGCGCACATCGAGAAGATTTATCCTGTCATCAGCGAGGCGATGGAGCGGGCCGCCGTCGGCCAGGACGACCTCGACGCGGTCGCCGTGGCCAATCAGCCGGGACTGACCATTGCGCTGGTCGTGGGCGTTACCGCGGCCAAGACGCTGAGCTTCATGTGGGGCAAGCCCCTGATCGCCATCAACCATCTGCACGCGCATCTGCAATCGGCGCTGTTGAGCGACGAGAAGTTGGAACTGCCCGCTGTGGCGCTGATCGTCTCGGGCGGGCATACGTGCCTTTACCAGGCGGATTCCCCGCTGGAACTGCGGCTGCTGGGCTCGACGATTGACGATGCCGCGGGGGAAGCGTTCGACAAAGTGGCGACCATTCTGAAGCTGCCCTATCCCGGCGGGCCGAACATCGAGCGGATTGCGAAACAGGGCAATCCGAAGGCCGTCGATTTCCCGCGCTCCATGCTGGGCCGGGATTCGCTGGATTTCTCCTTCAGCGGGCTCAAGACCGCCGTTCTTTACTATTGCCGGGGCCAGAATATGGAGGGAAGCGACCGGGTCGACTCCATGAGCGAGCAGGAGATCGCCGATATCGCCGCGTCGTTCCAGGCGGCCGTGATTGACGTACTGGTCGGAAAAACCAAACGGGCCGCCGATCGAGTCGGCGCGCGGACCGTCTTGTTGGGCGGCGGCGTCGCGGCCAACGGCACCCTGCGAGAAGCCATGCAAGAAATGTGCCAGAAGGGCCGGCCGCCACGCCGGCTGCTGGTGGCCCCGAAACAATATTGCACGGACAACGCGGTTATGGTAGCTTCGCTGGCCTATCACAAGTACCGGGCCGGGCTTTTTGCGCCGCTAACGCTGGAGCCGAGCGCGAACGGATGACGAATCTATGATTTACGATTGATGATTTACGATTTGGCCGGCGCCGGATGCGCGGGCCTGGAAAGGAAACCGGCGGCGTGACTTTCATCAATTGTAGATCCTAAATCATAAATCGTAAATTAAGGAGTCAGCCTATTCAGCCGGAACAAGTGAGACAACTGTTGGAGCAGGTCAAGGGCGGGCAGGTCGAGATCGACGACGCCCTGGAGAAGCTGCGTCACCTGCCGTTCGAGGACTTGGGTTTTGCCCGGGTGGACCATCATCGGCAGCTTCGCAAAGGCTTTCCCGAGGTCATCTTCTGCCCCGGCAAGACCACCGAACAGGTCATCCGCATCTTCGAGTCTCTGGCGTCCAAGGGCAACAACGTCCTGGCGACGCGGGCCCAGCCGGAGGTCTTCGAGGCCCTCGTCAAGACGATGCCAAAGGCCCGGTATGAGGAACTGGCCCGCGCGATCGTCCTGGAGCAGAAGGAACTGCCGGCGTCGAAGAGCGTGCTGCCCATCGTGATGGCCGGGACGGCCGATCTGCCCGTGGCGATGGAGGCCAGGGTCACGGCCGAGATCATGGGCCAGCGGACCGAGCTGGTCTGCGATGTCGGTGTCGCCGGCCTGCACCGGCTGCTCGGCTGTCTGCCCGGACTGCAAAAGGCCAACGTCGTCATCGTCGTGGCCGGCATGGAGGGCGCCCTGGCCAGCGTGCTGGGCGGGCTGGTGAGTTGCCCGGTGATCGCCGTGCCGACGAGCGTCGGGTACGGATGCAGCTTCCAGGGTCTGTCG
>CAYFUB010000848.1:0-10630 GCA_964346195.1 uncultured Pirellulales bacterium
GCTGGGCCCGTCGAAAAACAGTACTCGGCATCGATTGGGGTCTTGCGCGCGGTGGATACGGACGCGAGAGCGCAGGCTAATCTTGCCGAATGGGTGCAGGGTCACTTTGAAATCAGTGCCAGCTTCTCCCGAAAAATATGCTCCATCCTCTTCCTGGGAACCGGGTTGGTTGAACGCAAGAAAAAGAAATATGTTCTGAGTGAGGCTGGCCGCGAAATCGCTGAGTCTAGCAACGTAGATCTGTTTTATAGGATATTCTCGAGAACGTTTTTGGGAGTAGACGCAATCCTTCAAATCCTGGCGCGTATCCAGCCCGCGACCTGGGACGTCCTGCGTCACAATTGGTCCGCTTGGATAGGATCCGAAAGGCCCGAGCCTGCTTCGTGGAGCACAAAGCATCTAAGCAATCAACTGCGATTCCGCCTTGACTGGCTGAGGTCTCTAGGGTTGGTCGACCTCATTACAGGCAAGTACTACCTTGCGCGGAAGGGCTCCGAGCTGCACAGGCTTGACCTACAACATCGAGTGACAGCGCCATCCGCGAGGGAGGCAATCACACACAGTGACATTGAAGACAAGTTGAGCCTGATCGGTGCCTTCTTCCAATTCGATGTGAAGAAACGGGCCAGTTTGAATGACATTTTGCCTAAGACCAGCCAGCTAGCAGAGAATCGGCAGGTTGATTCTCTGTGGGTTCGGTTCGTTCACTTTGGTGGTAAGCTCCAGTACCCCTTCGAGGTGCAACTGTCCGGGAGCATGGCAGACGCGATTGAGCGGCTGGAAATGGTGGCAAATGTGGTTCAGAAAGCAGTCGTCGTGACTGATCCTCGACAGAAGGAGAAAATGCTGCGTAGGCTCATTGTCAAGCGGTCGGCTCTGCTGGACAAGATCATATTCCTCGAGCCGGCAGATGTTGATAAGATACTTGAGGCGACAGTGATCATGAAATCCTTTACAGACTCTGTTTTTGGTGAGTGACGTACTGCTCCAAGTGGCTCCGGAGATATCGAGCATGCTTGGCACACTCCTCGGCGCCGCGAGGTGATGTTATGAAGAACCCTACTGAGACAGCGAAAACTGGGGCGCGGCTCTGCGCGACCGAGGACATATCAGGCAAATCAGTCGAGAGGTGGCTCAACACCCTGCTGACTCACCACTTCAAAAAAATGAAAGTCCGTACCTTTGAGTCGCGTGGGGCTGAACTGTTCCGGCTCATTGATGAATTTGATCTTCAGAAGTTCTTCCCGGAATACAAGGCATGGGACTTCAAATCGGGTGTCGTTGGGCTTGTCACTAGCAAGGCGGAGGCGCATTTGGCGATCGTTGATTCCGTGTCAGCGAGGCCCACACTCGACGATGTTTGCGCACTTCTTGCTTATGCCAAAGTCATAAACCCCTTGCTTTGTATGCTCGTCTCGCCCGAGCCGCCCGTCGATGCGCTGGCAACGCTATTGAAGACCTACGGACGGTATGATGTTCTCAGCTACGGAGGAAACTTGAGGCACATCAGGCTTGCACGGTGGCACGCGCGGAGAGCAGAAGTCACCCCAGGTTCAATCTTCCCTGCGGGCCCTCTATTTTGACTCCTTCTTGTTGTTCCAACCGATATCCGATGCGACGCTGGTCGTTCGCGTCGTTGAACTCAAATGATGCCATCCGAAGCTTGAGCCGATTGTTGATTGGGCGCTATATATAGCACCACGAGCGCGGCCCCTGCGTGAGAGGTGCGCATTTCCTATGTATCCGTGATCCGATGCGTGATGGGATGTAAAGGTTGATGTGACGGGATTGATATCCGATGGGAAGAAGGCACATATCGCACTCGTAGAGTGCAAGATAAAACAACTAGCACTGCGGGACGTAGGCCAACTCCTCGGCTATAGCATAGTCGTGAGGCCAATCCTCTCGATACTGACATCGCCTTGCCGACCGTCTGACCCTCTGCGCACCCTTCTAAGTGACTATGGGCGCATTGACGTGCTCCAATATGGACCTCAAAAAAGACACATTCGCTTGGGCGAATGGAGCATGGCGAGAGGCGAGATTGTGCCCGCTTCTATCATTCCTCGCGGGCCGTTGTATTGACTGGCCGCGCCATCCGACAGAATTAAAGGTGTCCGGTACATTTTCCCGGCCTCAATTTCAAGACGGCCATTTGCATCGCCTCTCGATCCTCATGGGGCGGTTGCCGGCCGGCCAATCCGCTGTTGATTATAGAAGACCAGGGGCCGCGGCGGCAAGTGTTCAGTTTGAAGTGTGAAGAAGGCGGGCGGAGGGCCGGACGGAGAATCCGTGTCCATCCGTGCAATCCGCGTCACAATGACCTCTGTGCTGCCGGGTGCTCTGTGGTTAAGAAGCAGAGGAATCGGTGTGCGGTGCACACCCTACCGGCGCCGCCTTCGCCGCGGCGACAGAGTGCAATCCGTGTGAGTCTCGCGCACAGCTCTGTATCACAACCGCTTATCTCTGGGCGGTCCTGCGTGAAGCGTGACGCGGACGGGGGATTTTGCTTGACGCCGGGGCAGGAATCTGATACAAAAACAGTGGCTTTGTGGGTCTCTAGATGGGGCAGTCGCAGCGGTCCCGGTGGTTTGCTGCGGACTGCCGCTCGTCGGTGGAGTCCTCATATCGGGCAACGGAAGGGAGGTGCAATCAGGGAGAGAGTCAGTCGCGCGCCGGTGGAGCACGCGCGCCAGCGTCTGAACTATCGCCGGCCGCCGTCGGATGCGACCGAGGCGAATCAATCCAAACCGTATGTATCAGGAGAATTATCATGTACAGAGAATCGGTATGTGTAGCCTTCTTGGCGCTGGCGGTGCTGGCGGCGCCGGTCGCGGCCGACACGCTCAGCGGGCTGGCCGATGTCACCGTCGTTGACGGGGCCCTCGTCAGCCTTCGGTACGCGGAGGTCGAGTATGTGGTCGCCGAGGGGGACCTGGCACTGGGCGCCACCACCCGGTGGTATATCCCCGCCGACACGGGTGTCCCAACTCTCTGGGCAGAGGGCGATCCCGCTCCGGCGGCCACGGTCAGCGGAAGCTCGAGCCCCAAAGCGGGTGACGTGGGCTCCAAAGCCGACAACTTTCTATTCACCTTGAATGGGGCGTCCGACATTTCCTCAATCGACGGCATCGATTACCAGGAGACGGTCTTCCCGTTCCTGACGGACACCTTCTTCGTGTTCGAGCGCGGGGGCAACGACGCGGGGACAGTCCAGGCCATTCTGGCGGACGATTCGCTGGGAGCGGCGGTCGCCCTCGCGAAACCGGCGGATGGCGGACCTTATGCCGACACGGGAGTCGGTGTCGCGGGCCAGAATGCCTTCGGCTTGGTCTTCACGACGGATGTCCCGGTGAAAGGCGTGCGCATCACCGCGTCGGGATTCGACCTGCTGAGCATCTCAGCGCCCCAGCCCCAGCCCAGCATCATCGCTGTGGACCCGAACGGCGATATCGCCGCGGCCAACGCGCTCGCCCAGGCCGGCGATACGATTGAAATCGCCGCCGGGACGTACTACCTGACCGCCCAGATCGCCATCAAGGACGGCGTCACCTATCGGGGCGCGGGGCCCGGCCTGACCATTATCGACGGCAACAACGTGACCCGCGCCTTCGTGGCCTGGGGTGACCGCTTCTTCAACGAAGACAGCAATGCCGTCAACGATTCGGGTCCCAAGGGCTGGGTCCTCGAGGGCATGACCATCCAGAACTGCGTCGCGGACACAAACGGCCGATTCTCTTACACGGCCGCCGCGTTCAACCTGAAGACCGACTTCGCCACGCTCGACGCCAACGCCAGCGGCGGCCTGGACCCCGCCGAAGCAAACGGCCGGGTCGGCGGCATCCGCTTGCCCGGTGACGACGGGACCGAGGGGACCGACGACGACGACCTCCACCGGTTCGCCCACATCGACACCGACGCCAGCGGCGAACTGAGCGAAGCAGAGTTGGAAGCCCAGATCCCGCTGCGGGAAGATGAATTCGGCGACGAGAGCGGCGACGGCGGCGCCTTCAGTGCCGACAACGGAGCCGTGGGCACCATCCAGAACTGCGAGTTTCAGAACAATCACACGCCCGCTGAAGGCGACGGTGACGATGGGGGCGCGATCAACATTACCGGCCTGTCGATCATCACGATCAACGATTGCCTCTTTGAAGGCAACTATGCCTGTTCGCCGGATTCCGTGGCGATAGAAGGTGCGGACGGCGACGGCGGGCACATCAAGATCCAGGGCGGCTCGGCCTCGGCCCTCACGCCCGGCACCACCCTGATCGCCAACCGCTGCATCTTCGTCAACGGCAACGCTTCCGATGACGGCGGCGCCATTCAGTCGTCCGCGGTCGGCAACGTGATCCGGCTCGACAGTTGCTGGTTTGAAGCCAACACCTCCTGGGACAACGGCAACGTCTGCCAGTTCTCCAACAACGCGCAGAACGAGGTGACCGTCACGAACTGCATCTTCGTGAACAACATCGCCAAGGCCGACAACAGTCCGGACCGGATGATCGAGACGAACCGCAACAGCAAGTTCATCAACTGCACGTTCGTGGGCAACCACGTGGAAGACCAGGACATCATCTACAACAACGCGAACACGGAAGACACGGACGGCGACGGCGTCGACGATGAGACGGAGGACACCACGCAGGTCATCAACTGCCTCTTCGCCAACAACACGTTCGGCGCCGACGCCGGCAAGGATCACATCCTCAGCTCGCGCAACGCCAGTTTCTCGATCAATGCGGTCAATTGTCTGTTCTTCAACAATCTCGAAGCGGACGGGACCACCCTGATGGCCATTACGAACAGAACGGAGACGGGCAGCATTACGGACGACCCGCTGCTGGACGCCAACTACGCGCCAAGTGCAGGCTCGCCGGCCATCGACGCCGGTGTAGACCCCGCCACGATCGGCGTCACGGTGACGGCCGACTACAACGGCGCCCCGCGTCCGCAAGGCGCGGCCTATGACGTCGGCGCGCACGAGTCCCCGGCCGAGGCGCCTGCCAGCGAATAGGAGATTTCACTCGCCGAATAGTGGACCGGCCTTCGCCGGCCGGAAGAAGCACGACCCAGGGGGTCGGGCCAACCCATCGGTCCGACCCCCTGAACGTTGTCAAGCCGTCCCTTTCACGTCAGACGCGCCTCCGGTCCTCGATCCGCCGGTTCCGTCGTGCGGCATGTGTCCTGTGTTTGGGCCCCTTTTGGGCCGTCGCCCGCGCGGGGTGCGTCGCGCGTCGCGTGCTTGAATCCCGCGTCTTTCCGCTCGACGCTCGACGCTTCGCGACCGACGAGGTATCGGCCACGAAGAGTACAGAGGCCACAAGGAATATCTCAACCACGGATGAACACGGATTCACCCGGCCCGGCCTTCGGCCGCAACCCATTGCATTTATCGCTTGGTGGGCTACCAGCAGGACGTGTGGGATTCGCCCGCACCGGCTTCTCCCCGCTGGCGCCCCGAAGGCGATAAACGCTCCCTTGGCTTCTACTGTAAGACTCATCCACGTAATGACTTATGGAATGGGAGCGCACCAGTGCTAAACGACTAAGGAAGAAGCTTTCGCGTCCCCAGTTTCTTGCGGTAGCCCGAGGGGCTGATCCCCTTCTGTTGCCTGAAATAACGGGAAATGTTGTTCACGTATGAGTACCCCAACAGTCCTGCGATCTGGGATATGGGCAGATTCGTATCGGTGAGCATGCCCGCCATCTGGTTCACGCGAGTGCGAACAATCTCTTCATGCACGGAGTGTTTGAGCAGCTTGCGGAATCGTTGCTCCAGGGTCCGCCGGGACAGACCGACCGTCTCGGCGACGTCACCAACCAGAATCATCTCTTTGAAATGTTTGCGAATGAAATGGATTGCCTCGGCGACTTGCCGGTCTTCGATCGCCATAATATCCGTTGACTGCCGGGTCACGACATGCAAAGGAGAAATCAACACTTCCCGCTCAGCGGCCGTCGTCTCCTGCCCGTTCATCAGTCTGCACAGGATTCGAGCGGCTTCGTATCCGGCGCCTTCCGTACCGAGAGCGACACTGGACAACTGTGGATAGGACAAGCTGCAAATCAACTCATCATTGTCCACGCCCAGAATTGCCACTTTGGTCGGGACATCGAGGTCTGCCATCTTGCAGGCCGCCAGAACATCCTGGCTGCGGTCGTCGTTGCTGGCCATGAGGGCTATCGGTTTGGGCAACGATTTGAGCCATTCAGTATGACGGCTTGCTCCTTGTCCGGCGTACGCAGGCGTTTTGCCCTGGGCTGTCGGTAGAAGAAGCACCTGTAGCCGAACTGCTCTATGGTCCTGCCGAAGTTCTGTCCGCGCTGCCGAGACCACGTCATGTCGTCAAAGCCGCAGTAGGCAAACTGCTTGAAGCCACGTTCCAGGAAATGTTCGGCTGCCATCCGGCCGATCGCAACCTGGTCCGTCACCATGCAGAAGGCGTTCGCGGTGGGCTTGTCTATGCCACGAATGACGGCGGGAACCCCCAGACCGACAATCATCCTGATGAGGCGGGCATCCCATGTATAGCCAATTATGCCATCTGCATCCAGGTCGCCGATCCACTTGTAGGGTCGCTCTCTGCGTTTCTTGTCTTGTTCCGGCTCCATGTAAAACAGCCATGGTCCATGGAGATTCGCGTATTGGACAACGCCGTAGAGCAGTCCCCTGCCGAAAGCTCTTGATTTCTCGACCACCAGTGCGACTTTCGGTACTTTCCGCATGATTCACTTCTACCGGATCCCCTTTCCGCTCGCAACGGTGGATGCGCAAAATGATGGGTATTTTGCGCGAAATAATGGCTTTTCGGGCCGGAAAATGGATTACGATGATTTATACTGGATGGAAATGTCAAATCTCGAGAACAACCGGGAGTGGCCCCTGCATGCTTGGGAAGAAGGGTTCTGCCGGGGCAGAACTTCTGCTGGATAAGCCGTCCGGAGAACGGGTAGAGTGATTGGAGGAGAATGAGTGACAGACCGCCATGTCCGGAGTCTCAGCACGGGGCGGTTCGGTCTTTCAAGCGCGGCAAAGGAAAGGAGGTGCGTCCGATCAGAACGTGTCACCGCGCAAAGCATGATGGGCCGCCGATGTGACCCGTCATGCAGCGCCATTTTGCTGTGTCAGGTCACGCGATTCTTCCATGGTATGGCCGACCCCTGTTAGGAGATCGATTATGAGCAACAAATGTCTTGTACCATGCGCGAATATCGTAACTGCCGTGATGATTCTGGCAGGTCTGAGCCCCACGACGGCCAAGGCCGGTTATCCGATCCTTAAGCTGGATATCAGCAATAGGAATGATGCGGCACAGACCGAGTCGGGCTTCACTTCGTTCACCATCGCGGACAGCGGCTCGGTGGTGGACAATATCAAAGTCGAGCTCGCCGGTAACCTCGACGCTCGCTGGCGTGGCGGCCCCACGGGAATACCCTACGAATTGATCTATCGCGACTTCATCTTTGCCCGGCCGAACGGAATGACGGTCACGCTGTCGGGACTGGAGGCGAATACGACCTACGAGATAACGATTTATGCCTATGATACGAGCAGCACCGCCGGCGGCAACCGCATCGCGGACTGGACCGCCAATGGCGAATTTCTTCTTACCGCCGGTTTCGATGCGACAATTGCGCCTGTGGATGCGAATGACTATGCTTCCACCGCCACCGCTGTGTCAGACGGCGCCGGTACAATCGTCCTGCAATGCGGCCCCAATGCCGACACCACGGAACAATCCGGCGCCAACAATCCCTTTGCTTTTCTGAATGCCCTGGTGGTCTCGTCACTGGCCCCGGTGACCCGGGCGCGACATCCGGTGCCGGCCGACGGGGTCGTTGTCACGGCCACCCAGGTAGAGCTGCAGTGGGATCCCGGCATGATATCAACCTCTTCCAATGTCTACTTCGGCGAGGACTTCGAGAAGGTGAGTAATGCCACGACACAGGATACCGACGTGTTCCGCGGCAACACCCTCAAACTTTCCTTCGCCGTGGGTTCCGAGGGGAATCCCTATCCCTCGGGTCTGGCCGAGAAGACGACGTACTTCTGGCGAATTGACGAAGTGAATGACCTGCACCCCGATAGTCCGTGGAAGGGCGATGTCTGGAGTTTCACCGTGGGCTCGAAGACCCCCTTCAGTCCCACCCCCGTCGACAAGACTCTCTTCAACGACCCCAACGTGGTGCTCACCTGGACTCCCGGTTCCAGTGCGATCCTGCACTACGTGTACTTCGGCGACAATCTCGAGAGTGTGCAGGCGGGCACCGGCGGGACCGCCAAGGGTCCGGTTCTGAATCCCAGTTATACCCCCGCCACATTGACGCGTGAAAAGACGTATTATTGGCGAATTGATGCATTTGACGGCAAGACGACATACCCAGGCGATGTCTGGAGCTTCACCGCGACCCGCAACGACCTCGGGACGGTTGTCATGGATATGTGGGAGAGCCTTGAGGGTTCCACGCTGGACCTGTTGCGAAACAGCCCGGACTTTCCGGACAATCCGACCCGCAGCGAGAAGTTGACGGAGTTCGCCACGGCCGACAGCATCGGCGACAACTATGGCGCACGAATTCATGGCTGGCTCTATGTTCCCTTGACCGGCGATTACACGTTCTGGTTCTCCAGCGCCGACCAGGGCGAGTTGTGGTTGAGCACGAATGACGACCCCGCCAACGTACAACTGCTCGCTTCTGAACCGGTATGGGGATCGTACGACACGTTCTCGCGGAAGTCCGACCCCGTTCCTCTGACGGGCGGCGAGAGATACTACATCATGGCACTCTGGAAAGAAGGTGTTGATTGGGACCACTGCCAGGTGGCCTGGCGGGGCGCCGGAATCCGCAGCCAACAGATCATTCAAGGCAGCTACCTCTCGCCCTTTGCGCCCGTGAATGCATTCGGCCCGGTTCCGGCCAATGGCGCTGCTGATATACCGCAGACCCCTGTTCTGACCTGGAAGGCCGGCCAACATGCTTCATCGCACCAAGTCTACTTCGGGACGGACGAGGAGGCGGTGCGCAGCGCCGGTACGGGCTCACCCGAATACCGAGGCACCCAGGAACGGGGTTCCGAGAGCTATGATCCCGGAATTCTGGAACTGGAGACTACGTATTTCTGGCGCATCGACGAGGTCAACAGCGTCAACCCGGAAAGTCCTTGGATCGGCGAACTCTGGAGTTTTACGACGGGCAGTTTCCTGATTGTGGACGATTTCGAGTCTTACAACGATCTTGACACGGAACTGGAAGGCAGCAACAGGATCTATCTGACGTGGATCGACGGGTGGGGCACCGAGACGAACGGCTCGACGGTCGGCAACTGGGACCCGCCGTTTGCCGAGCAGACGATCATCCACGGCGGCCGCCAGTCGATGCCCTTGTCGTACGACAACGACATGAAGTACTCGGAAGCCGTGCGGAGTATCAGTGATTCTGAGCGTGACTGGACGCGGGAAGGGGTGGACACCTTGTCGCTGTGGTTCCGAGGGTATCCGGCGTCGGTTGGCAGCTTCATCGAGGAACCGACCGGCACCTATACGATGACGGCCTCGGGCACGGACATCACCGGTCAAGCCGACGAGTTCCACTTTGCCTACAAGAAACTCACCGGCGCCGGTTCAATCACGGCCAAGGTCCTGAGCGTCAGCAACACCGACCCATGGGCCAAGGCCGGCGTCATGATTCGTGAGACGCTGGACCCCAACTCCAAGCATGCCCTCGCATGTGTCACACCCGGCAGCGGCGTGGCCTCCGAGGGTCGCATCGCTACGGCGGGCGACAGTTTCAGCATGAACCAGACGGGAATCACGGCACCGTGCTGGATCAGACTGGAACGCAGCGCCGCGGGTGACTTCACCGTGACCCGCTCGACGGACGGAACCACGTGGGTCACCCTGGAGAACGTCCCGAGCCAGCCGATCCCGATGGACGCGACCAGTGTCTACATCGGATTGGCCGTGACGGCACATAACGCCGATGCAACATGCGAGGCCGTCTTCTCCGACGTCACGATGGCCGGCAACATCACTCAACAGCAGTGGGCACACCAGGATATCGGAATCCTGAGCAACGACCCGGAGCCTCTGTATGTCGCTCTGAACGGATCTGCCGTGGTCTACCACGAGGACCCGGAGGTGTTGTTGACAGACCAGTGGACCGAATGGAGAATCGCCCTGCAGGAGTTTGCCGACGAGGGTGTGAACCTGACCAATATCGATAGCATCGCGATCGGTATGGGCACCAGGGGGGACACGACGACGCCCGGCGGTTCCGGCACGTTGTATTTTGATGACATACGCTTGTATCGACCTGGAGAACCAGCGGCTCAGTAACCGCGGAATTGGTCGGAAGAACGTTTCATCGACATCGATTCGGGGGCCTGCGCCGTCGCCGCGGCGCGGGCCCCTTGTATACACCCCGCCGGAATCCGTGGGAACCCTGTGTCACAGGCCCGCACCAGTTGAGAATCTTCTCCAGACAGCCGGGCCGGAACGATCCAACGGCCTGGAGACTAAGAGGAACGGCTCTGCCCTTGGCGCTCTTGGCGTCTTTGCGAGAGACACCATTCTTGCGACCTCGGTGCCGTGGCAGGTAGGGTGTGCCGTGCACACCGGTTGTCATT
>CAYFUB010000849.1:0-1640 GCA_964346195.1 uncultured Pirellulales bacterium
GGCCTTTGGCCGCACCCCAAAGAAATGGAACCACGAAGTACGCTAAATACGCGAAGGAAGTCCCTACGCCCTCTTCTTTTTTCGCGTGGTTCGCGTATTTCGCGGTTGCCCAAATACCACCGTGGCGGGGACAGGCTCTGGCCTCGTCAGTCTCAGTCGCAATCAGAAGGAGTGCTCACACAAAGTCACCAAGACACGAAGGAAATGACGCCAGAGGGGTCGGGTAGACTCTGTGGCTTCGTGGCTCCGTGTGAGAACCTGATCGGCAGACGACTGGTGCGTTTAACGCTCCCGGATCGAGGTCCGGGATGACAATCCTGCGGATACCGACGGGCAGATCATTGGCGTTCGGAGTACCGCCTTCAGGCGGCAAGACCGGTCCGACCCGCGTAAACGCGGAACTGGGTTCCCAAACGCGAGACTTCGCGTTTGGGGGCCCACTCCGAACACCGGACACGGCCGAAGTCCGCCATGGGCGGATGCCAGCGGAGTTTACCGCGTTGGGGCCTCCAGCATGGTACCCCCAGCGATAGGCAGTCAAGGCAAGAGGTGCGGATAGACTCTTCTCCGACAACGAGTTACGTGATTGTGCGGAGAAAATGTACCTGAGCCCGTAAGGTCTTCCAATTCCCCTTGACACGAGTAAGACGCGCCGAGAAAATGCACGGTTCGCCAGCAAGGCTCAGAAGGAGATAAGTATGAAGCCAGCACTGTACGAACGCCTGTTGAATGCGCGAAATCAGATCGTCCATCGGGATGCTGCCGGTGTACGCAGCTATGACCTAGCTCGCTTTGACCAAACGTATATGCAACCGATGAACGTTCCAGGTACGCCATTCAGGCTCTTTGAGACGGTTCCTCAGGCCAAACACTCCAAACGACAGCAAAACAACTCCAATCACTTCGATCCTTATGTCGACACGCTCTTCGACTATCCGTTGGTCGTGAGGAGTATCACAGGAAGGAGCGAGCCATCCATTCCCTCTTTCAACTATCATCTCACAATCCACGTGCCTTATTGTGGCATGAGCTGCTGGCACTGCTATAATTGCGTAAACACCACATGCACCTTGGATGAGGCTGCCGACCGTTCGAACCAGTGCAGAAGCACCTGCGCTGAAACAAGCAAGAAGACCGACAAGTGGACTTTCCCCACTTTCTGAGTCGCCCGGTAATCCTCTCATCACCGCGGCATCAGCGCGAACACACCCCAGCCCAGGTATTCACGCGTGTAAGCGGCGTAGCGCTCGGGTGCCGAGGTCAGTTGGGCTCGAACGTCTTTCGCGAGCTTGTCGCCGGGATTGGCTTCAAGCCATCGGCGCATGGTGAGCCATTTGGCCGCCTCGTATCTGTCCCAGCCGTCTTGGTCAGCCAGAATCATTTCAACGACGTCGTAGCCAAGGTGGCCGAAAGACGCGAGAAGTTCTGGAAGCATGAGAAAGTCGGAGATCGAGTTGGCAAGACACCCCTTGGCAACATCTTCCGTCGGCGGTAACTGCCGCCAGTAGGGCTCGCCGATGAGGATGATCCCTCCGGTGCGCAGGCTCCGCGCCAGAAGCTCGATAGTGCCGACGACTCACCCGGCGATCCAAGTGGCGCCGACACAGGCTGCCACACTGACCTTCTCGTCAGAGACATAG
>CAYFUB010000850.1:0-4747 GCA_964346195.1 uncultured Pirellulales bacterium
TTGTGGCGGTCGATGCAGAAGTGGTTCATCTCCCCCTCGCCCACCGTCACGCTGCCCCACCGAAAATCAAGCGGATTCTGAACCGGGATATCGGTCTCAAAAGGCCACGCATCATGCCAGGTCGAATCCCCAAGGAGGGGGATCAGGTTGACATTCTTCAGACCCTGTGTACTTTTCCAGAAGAACTGGACCGAGCGTCCTCCCTGGCGGTCCCTGAGCATGTAATCGGTCCAGTTATTGGCGCCGTAGCTGCTGGTGAAGTCTTTCTCCGCCCCTTCCTCTGGAGCCGGGTAGCGATTGGCGAACGTCGCGTGCCAGGCCTTGTAGGTCCCCCAGTCGCCGGCACCTAAGACAATCCGCGTGGCCGTGGGACAGAACAGCATCTTGTCGTCCTTGTAATAGGGGCGCAGCGCGTTCATCCAGAGCCCGTATGAAACAGGTCTTCCGGCATTTTGCGCGTGGTGGTCGTAGCCCTGCCCCTCGTTGAAGTACCCGCCGTTGTCGTCCGTGTAGAGCTTGTACAACAGGCCCCAGCTCTTTAGGCGGGACATGCAGGCAATGGACTGCGCTTGCTTCTTCACGCGGCCCAGCGCCGGCATCAGGATGGACATCAGCAGGGCAATGATGGCAATTACGACCAGCAGTTCGATCAGGGTAAATGCCTTCTTCATGCTTCCAGTCCTTTAGGGTAAAGTCGTTTAAGGCAGAGGGGGCCCTGACCTTACAGGATCCCTCTGCCAAAGATCTTATCATGGTTACGGTACATTCGGATCGATCGGATCAATATCCGGGCAATCCAGGCCATTGCAATTCAGCCAGTGCTCAAGCAGGATATCCAGATCGGCCTGATCTACCACACAATCGAGATTGATGTCTCCAGGAAGGGGTTGCCAACCCGGCTGCGACTGGGCCGCGGCGCAGTGATCGCTGTACACATTGATCGTCAGGGTGTCGGTACTCTGGTATTCGCCGTCATCGGCTTGCAGTTGCAGAATATACTCTCCCAGCGCAGAAAGGGTAATGGTTGTGTCCAAGGCCGCAGCATCGGCGATCACGGCGTTGGGACTATTGGGATCGTCGGGCTCGGAAACCACGCTCCAGAGCGTGGTCGTGGCATCGGCATCGACTACGGCACCACTGAGTGCCACGTCCACACTGCCGTTGTCCAACCAGGTAATTACATCTTCACCGGCCTCGACGGCGGGAGGTGAATTGTCTGCAACGAAACTAAAAATAGGCCCCAAAAGGGGATTGTTGTTGGGATCGTCACCGCCGAGATAGGTATCCACTGCCCAGTAGTAGCGTGTCTTCGGCGCGGTCTGCACGGTCACGGATGTCACGCTACTTTGGCTGACGACCTGCATGGACGCCGGATCGCTGAAACTCTCCAGCGCTTCCAGGTCGGCCGTAAGGTAGACGTCAACCGGCACCTCCTGACCGGGCGCACACGGATCGGGCAATGTCCAGCTCAGTTCCACCTGGCCAGGGGGCGCGATGCCACCGTCGGCCGGATATGGATTGAGCTTATGGATGGCCTTCACCGTGGTTTGGCCACTATTCGTGACGTCGTAATCCAACTGCACCGTGCCGCCGCCGTCATAGGCGGTAATCCAGCCGCTGTCAATGTACCCTTGGACGGCCGAAACGGCGTTGCCGTCTATGATCAGCGTGCCGGCGGTGATGTCCAGAACGCCGCTCGCTCCCATGGTCAAGTCGCCGCGAATGGAGATGATTCCACCATTCAGATTCACTATAGCTTCAGTTCCAGCTATCTCCGGAATCATCAAATCATCCTCAGCGGCAATCGTACCTCCGGTCATATTGACGATGCCCGGATTACCACCTCCCACTTCAAAGTCACGAGCAACACTGATGGAGCCGCTGATCATATTGAGTATTCCCGACCCGTCGTTCTTGCCTAATAGCAGGTCATCCCCGCTAATCACAAGGGTTCCCCCGTTCACTGTCAGGGCTCCCCCTTCTTTATATCCGACGTGCACCCTTCTCGCCACAGCGCCTTCGTAGTCGATCGTCGGGCCGGGGAGGCCATTTCTGACTTTGGCCCAGTGGGCCGGGGTGGGAAAGTCGGACCAGTTTCCCGGCGTGCTCCAGAGGTGGTCCCCGGTGGCATCCGTCCAGGTCGCATCTTGAGCCTGGACATGCCCCACGAGAGGCAACGCCAACACTGAGGAAATCAGGTAAATCATTCTTGTCTTCATAACAAAAACCTCCTGCACATGAAAGGTAACATGTATCTTCTTCACATTTGATGAGCACTGTTCAATGTGAAGTGACAACTCGCGTTGGCTTCTCTATTGCATAGATAGTGTCCTCCGATTACTTCGAGACTACGGTATCACGTTCCAGTTCTCCTTCAAGTTCCAGAGCCGGAGTTCCGAAGAGGGTCCAATCGCCGTCAATACTTGTTCCGGCCATGCAAACCAGTGTCAGAAATCGCTCGTCCTCACGGAGATCGACACGGATGTCAACTGCCAGATCGGCAGGCAAGGCGATTCTCCGGTAGAACCTGACCTGGCCATCCACCAACACGTAGACGATGGCGTCAGGCGTCTTGGTCCTTTGCATGTGATTGCTGATGCCGCACACCGACGTGAAGCGCTTGATGCGGCTTCCGGTCAGGCTCTCTCGGATGGCCTCCAGGTCGAAGGTAATCCCAAGGTTGGCGTGCACGAGCAGGGCGGGGTGGGCTACCGTACCATAGTACTGTCCATTCAGCGTCAAGGTCTCATGTGGCAACTCGCGGTGCTTTGCCTCACCCGCATGGGCCAGTTCGACAAACCAACTGCCCCCACCCGGCGGAAAGTCAAAATGGTGTCCGGCCGTGCTGACGGGCATGAGCCCTCCCTGGGCGAGGGGTACAAATACGCCATCGACAAAGGGCAACGACGGAACTTCCACGTACTTCTTTTCACCTGTTCGTTTCTCGGAACGGTATGTTGAGACCGTCAGACCGGTCACGGGATCGATACCGGCATAACGACTGCCCGTGCCGAAGCCACTGCCTCCACCTACGATGTCCGCCAAATCCAGGCGTCTATTGGGGATGCCAAAGGCATTGGGTTCGGGAATATCACGCACAAAGAGGTTGGATCTGGTTCCGAGGCTATCGATATTCAGCTCTCCGCTCTTGGTGATTACCGCAGCCTTCCCCTGAGTTACATCACATTTCCGGGACGGCTGCCGGGGGCGGGACGCGGTTTCTAACCGTACCCGGCCGTCAAACACGTGCACCTCAGCCGGCGCCGAGGCCTGGACTTGCACCCCGAACTCGGTGCCAAAGTCGGTGACTGTGGATTGAGGGGTCTTGATGGCAAAGCCATGAGCCTGCACAGGGACCTGGGCGGTGACTGTGCCATAATGCAGGATCATTTTGTTCTTGGAAGAGAGACCGAATGCGCAGGGGGCTTGGAGAATGACCGCTGCCCCCTGTTTGAAGGTGAGTCTGGCGAATCCCTCTTTTAGAAACATGGGGCCCGGATACAGATTGGGCTCCGCCGGAGGCTCGTCCCACTGGGCATGAACGACCTCATCCAGGGTGGCGACAACTCGATGGCGCAGGGCGTGGTGTATCACTGCCAGTCCCACTAGGACCGCGGTGGCCAAGGCGGCCAATCTAACCGCGTTCCTCAGGGTCCAGGACGCTGTGGTGTAGACTCGCTCGGCAAGATTGTACAAGCCCTCCTTGAGCGGCGAGGTGGCCTGATAACGCTGGTAGATGGCCTGCTGTCTGCGGATTTGTTCTTGCTCCATCAGAAGAGCCTGCAAGCGATGCTCCGCGATCCGACGGATTTCGTCTACACGCTCCGGGGACGGTTCGGAGGTCTGCGTCTCGTCCTGGCCCGTTTCTTCAAGCCATTGGGCGAAGGCCGGAATAGCACCGGAACCATCCTTACCGAGGTTGAAGTCCAGAGCCGCGGAGTCGGAAAAAGTCACGCGCTGTTTACGCCACTGCAGGCACTTGATGACAGAGGCTAGACGAACGCGCTCAAGCCGGATTGACCGTGACATTTTGTACTTCGTAACGCCATATTCCCCTCTTTTGCTTCAAAGACCGTTCTCTGTGGGAGAAAGATGGCGTCCATTATACGATAATCCGCAGGTTGGTGCAAGATGTTACGTTGACGGACCCTGAGGCCTACCTTGAACGCGGATCACGAAGACACACGGATAATGAGTCCGTTGCTCTTCGCTGTTATGCCGCTCTGGCAGTGTCAGGAGTGGTGAAAGCCGATTCGAAAGGCATTATAGCGTCTGATGGGGGGCAAAATGCCAGTGTAGAGCCCCGGGCCCTAAGTGTCTGTGATGCAAGAGGATAGAGGGACGCCCCCAGTGGTCCCATCGGCGCTTGACAGACCGCCATTCTCGACGGAGGGCACAGGGAACACGGAGAAGAAAGCCCGCCGGCCGAACTCGGACTTGACACTGCAAACGTGACACCTGCCGGCCCCGCCGGAACCGCGCCTTCTGAACCTCGGAGAACGCCGAGAACGCGGAGAATGAAGGACGGCGATGGCCGGAAGAAACGAAAGAACGCGAAAAACGCGTAGGACGGGCAGCTTGCCTGCCCATGCGGATTCTTTTCACCACGAAGAGCGGGAAGGACTCGAAGAAATCCATCGGCAGACACCGTCCCGTTCGGCAGGCTCAGGGCGGGCTCTGAGCGGAGCCGAAGGATCAACGCTGATGGAGGCAGATTTCCAACTGGGAACTGAGAACCGGGAACCGA
>CAYFUB010000851.1:0-3879 GCA_964346195.1 uncultured Pirellulales bacterium
CACTGAAGGCGGCTGGGTGGCATCAAGGGCACCGCGAAGAGAATGACAACCGGCAGACTATATCTTGTTGCGACACCGATAGGCAACCTCGGCGATATCACATTGCGAGCGTTGGAAACCCTGCGGGAGGTGGATTTCGTCGCCAGCGAGGACACCCGCCATACCGGCAAGCTGCTCAAGCACTTCGAGATCAGCAAGCCCCAGATCGCTTTCCACGAGCACAACGAGCGCCGGGTGGCCCCGCGCATCATCCGACTGCTTAAGGAGGGTCAGTCGGTCGCCCTGGTGACCAGCGCGGGCACGCCGGGCATCTCCGATCCCGGCTTCGTCCTCGTCCGTGATGCGCTCGATGCGGGCCTCGAAGTCACGGCTATCCCCGGGCCGACGGCGTTCGTGATGGCCCTGGTCCTCTCCGGCCTGCCGGTCCACAGCTTCACCTTCCGCGGCTTTCCGCCCAACAAGCCGGGCAAGCGCCGCCGCTTCCTCGAAGGGGACAAGGACTCCCCTTACACGCTTATTTATTACGAGAGCCCCTTTCGCCTGCGCAAGCTGCTCGAAGACGCCCTCGAAGTCTTCGGCGACCGCCCCGCCGCCATCGCCAAAGAGTTGACGAAGGTCTACGAATCCGTCCGGCGGGGCACGCTCGCCGAGTTGCTCGCCAACCTCGAAGAAACCCCCAAAGGCGAATACGTCCTCCTCGTCGCGGGTCAGGGCTCTGAATGAGGAAGCGGCGCGTCCCCGTCGCCCCACATACTAATTCTGAACAAATTAGCATGAGACTAGTATTTCCCGGCCGGCATGTGCTATGCTTCCCGCAGATGGTCCTCCAACAGCCTCCGGATGCCGGCGAGTACGAAGTCCTTCTCCTCGGGTTTGCTCTGGGCGATCCACACGGTGAATCGGTACAGCAGATCCACGTCCATCGCGAGCCACCTGTCGTTCTCAAGCAGGTAAATAAGCAGCGTGGTGACCGCAATCCGCTTGTTGCCATTTTGGAAGGGGTGATCCTTAATCATCAGGTACAACAATATGCTCGCCTTGGCGACGAGCCTGGGGTATGCGAGTTGGCCGTAGAAACGCTGAAAGGGAACCGCAAGACAGCTTTCCAGGATATTGGGGTAGCGTGACGAAAAGTCCGGGATGGGCTCGTCGAACGCCAGGTGCTTCTGCGCCAGGCGAACAGCAAGAAACTCGATCTCGCTGACGCTCGGTTCCTGCATTATTCTCGGCTCAAGCGTTTGAGAGCGGGGCCGTATTCTCGGACCACACGGTCTACGCCGGCTTCCAGCCACTTCTTGCGCGCGGGGCTCAGCTCGTCGCCGGCCGCAATTCGGGCATCGCGGGCGGAGATGATATATTGACGTCCCACTCTCGTCGCGCGGATTTCCCCCTTCTTCACCTTATTCCAGGCGGCAACACGACTTATGCCAAGTCTTCGCGCCAGTTGCGGTATCGTGAGGTCATTTTGTCGAGACATCGCTTTGCCTTTGGGCCATCTGATGTTAAACGGTTTATTCGTCTTAACTAATGTTAACGCTTACTACTATATTAACATCAAGCTCGGAAGAGTCAAGTTGACTTGCACATTTTATGGCCGCATCTGCTCAAATCGCGCGGAGCAGGTGGGCGGCGGCTTTGGTGCCGCGCAGGAAGCTGTCGAGGCTGAAGTGCTCGTTGGGCCCGTGGGGCCGGTCGCTGTCGAGGCCGAAGCCCATGAGGATGACCGGACAGCCCAACTGCTCGACGAAAGTGCTGACCACGGGGATCGAGCCGCCGCAACGGATGAACGCGGTCTCGCGGCCGAAGCCCTGGCGCAAGGCCTCCTGGGCAGCGCGGATGGCCGGGTTGTTCACGTCGAACAACACCGGCGGGCTGGCCGCGAACTCGTCGATTTCAAGGCCGACCGTGTCCGGGCAGACGGCGCGGATGTGCTCGAAAACCAGGTCGCGGATTTTGGCCGGGTCCTGGTGCGGGACGAGGCGGCAGGTGATTTTGGCCGTGGCCGTGGCCGGGATGATGGTCTTGGAGCGCTGGCCCTGATAGCCGCCGAAGACGCCGTTGACCTCGAAGGTCGGACGGACCCAGAGCCGCTCCAGGGTGCTGAAGCCCACCTCGCCGTGCAGACGCGGCACGTTCAGTTCCTTCGCCAGGGCTTGGTCGTTGAAGTTCAGCTTGCGGAAGCCCTCGCGCTCCCAGTCCTGCAGGGGCTCGACATCATCGTAGAAATGAGGAACCAGGACCTTGCCTTCCGGCGACACACAGGCAGCCAGAATCCGGGCCACGACCTGCCCCGGGTTGGCAATGGCGCCGCCATAGGCGCCGGAATGAACGTCGCTGCTCGGCCCCTTGACGGTGAACTCGAAGGCGATGATGCCGCGCAGGCCGTAAGTAAGCGCCGGCGTCTTCTCGTCGTACATCGTGCTGTCTGAAATGACAACGACATCGGGCTTGATCTCGTCTTTCTCTTGCGTAACGTACCGGGCCAGGGCGTCGCCGCCGGACTCTTCCTCGCCCTCCAGCAAAAAGAGCACTTCGCAGGGAAGCTCGCCTTCGGTCTTGAGCAGGGCCTCCACGGCCTTGACGTGGGTGAAGACCTGGCCTTTGTCGTCCGTCGCCCCCCGGCCGTACAGGATTCCATCGCGAATCGTCGGCTCGAACGGCGGCGTCTGCCACTGATCGACCGGGTCTTCCGGTTGCACGTCGTAGTGCCCGTAGATCATCACCCGTTCCGAGGACCTGCCCTTAGCGAGCGCCCGCACGATGGGCTGGCCGCCGATATCCACCAGGCCGGCCTCGAAACCCAGGCCCCGCAGGTGCGTCACCAGCCACTCGGCACAAGACCGCGTATCCTGGTCGTGGGCACGCTGGGCACTCACGGAGGGGAACCGCATCCATTGCTGAAGTTCCTCGATGAACCGCCGGCGATTCGCGTCGATGTAGCTCTCAATCCGATCCGTCATTTCTAAATCCTCCGTAGGGTGCGCAGGGCCCCCAAACGCAATTCACCGCTCTTGGGACCCTGTTACGCACCACCTTGTGTCGGCGCTGGAAAGGTGCGTGGTACGCACCCTACAAGGTTCCCGATGAGCCGCGAGCTCGTGCGCGGACGCACAACTTATTTATTTTACCCTGGCCGCGATCGATCCGGCCACAGGGAAATCCCCATGACCCACGATCTGTGGCTTGGAACATAGGGTCGTGCGAGGATACGCGCACGACCTACTTCTTTCGGACCGTGGTCCGGTAGAGCCAGAAGGTCACAAAGGCCAGCAGTATGATTCCAATCACGCCGCCGAACGGCAAGGTGCGGCCTGTGAAATATTCGATGATCGGCAGCTCGACATCGAACTGCTTGAGAGCGACGATCGGAATGGCCACGAGAATGCCCATCAGGGCTTCGCCCGTAATCAGGCCGGAAGCCATAAGCAGGCCCCGGCGCTCGGAGGCCTCCATTTCGACGCTGTCGCTCTTGTTGCTTCTGTGATACCTCCCGACAGCCATGCTGACCAGACCGCCGATGAAGATCGGCACCGACAATTGGAACGGCAGATAGAATCCGATGGCAACGGCCAGGACGGGGGTCCGAAACGGGTACTTGCGGGCCTGCAGGTACATATCCAGGATGATGATCAACACCGCTAGGACCATGCCGATGATGAAGTAGCCCCAGGGCAGCCCGCCTTGGAATACGCCGCGGGCCACCGACGCCATCAGGCTGGCCTGAGGCGCGGCGAGGGCCTTTTCCTTGGCTCCCGGCATACCGGCAAAACCGTAGGCGCTGTGCAAGAGCATGAGCACCGGCCCGATCACGAGAGCGGCCGAAGCCGTTCCCAGCATTTCCATGACCTGCTGTTTCCAGGGAGTGGTTCCGACCAGCCG
>CAYFUB010000852.1:0-3603 GCA_964346195.1 uncultured Pirellulales bacterium
TATACCATGCCGGAATACCTCGAGTATCGCTACAACTCTGCCGCCCGAGTGCTCATGGCCCTGACCACGGTGGTCATCTACGTGGTCGTTCTCCTGACCGCGGTGCTCTATTCGGGAGGCCTGACGCTGAACAAGGTATTCGGTATGAACCTGACTCAAGCCGTCTGGCTCATCGGGCTGATCGCCTCACTCTACACCGTTTGGGGCGGTCTCAAGGCGGTGGCCTGGGCCGACCTGTTCCAGGGAGGGGCGTTGCTGGCGGGAGGCATCGTCACCTTCTTCCTCGGTCTGCACGCGTGCGGCGGCTGGGAGCAGTTCTCCGCTGTCAACGCGGACAGGCTCCACATGGTTCTTCCGGCCGGCCACCGGGCGCTGCCCTGGACGGGAGTGCTGTCCGGCATGTGGATTGTCATCATCTACTACTGTGGTCTGAATCAGTTCATCGTGCAGCGGAACCTGGCGGCCCGCACGCTCCGCGACGGTCAGCTCGGAGTGATTTTCGCCGGCGCTCTGTGGTTGCTGGTTCCCTTCGCCATCGTGATGCCGGGGATCATATCGTATCAGCTCTTCAGTAGTCAGATGAAAACGCCGGATGACGCATTTCCCATGTTGATCCGCAACCTGGTTCCGGTCGGCCTGCGCGGGTTCATGTTTGCCGCCATCGCCGGGGCCGTCATCAGCTCTCTTGGCTCCATGCTGAATTCCGCCTCGACGATCCTCACGATGGACATCTACTATCGGGTGATCGACCGCAACGCTTCTCAGCAACGGCTGCTGCTTCTGGGCCGTGCGGCGACGGCGGTCTCCATCGTGGCCGCCTGCCTGCTGGCGCCCCGACTGTCCGATCCGAAGTTCGGCGGCGTCTTCCAGTACATCCAGCAGTTTCAGGGCTACATCTGGCCCGGCGTCGTGGCGGCCTTCCTCGTCGGAATGGTGGTCCCTCGTGCCCCTGGTGCCGCCGGCGTGGCGGCGCTGCTGAGCGGTCCGATTATTTACGGGCTGTTTCAGCAGTCCACGCCGGAGCTGCACTTCCTGATTCAGGTCGCCCTGACTTTCGGGTTGGTGCTGGCGATCATGGGATTGATCACGTTCCTCAAGCCGCTGGAAAGACCGAGGGTGCTGCCTGCCCGCACAGAGCTTGAAATGAAGACGGCCTTTGAAGTGAAGTTGGCCGGTGGCCTTGTGCTGGCCGCCGTAGCTGTCTTTTACGTCATCTTCTGGTGAGCTACCAGCCCATGGGCTGATAGATGTCGCTGACCGGTTTCATCCACCAGCTCGGGTCTCGGAAGTACTGCTTGACCATCATGGCGGCGTTGACGCCGTCGGCCACGGCGGTGGCAAGCTGCATCGCCGCCCCGACCCGGCAGTCACCGGCGGCAAAGACCCCCGGGATGCTCGTGCGCAGATAGGCACAGTCGCACCAGATGAAGCCCTGATGAGTCAGGTCGAGGGTGCCTTTCAGAAAGCTCGTATTGGGCACCATGCCGACGAAGATGAAGACCCCGTCACAGGGATAGTCCTCCTGCTGGCCCGTCCGGACGTTCTTCAACTTGACGGACTGGACTTTACCCTCGCCCTGAATGGCCTTGACGACGGTGTCGTAGCGGATGACCAGCTTGCTGCCGGGCTCTTCGGCCTGGGCCAGGAGCTCTTCCGCCAGAATCTTATCGGCGCGGAATTCGTCCCGCCGATGGACGAGCGTCGCTTTCTTGACGTATTTGAGCAGATGAAGGGTCTCCTCCACGGCCGTGTTGCCGCCGCCGACGGAGACCACTTCCTTGTCTCGGAAGAAGGGGGCGTCGCACGTGCCGCAGTAGCTGATGCCCGCTCCGGCACTGCGGAACTCCTCCTCGCCGGGCACGCCCAGCCTGCGATAGCTGCTCCCCGGAGCGAGAACCACGGCCCGCCCGAGATACCGGTTGTCGTCGGTGCGCACCGCGATGTTGTCGTCGGGAAGTTTCTCGATACCCGTCACTTCGACGGCCGTTTTGATCTCGGCCCCGAAGCCTTCGACCTGCTTTTGCATCTGCTCGATCAGACTGGGTCCATCGACGCGAACGATACCGGGATAGTTCTCGATCCGGTCGGTGTTGTAGATCTGGCCGCCGGGAATCATCTTCTCCAGCATGAGGGTCTTGAACCTGTCGCGTGCGGCGTACAGGCCGGCGCCGAGACCGGCTGGTCCGGCCCCGACGATAATGACGTCATACAACGTATCAGCCATAGAACTCCACGTACCAAAGACAAACACGAATATCGAAGCGCGAAATCCGAAACAAATTCAAAGCACGAAACCCAAATGACCGAAACGCCGGCGCTTGCCGGCGGAGCCGTTTCGAATCTTGGATCTCGATCATTCATGCTTGTTTCGAGTTTCGTGCTTCGGATTTCGAATTCACTCCGCCACGTGCGGCTCGACCTTCTTCTTCAGGTCGCGCTCGAAATTTGGCGTGACGCCCGTGATCTGGTCCACCAGCTCGCCATTCTTGAACAGGAGCATCGTCGGTATACTCATGATACGGTACTGGCTCGCGGCCTCGCGGTTCTCGTCCACGTTGACCTTGCAGACCTTCAAGCGTCCCTCATATTCATCGGCGATTTTCTCGAGCACCGGGGCCGCCATCCGGCACGGCCCGCACCACGGCGCCCAGTAGTCCACCAGCACGGGAATATCCGACTCCAGAACCTCGCCCCCGAAGCTCTGGTCGGTCACTTCGATTATCTTGCCTGTTGCCATCCCTGTTCTCCTTATTATCAGTCCAGCAGTTCGGCAGAATGGAGATGAATCACGAAGACGGTCTTCCTTCGCCGGGGCAGGCCACGTTCCCAAACGCAACGTATCGCGTTTCGGGTCCCCACCTCGTGCCTGCCCTGGAGCAACCCCGGGGGGCTGCCCCTACCAGCCCGATCTCCATTTTGCAGAACTTCATTTCGTCATCAGCCGCAGACCGTCAATCGTCCGTGCCTGAACCTGCGGCCTGACGATTGCAGCGGGATGCGATACTAAGGAGCACGATGCGGAATGTCAATCAGGTTTCTCCGCCCCTCCTGATTAGGGCGCACGACAGAACAGTGGCGGTCAGGACAAGAGGGACGTCATTGCGAGGAGGCCGCAGGCCGACGAAGCAATCTCGCATTGCCAGGGATCGAGATGGCCGCGCCGGCCTCTGGCTGGCTCGCAATGACATGCAGGGCATTTGCCACAAATTTGTCGTACACCCCCTAATTACGGTTGCACGACGGTTCTCGCCGACAAATTCTGCGAAGGCCCCCTCTGGAATTGTCATTTCGACCAGAGCCAAAGGACGCGTGGAGAGGGTTGGGCTCCCAAAACGCGAAGTAGCGCGTTTTGGGGACCCTTCCCAAACGCATCGTTTCCCGTTTGGGGAGCCCCTCGACTACGCTGGCGCTTCGCTCGACACGACGGACGATGCCACGTGATCATATTATACGGATTATGATTAATTCGTGCGCGGTCTGTCATCCCTTCGACTCCGCTCAGGGCAGGCTCTGAGCGGAACGCAGCGCAGTGAAGGATCTGGCCTGCGCGAGAGAAACCTCCCTTTCGATGGCCAGATCCTTCGGCTTCGCCTCAGGATGACG
>CAYFUB010000853.1:0-1539 GCA_964346195.1 uncultured Pirellulales bacterium
GAATCGCGTATGCTGTGACCCGGCCAAGGGTCGGTAATGACAAGGAGCCGACGATGAATCGACGCCAGTTCGTGAAATCCGTGAGCCTGGGAGCAGCCGCACTGTTGTCCGGGTTTGTCGGGTCGGTACCCGCGGTGGGACAGCCACGCAAGGGCAGGCCGGTGAAGGGCAAGCCGAATGTCGTCTTCATCCTGGCAGACGACTTGGGGTGGTCGCAGGTGGGCTGCTACGGGAGCCGTTTTTATGAGACGCCCCATATCGACCGGCTCGCGATTGAGGGGATGTGGTTCACCGACGCGTACGCCGCGTGTCCCGTGTGCTCGCCGACGCGGGCGAGCATCATGACCGGCAAGTACCCGGCCCGCCTGCATATCACCGATTTCATCGCGGGCGGCGACTTCCCGTATGAGAGGCTCCGGCAGCCGGACTGGCAGAAGTTCCTGCCATTGGAGGAATTCACGCTCGCGGAGATGTTCAAAAAGCAGGGCTACACGACCGCCTCGTTCGGCAAGTGGCATCTGAGCATCGCCAAGCAGCCACCGGAGAGCCTGCCGTACAATCCCGACAAACAGGGCTTCGATGAAATGCTCGTCACGTACAAACCCTCCGCCAGGCAGGACCCCGAGACCGATGCTCACAATGTCGAGGCCATCACCGGGCGGTCGCTGGCGTTTCTGGAGCAGAACAAAGACAAGCCGTTCTTCCTCTACGTCACACACAACACGATCCACAACCCGCTCAAGGGCAAGGCCCCGCTCGTGGCGAAGTACAAGAGCAAGCCCGGCGCCGACCGGCCTGAGAACAATCCCGTCATCGGGGCCATGATGGAGGAACTGGACGCGAGCATCGGGCGGATTCTGGCGAAGCTGGATGAACTGAAGCTCCGGGACAACACCATCGTGGTCTTCTTCTCGGACAACGGCGGCCTGGCGTCCGACGCCGAACAGACCCCGCTACGCAGCGGCAAGGCGAATCTCTACGAAGGCGGCATTCGCGTCCCGTTCATCGTCCGCTGGCCCGGCGTCATCGAGCCCGGCGCCACCTGCGCCGAGCCGGTCATCAGCACGGATTTCTTTCCCACGTTCCGCGACATTCTCGACGTGAAGGGCGAGCCGAAAGAACCCATCGACGGCGCCAGTCTGTTGCCGCTGTTAACACAGACAAGCTCCCTGAGCCGGCCGGCGATTTACTGGCACTACCCGCACTACCACGGCAGCAGTATCGGCCCCTGCGGGGCCGTGCGGGCGGGCGATTACAAGCTCATCGAGTGGTACGACGAGAGCATCTGCGGCCCCGGCAACACGCTGGAGCTCTATAACCTCAAGGACGACCTCGGCGAGCGGAACAATCTGGCCGGCAAGCTGCCCGCCAAAGCCGAGCAGATGCGCCGCCTACTCGAATTGTGGAGGTACGACGTCGGCGCCCAGGAGATGGTCCCGAACCCCGACTTCGACCCGAAGAAGGCCAAACGCTCGAAATGAGGTATAGCGCAATGCCGGGGGAAAGGGCGCGGGATCGTGTCCGTGAAAAGAGACCGGC
>CAYFUB010000854.1:0-10251 GCA_964346195.1 uncultured Pirellulales bacterium
TGCAGCGAGTCGGGCATCAACTACATCGACGCCTGCACGAAGCAGGAGGTCGTGACGTACGCCGAGGCCCTCAGGAACCGGCGCGAGAGCATGTTCCTCGGCTTCTCCTGGTACCAGGAAGAGATGCGCAATCCCAACTTCCGGACGGCCGAGGCCCTGCTCGGCACGCTCGAGAAGGGCATGAAAGAGGCGAAGCTGGACTATGTCGATCTGTGGCGAATCACGATGCACGAGCAAAGCAGCAAGCACTCCGACGCCGAGGTCGAGCAGATGATGAAGGCCCTGGAGAAAGCCCGCCAACAGGGCAAGTGCCGCTTCACCGGGTTCTCGTCGCACGACCGCCCTCACATCAAGTGGATGATCGAGACGTATCCGGATATCGTGCAGGTCGTCGTGACGCCCTATACGGCCAAGAGCAAGGTGGCGCCGCAGGAGAGCCTCTTCGACGCCGTGAAGCAGTACGACGTGGGCGTCTTCGGCATCAAGCCGTTCTCGAGCAACGCCCTCTTCAAGGGCGACAGCTCGCTGGACAGTCCGCACGCCGAGGAAGACAACCGCATGGCCCGCATGGCCATCCGCTACATCCTTGCCACGAACGCTATCACCGCCCCGATTCCGGGCCTGATCAACACCCAGCAGGTGGACAACATGGTCCGGGCCGTCAAGGAGCGCGAGCTGGACGAGGCCGAGGCCAGGGAGCTGGAGCAGGCGATGGACAGCGCCTGGGCCAGGCTGCCCGCCGACTATCAGTGGCTCAAGAACTGGGAATACGTGTAATACGGATTATCGAACACTCTTGCGCGGCACAGACTCCGTCATCCTGAGGCGGAGCCGAAGGACCTGGCTCCCGGAGGGGAGTTCTTCCCGTTCGTAGCCCAGGTCCTTCACTGCGCTGCGCTTCGTTCAGGATGACATGCCGCGCGCAGATCGGTCATTATATTGGACGGCAGGAAAGCACGATGACAATAACAAGACGGCCGCTGGTAGCGGCGGCACTGTTGACGGGTGGCCTGCTGCTCCTTGCAGCGGCAAGCTGCTCTCTGGAGCGCAAATCCCGCGCCAAGACCACTGGCAGCAACGGCAATGAGACTACCGGAGCAGTGAAAACAGGCGGTGAATACAAGCCTACAGGCTCCTTCGTGGCCAATCCCTTCTGCCGGGTCTGTCACCTCGACTTCGACGAGGAAAAGCTCGCCGCGAAACACGAGTCGGCCGGGATTGGCTGCGAACGATGCCATGGCGAGTCGCTCCGCCACCGCTCGGACGAGGCGAACGTCACGCCGCCCGAGATTATGTACCCCAAGGAGCGAATCAATCCGACATGCATGATGTGCCACCCGCGACACGAGATCCGCCAGGTCAAGGAGCATCAACCCATTCTGGAGGCGGCCGCCAGCATCTTCGAGACGGCCCCCTCGACCGGTGATGGACACAGGTATTGCACCGATTGTCACGGCCGGCACCACCGCATGCGGACCCGCTCCGTCCGCTGGGACAAATGCACCGGTGAATTGATCCGGTGAGCGATTGCGCATCCAATATTGAATACGAGTGCCCGGGTGCCATGCTTACGTTTGCGTAAGTACGTGTTTGGCCTCATCTGGGTGGCAGCGTCAAGTGCAGCTTGGCGATGGGCTTCGTGGAATGCGATGCAACCATCGCCGAGGCCTGCGGCCTTGACGCTGCCACGCATCACGCTACCCATGATCGACGCTAAACGCGTACTTGCGTAAGCATGCGTTTGGGGCCGCAAGAATCTGGGCTGCGAACCGAACAAACCCCTCATCCGAAAGCCAGATCCTTCGGCTTCGCGTCAGGATGACCGAGTCCGTGGCGCCCAAGAGTTCTCCATAATCCGTATGACAGGGCAACTCGTCACACGGGCGCGCCGGTATCGTCTTTGTACTCGGCACGAAGGCGGGTCAGCTCGGCTTTCAAGTCCTTCACAATGTCGACGTATTGCGGATCGGCGTAGACGTTGCGCAGCTCGTCCGGGTCGGTCTTCAGGTCGTACAGCTCCCATTCGTCGATGTCGTGGTAGAAGTGAATCAGCTTGTAGCGCTCGGTGCGGACGCCGTAGTGGCGCTTCACGCTATGGACCGCCGGATATTCGTAGTAGTGGTAGTACATCGACTTTCGCCAGTCCTCCGGCGTGCGGCCCCGCAGCACGGGACGCAGCGAGCGGCCCTGCATGTCGGCCGGCGCGGGCACGCCCGCGTAGTCCAGAAAGGTCTCGGCGAAGTCCAGGTTCAGAACGATATCGCGGTTCACCGAGCCGGCCCGAATCTCCCGCGGGTACCGGACCAGCAGCGGCATCCGCAACGATTCCTCGTACATGAAGCGCTTGTCGAACCACCCGTGGTCACCGAGATAGAAGCCCTGGTCGGAGGTGTAAAGGACCACCGTGTCCTTGGCCAGGCCCGATTCGTCGAGATAGTCCAGCACCCGGCCCACATTCTCATCGACTGACGCAATGCAGCGCAGGTAATCCTTGATATAGCGCTGATATTTCCAGCGCACCAGGTCGTCGCCCTGCAGGCCGGCCTTCTCGAACGCCTCGTTCTTCGGCCCGTACGCCGCGTCCCATTTGGCCTTCTGCTCCGACGTGACGTTCTTCATGGGCGTCAGCTTCAGATCGTTGGGCGTCATCGTCCTGGCAATGCTCATGTCCTGCTCCTTGGCGGCGCGTCCCCGGCCGGAATAATCATCGAAAAGCGTGGCCGGCTCCGGAATCGTCTCACCGTCGTACATCGTGAGTTGCTCCGGCCCCGGCTCCCATCGGCGATGCGGCGCCTTGTGGTGGTACATCAGGCAGAACGGCTTGTCGCGGTCCCGGCCCTTGAGCCAGTCGAGAGCGTGGTCGGTGATGATATCCGTGACGTAGCCCGTGTGCTTCTTCCGTTCGCCCATCTCGATCATGACCGGGTTATAGTACACGCCCTGCCCGGGCAGGATATTCCAGTAGTCGAATCCAGTCGGGTCGGTCTTGAGGTGCCACTTGCCGACGATGGCCGTCTCATAGCCCGCCTGCTGGAGCAGCTTCGGGAACGTCTGCTGCGACCCGTCGAACTTCTCGCGGTTATCGATGACCCCGTTGAGATGGCTGTACTTGCCCGTGAGGATCACGGCCCGGCACGGGGCACAGATGGAATTCGTGCAGAAGCTGTTCTCGAAGCGCATGCCCTCGGCGGCGAGGCGGTCGAGGTTCGGCGTCTTGTTGATCTTGCTCCCATAGCAGCTCAGCGCATGGGAAGCATGGTCATCGCTCATGATGAAGATGATATTCGGCCGCCTCCGACCCCGCGCACGCTGCCCGAGGCCCGTCCGCCCGCCCAGAATCGACCACAACCCCGCCGAACCGGCGGCCATCCCCAGCGTCTTCAAAAACTCTCTTCTCGTCTGTCCTTTCATCGCAGGTCCTTTCGAGTATACCACCAGGCGTCCCGGTGCGAAACCTCGGGCGGGACATCCAGTCGGGATTCCCACTCCTTCAACAACTTTCTGTGTTCGGCCACGGTGCCGGCGTGGCGTGATTCGGTCGCCAGGTTCCGCGTTTCCCCGGGGTCTTCGCTCATATCGAATAGCTGCTCCACGGCATCACCGGCGTAGGCGACATACTTGTGGCGCTGCGTGCGCACCATCCGGCCTGCGTTGCCCGACACCTCGGACACGATGAACTCGCTGCCCGGCGCGGTGTCCGATTCCAAGATGCCCCGCAGGCTCTTGCCGCGCATCCGCGCAGGCGGCTCGATGCCGGCGTAGTCGCACAGCGTCGGCATGATATCGAGCCCCGAGACCAGATGGGTCGTATCCGTGCGGTCGTGCGGCACCCGCCCCGGCCAGGAAACGAGCAGCGGGACCTTGACGGATTCGTCGTACAGCGAGCTCTTGCGGACCATCTGATGGTGCGCGAGGCCTTCGCCGTGGTCGGCCGTGAGTACGATGAGCGTATCCTGGGAATGGCCGCGGTCGTCGAGTGCCTGCAAGATGCGCCCAATCTCGCCGTCCACGAACTCGATATTGCGATAATAGCTCCAGAGATAGTACCGCCAGTGCTGCCGGCTCCAGCCGGTGTGGAAGGGCTCACCCGACTGCCTGACCCGGCGGACCCCCTGCGGCTCGTTCGTGTCGTACTCGAAATTGGCCGGCAAGGGAGGAAGCTCGTTCTTCAACTCGGGGTAGCGCAGTTGGCCGGGGTCGGTCATGTTCAGGCGCAGCCACTCGCAGATGTCGTGCGGCTGGAGGAACGAGGCCACCAGCAGGAACGGCTGCGAGCGCGACCGACCCCGCAGAAACGCCTCACAGGCGCGGGACATCAGCGTGTCGCACAGGTAGCCAAAGCCGCCGATGCCGGTATGGATGACCTTGAAGCCGGGGATTTCGGACGTATAGGTCCTCGGCAGGTGCCATTTGCCTGCGTAGAACGTTTCATAGTCCGTGCGCTCGGAGAACCACTGCCCGAGGTTGGGCAACTCGGCTCGAATCGGCAGGCCATTGTTGGGCACCGCCGCCTCGCTGCTGGTCCGCCCGGTAAGGATCGTGCTGCGAGCCGGACTGCAAAGCGGGTTCGGCGAATACGATTGCGCGAAGCTAACGCCCCCGCGCTTCAAGCGATCCAGCGCCGGCGTCTGCACATAGGGACAGCCTCCTGCCCGGATCGTGTCGATATGCTGCTGGTCCGTTAGAATCAGCAGGATATTCTTCGGCCTGGCCTTGCTCGCCCCCGCCGCAACCACTCGTCGAGCCGTTAGACCGTGGGAGAGCAGGGCCACGGCGCTGCCGCCGAGCTTGACGAATTCCCTGCGGCTGATGCGCAAATCGATGCTGCCGCCTTTTTTGCCGCTCATTGGCCCTCCTTCGGCGGTGACGGCTTCCCCTGCCGGGACCGCCGGCGGGATTGCTGCGCCTCTTCCTTCACGAGTTTCTCCGCATCATCATCAAGGACGAGAGCCTTGTTCATTGAGGTGACGATGAGCAGGCGGTGGTCCGAGCCCAGCCAATACTCCGTAGGAAGGACGCCGTGTCCCAACTGTCTGAACTCATGCAAAGACAGTGTCTCGGGGCCGACCTTCATCCGACGCTGCCCCTGATAGGACAGATGCTGGCCCGCTTTGAAAACGCTTAAGCCCTCCAGCGCATGGAACTTCACAGGCGCCGAATCGGCATCGAACGCCAGTCGCTGCACCGCCTCGAACAGCGACCAATCGCTCGCCAGCGGGACCTGCACGCTTCGCTTGAAGATCGCCGCCGGGGTCCGGACCAGCAGCGTACCCCCCTCCACAGACGCCGCCTCCTTCACAGCCAGAAGAGGCAACTCTTCCCCACCCGGCCCAAAGAAACGGCTTGACAACTCCCAACTCACGAGCGAGGCCAGCCGGTCATTCGAGCAGGCCAACTCCGCCTTCAGTGCGTTTACCATGCCATCGCCCTCGATGACGGTCTGTTGAACCGCCAGCTTGAACGTCCCGTCGCCCACGCCTGCGGTTCGGCGGATGCGCAAAAAGCCCACATTCTCGTTGCCGCTCGCGCGATAGCCGTGACAGGTCCAGATGCGATACGTGTTCTCCCACTCGCCGTGCGGATCAAACGCCGGCCCGGAGCCAAGCGGCCGCCTAATCGCCCCAAGCTCGCTCAGCAGTTCCGGCGTCAGCGGTGAGCCGACGATCGTTTGCGTTGTCGTCTTCGCCATAACCTGCAAAAAAGCTCCTGCCCTCGATCCGTGTTCCCCAACGCGACACCCCGCATTTGCGGGACCTCCCTGCCCGTCCCGTCCTCACACCGTGCCCGGCGTCAGCCGTGAACCACGCCAAGCCTGATTCGCCGCCATCCTACCGCCCCCCACCGGTCCCGTCCAGTCAATTGCCGTCGGGCTATTCGCGTCGCCGTCCGCGTCGGAGTTCCGCTCTCTTGGCACGTCCGGACCAGTATTTTGGTCTTCTCCGGCAATGAGCAAAAGCAATGATCCAGATATGGTCTTTCTGAAGAATATAGACGACGAAGTACGGGAAACGGTGGACCAGGTATCTGCGTGTACCGCCCTTGTGAACGGGCCATCGACCGGGAGATTGCTGGATAAGCTCAAGTGCGGTCTTGATCTCCCGCTCAAAGTCCAAGCCAAGTCCCACACATCTGTTCTCGTAAAACTCGACGGCCTCCCGCAACTCGATTTCCGCCTCACGGAGTATGGTGACGGGAGTCATTTCAGCCGGGCCTCGATGTCGGCAAACACCTCTGCGGCCGGGCGACCCGCCGCTTTGCCTCTCTTGACCTTACGCACACGCCGGCGAATCTCAGCCTCTTGCTCAGGACTCAGCTCGTAGGCGTCAGGGTCTTCAAGGCTCAGAATCAAATCATGGGCCAGGCTGGCGCGCTCACCCGCTGATAGCGCCATCGCTTCTTTTCGAATTTGCTCTACCGTCTTCATAATTTTATATTACTGCCGGAACAAATCCGTGTCAAGTCGTTGCCTGCGAGCAGTTCTATCAGCACGCGGCCGGATACAGTCACGGGCAAGCGCTGGCAACGCCCGTTTCCGAGGACCACTCCCTTCTTCCGCATACCCGGCATCGCCTTTAACGAAATCCGAGGATCGACCCCATGCTGCGCCGTAGGTGGCAACCGGACGTTATGCCTGTCCCGTTCCCGGCTTCTCGCCGTCGAGATTCTTCGGCTGGCCGGGGAAGAAGAACCGGGTCGAGATGATCACGGGTACGACTATCAGACTATTGCCGACCAGAATACCAACCGTATGCTCGGCGTTCTTGCCCATCGCCACGATCACGATGGGGCCGCCAATCCCGAAAATCAGCGTCGCTATATACGCCCATTTGTGGCCCAGCAGCAATCCAACCAGGAGCGCCACGTTCAAGAAAACACCGACGAGGAGAGTGTTCGAACCTGTCTGCACTCCTATGACGAACGACATCAGAATTGCAGCACCAAGAACGGCAATACTGATCCACAGTGCTCCCGGTATCTTTTTCTCCATAAGCCAGATTCCTTCATGGGAAGTTCCGGTGACACAACAATTATTTCTTCGTCGTTCCGGCGTGCGGGGCTTCATCGAATGCTTCAGCCTTCCTTGCCTCCTGGCCACGACGGAAGGGGACCCAGAAACCAATCAACGTGCCCGCTGCAACCATGACCAGCGTGAGCGGGCTGAGCTGATGGACGTGCGACATGAAGTATCCCAGGCCGGCGTCCGCCGCGAACGGGGCGAAACGCCACTCCGTGAATAAGCCCAGCGCCAGCGCCAGGAACCCGCACAGGACAGGGACTGCTTTCGAGCGGGTCTTGAAGATGCCGGCCCCCAATCCCAGCAGCCCTCCCGGCAGGGCGAGTCCATACAGACCCCGACGGGCGATGGCAAAAAAGGTGACATATCCCAACAGCCCCCCAATCACGGCACCCAACAGAACAAGAAAGTCGTTCCTACGATTCATCTCTCGACCTCTCTTGGGCACTGCCAATCGCCCCGATTTTCCATTGCTCACCGCCGCCATCTTCGCACGGCAGGCCGGCCCCGTCAATCGTAAAGGCAAGGAATGCCGCAGTCCCCGGACGAGGAGCCTGCAATTCCCTCGGAGGCTCTTGCCTGTCCGGCTGGTCGGACTATTTCCCCTATTATATGCCCGCGTCCACGGTGAACGCCTCGGAGCGAGGCTGGGCTCGTTCGCCCGTCCAGACCTCGTAGGCCAGAATGTTGACCCCTTTATCAAGGTGAGTCAGAGACGTGTGGTACACGGGACGGTCAGGGTATTCGGCTCCCGTGACATCGACCAGCCGTATCTCATCGATCCACGCCCCCTTGTCGGGATAGAAAGCTCCGGGGATATACTCGAAGCGGATCAGAATCTCCCGTCCGGCGAACGTACCCAATGGGACGCGAACGTCCGTCCAGTTCTCTCGAATCGTGTCGGTGACCGACCACACAGGGGAAAAGCTGCCTCCGCCGTCGGCCGAAACCAGCACGGACAGGCCATCTTCTGCCAGAGCGTACCTGGCTTTGAAGGTCAGTTGGGTATCCGGCCCGGGTCGAAAGGAGCGGGCGGACGTCAGATGGTATTCCACGTTGCCATAGCCCCCGGCAGGCTTGTAGAAACAGCCGCCCTCGTGCCCCTCGGCCGACAACGACCAATCCTGGTGGGGATTCGTCGAGGTGACCTTGAACGTCGCGAACGTGTCGGCTTCGTCCTGGAAGATGACGGTGGACTCCGCAAGATATGCTTCGAGCTGATGGACTTGGTGAATAACGCTCCATTCGTGCCATTGCGCGGAAACCAACCGGATCTCATCGAGCCACAGCCCGCCCCCGCTGTAGGACTGCTCGCCGGTGGTGTACTCGAATCGGACCAGGACATCCTGCCCGGCCCAGGCGCCGAGCGGGACCTGGATGTCCGTCCAGTTCATCCGAATTTCCTTCGTAATCGACCAGACCGGCGCGAAACTGTCCCCGTTGTCCGTGGAGACCAGGACGGAAAAGCCATCTTCGTACAGTTTGTACTGGACTTTGAAAACCAATGACGTGGCCGGGCCCGGTCGGAACAAGCGCGAGGACGTGAGATGGTACTCGCGATTGAGGTAGCCGCCCGCCGGCTTGTGGAAACAGGTCCCCGCGTACCCTGCCGGCGACAGAACCCAATCCTGGTAGTCGCTCGTCGAGGTGACTTCGAACTCGTCGAAACCCACCGCCGGATCCGCCCACGTGCCGGAAACCGTCTGGCGTTGGAGCACATCGACGCGCGACACCTCGTCCGCGCGCGTCTTGGGCAGCACCCACTTCAACTCCCATCCCTGGGCCGTACGTTCGCTGCCCAACGGGATCGCGGTAAGCAGCGGATAGATCCCGGTGCAGATTTCGGCGACGGCCTTCCCTTGCACGTCGTCCAGCACACACCAGCCGTCGTTCCGGCCGGACCATCCGTAGTTGATGTGGAAGAAATCGTCCGTGCCCTGGCGCAGGTGTCCATCGACCACGAAGGCGTGGCCGGGGATGGCGGCGATGCACGGCCGGCGCTGGACGAGATCGCTCAATAAAGCAGGGGCCGGCGAAGACCCTTCCGCGGACTCCGCCCAGACCGGCGTCTCATACAGAAAACACCGGCGCATCCTGCTCGCCAGCTCGCCGGAACCGGCCGTCGAACGTTCGGGCTCGTAATCCATCTCGGCGGCTACGCCCAGCTCATACATCAGCTCGGCCACGGCCTGCACCGCCTCGTTCGGTTCCCGCCCGAACGCATAGTACTCGTTCTGCATACGCGACCACTCGTAGGGGTCTGAGAACACGGCGGTGTGCGTGCCGGTGATTGACCCCGAGATATCCTCGTAGGTAAATGAGCCGACCCCGCGGTACGGCCACTCATGATATTTCATGATCTGGGCGAAGGCCGTCGCCACGCAGCCCGTGGGAGCCCGACCATCATAGTCTTGCGCCGCCTGGGCCGCCAACGGGCAGAACTCGTTGTAGTGGTTCCCCTGGTCCCAGGAGGTCGCCAACAAAGGACCGATGACATCGGTTCCGTCGCTGCTGAGAATCTGCAGGGAGGAACGCACGTCCCACGCGGAAAGGGCCGGAGCCGGCGCGGCCACGATCTGCGCGTTCTTCCGACCGTGCGCGAGCAGGAGCTGGCAGAGTGCGTTATCCCTCTGCTTTCCCAAGTCCAGACTTCCGGAGAAATCGAAACCGACAACGGGCCGCAGCCGACGGTCGCTGCTCATGATGACATAGCCCCGGGGCTTCAGATGGATGAGGTAGAAAGGCGGCTGCGCTCGGTCCAGTGCCAGCCGCTCGGCTGCCGCGATCTCCAGGTCAAGGCCCTGCACGTGCCGGCAGTAGACCGCCAGGGGATTACCCTTCAACCAGGAAGCGGCGTAGGTTTGCGCTTCTCGCTCCGAGATGCCCTGCCCCCGCGCGCCGGCCGTGCCGATCAAGCACACGATCCAGACCAGTCTTCTCATCGTTCTCCCCTGCATCCGCGCCGATACACCGGAAAGAAAGAGCGCTTGCAAGGTCTTGGCCCACAGCGGCTTAACGTCCTCGGGCAAAATTCAGTCCGAGCCGACGACCCATCGGTATGGTCCATGCGCTCCGATTCAACGGGGCTGATCACCCGAGTCTCTCTATTAAACCCGCGGCCGGGCCACCTGTCAAGCGATACTTGCCGCCGGGAGATGACAGGGGTGCGTGTCATGTTTGTAGGTAATACAGATATCTTGCCTAGTCTGTCATGTCGAGCGAAGCGTCAGCGCAGT
>CAYFUB010000855.1:0-2446 GCA_964346195.1 uncultured Pirellulales bacterium
TCGAAATCCCAGCAGGCGACGAGGTTCGGCTCGTTGCCCGTCAGCGAAATTGCCCCATAGTGTCGGGCCTCCTCAGAGGTCAGCACTCGGTTCCAGATACGAACCTCCGCAATCTCGCCCTTGAAGGCGAGACCGTTGGGCACGATCCTACCACCAATGACCAGCGGGCCATCGGAGGAAGGCACGAACTGATCCTGCATGTAATCCTGAAGCGCATAGACGTGCAGCCAACCGGGACGGTCCGGTGACAACGGGTCAACCCGAAAAACGCTCGTCTGCGAGGCGCGTCCGTCTTGCCCGACCGCAAAGAATCCCCCCGAGCGTCTTAGGAGAAAGCCCATGAAGCCGCCGGACTGACGACCGTTGAGGCCATGCGCCTGTGGCACTCGGAGCTTCGGCCATCCGTCGTAAAGACCATCAGCGGAAGTATTATCATAGGAGCTCTGAGCCTGCGCTGGGGCGGTCTGCGGAAGCAGCTTTCCCTGGCGTATGAGGCTCATCTCCGGCCACGGCCATTCATCGGGAATTGGGGCCCACCTGGAGTCGGGCAGAGTCGAGAGATCAGGCTTCGCCCATACCTCGATGAAGAACGGCACCTTCACCGTGACTGACGGGCTCGCCGGCACAATCAGGCAATCGTCCACGCCGTCGAAGGAGAGCGCATGCCGCCCCAGCGGACCGGGCACCGGGGGCGGCTGTCGCAGGTTGACAATCATGAGCCTTGGAGTCCTCGGCGCGGACTCGTCGTACTTCAGTCTGATTGGCCAGGTGCCGGGAATGCTGAAAGGCATGCTTGCGCTTCTCACGGGCGGCCGGTGGCCGTACTCGAACCAGAAGGATTCGAGCGGGACACTCTCGATGACAAAGGCCCCGTCCTGGTCCGTTTCGACGGACGCCAGAGCGCTCGTCGATGGATACAGTTCCTCGCCGGTAAGCACCAATGTTCGGCCCGGCAGCGGCTTGCCGCGTGCGTCGACCAGCTCACCCTCGATCCGCGCGGCGGGGCGCATGACGAAGTTTAGCTCGTGCGGTTGGTTGGGCAGGACCACGCCGACGTAGTGCGCGATGCGTTGCTGCTCCGGACCGCTCGGCATCCGGCCGGCCATCGCCAGATGGCCCTGGCGGCAGAGGCTCGCTTCGTAGAAGCCGACCTTGCGGGCACAGATGGTAGCGGCCTGGAGCATCACCTCACGGCTGAGAATCCCCGGCTTGAAGTGGAGTGTGTATCGGCCGGCTTCATCCGTGACGGCCCGTCCCGTCGCCATGAGGGTGGCAAAGCCGCAGTGCGCGGTCACTTCCACACCGGCCATCGGTCGGTCGCATGGGTCCGTCACCGTGCCGTAAACGCTGAAGAGCTTCTCGTCACCGTCGTCCGCTGACTCGCCAACCTTCTCGGCGGGTCCGACCAGGGCGCCTTCGGAAGCGGATTCTTCTGGAGATAGGATAGCGATTTCAACAGGGTTGCTGATTACGGACAGTCCCTGTGCGTCCGGAGAAAGGCGGTTCTCACTCGCATAGAACCGCACGCGGACCGCGTGACGGCCGGGAGCGAGCACCAGGCGCCGGCCCCACCGCGGCGCCATGCCGGGCGCGAACGTCAGAGGCACCCCGTCGGCCGGAAGGGCCCACGAATCCGTCAATCGTATGTCGAGTGCGTCGTTCAATTCGGTCCCAGGCTCGAGGACTCGGACGGGAGTGCCTATCACCAATGGTTCGGCCCAGCCATACCAGGCGCCGTCAACCTCCAGCTCGCACTGTGCCGCAGCCACAGGAAGGAAGTGCAAGGCTTCTTTGCCCTGGTTCCGAACGTCGAGCGATAACGTCGCTGTCTCGTCGGCACGCCACGCACGCTGGGGTGCCCGCAGACGACACTGACGGCCCTCAGCCGGAGCGCCCCAAGGGAACGCCGCGCCTGGAATGTCGAGCTCGGGTATGAGCCTGTACTGGAGCGTGCACGGCGGCACATCCATATTCCTGGCCCAGATGACTCGGAACACGCCCGCGGTGCCTTCAACCGTCCGAAAAGCATAGGTGCACTCGGCGACGTGGGCGGTTACCCGCTTCGGCTTGTCGAGCTGTCTGACCGCCATCTGCAGCGCTTCACGGACTTGGTCGGCTGCGATCTCTTGCAGGTATAGCCGGGCAGGTGCGGGGGCGAATTCCAGTTGGAGCGATTGGATTTGAGCGACGGAAGGCCCATTCGCTGTGAAAGGTTCAACGGTCAGGTACAGGTCAACGCCGCGGGACATGAGGATGTTGGGGTCGGTCGCCTCGCCCGGCGCGACATCGACGAACCGGCCGGTATCGAGGTCCAGGTACTGCCGCAGGCCGAGCCAAAGCTCCCGCTGCTCGGGAGCCGTATTCTCGGCTATCGCGGCGAGCGCCAACCGGTAGCGAATCTTCACGAAGGCGAGCCCGCCATCCTGCGGGTTCGCGGCATCCACGA
>CAYFUB010000856.1:0-6580 GCA_964346195.1 uncultured Pirellulales bacterium
GCCACGCTGATCGGCCTGGGCCTGTATTATCAGCGCAAGTGCCGCACGGCGCAACAGTTCATGGTGGCCGACCGCACGATTCCCGCCTGGGCCGCCGGACTGGCCGTCATGAGCGCCTATACCAGCAGCATCTCCTACATCGCCACTCCCGGCCAGGCGTACGAATTCAACTGGCATCCCTTCATCTTCTCGCTTTGTATTGTGCCTGTCGCCTGGGTCGTGTCCAGATACGCGATTCCATATTACCGCCAGCAGCAACTTGTCTCCGTCTACGAGTTCCTGGAGAACAGGCTGGGAGGCTGGGGCAGGACCTACGCGGCCCTTTCTTTTCTGCTGTTGATGATCGGCCGAACGGCGATGATCCTGTATCTCGTCGGTCTGCTCATCAGCACGTTCGTGCCGTGGAATATCGCCGCGATTATTATCGTCATCGGCGCCATCACGATCATCTACACTCTTCTTGGCGGGATGGAAGCCGTTATCTGGACCGACGTGATGCAGTCGCTCGTGATGATTGCCGGCATCGTTTTCTGTGCCGTCAGTCTCTCGGTCGCCATCTTCTCCGGTCCCGAGCCCCTGATCGAATCGGCTTTGCGGGCCGACAAGTTCAGTCTGGGCAGCCTGAAACCCTCGCTGGCATCACGAACGGTCTGGGTGATGATTATCTACGGCATCACGGAAAACCTGCGCAACCTGATGGCCGACCAGAATTACGTGCAGAAGTACTCTTCCGTGCCGACGGAGCGCGAGGCGCGGCGGTCGGTCTGGATTGCCATGCTGATCTACATCCCGCTCACCGCGGTCTTTCTGTACATCGGCACGGCCCTGTTTGCTTTCTATTCGGGCGCGGAGCACGAACTGGGCCAGAATATCACCAAAAGCGACGAAGTCTTTCCGTATTTCATTGCGACCCAACTGCCGGTCGGGCTCAAGGGGCTGATCCTGGCGGCCATCGTCGCCGCGGCCATGAGCACGGTCGACTCGGCCCTCAACTGCTCAGCCACGGTTCTTCTGCTGGATTTCTACCGACGGCACGTCAATCCCCAAGTCAGCGAGCGGGCCAGCCTCCTGTTTCTTCGTGGCGTGACCGTTCTGTGGGGCGTGATTGGCACCGGGTTTGCCCTCCTGGTCGTTCGGGCCGGCCGCAGTGCACTGGACATCTGGTGGCAGATCTCGGGTATCTTCGGCGGAGGAATCCTGGGATTGTTCCTCTTGAGTCTGCTGCGCATCCGCCTTTCGCTCCGGCAGGGTTTGGTCTCCGTCGGCGTGAGCATCGCTGTGATCAGTTGGGGCACGTTCGCGCGCGACTTGCGTCCACGCTGGGAGTGGGCCCAGCCCGGCTTCGACCCGATTATCACCGGCGCCGTGGGTACAGCCGCTCTCATGGCCGCTGCATTGCTCATCGGTTGGGGCAACCGGTACGTGGAGATGCCGGCATCTGATACGTCGGGTCAGGGGCGGTCTTGAGGCAGTCTCAGCGGCCTGCGCGCGGCAAGGCCGTGCGAAGGAATGGCTGCTGAATACGACGAGCGGGCAAATGCACGTGGTCTCTCGTACTTCACGGGACACGGCACTGCCGCGATAGCGATGGACGCAGTGATCCTGCGCCGCCGGCGACCTGCCGTGCGACGTGGAATTCGCCCGAGCCGCCGGCGCACGGGAGCACCTGTGTCCGAACCAGTGCAAGAAAGAAGCGTCTCCCGAGTTGCGCGCAGCAAGATAGTCGTGTCTGGAATTAGGGAAGCGGTCGACTGGGGCCCCGGAGGCTCATGAGGCTGGTTCGAAGATTCTCGTCGCGCCGTACTATCTTGCCCGACCAGTACCATAGCCTCGTCGGGCTACTCCTGAATCCGCAACCGGATCGGCTCTTTGGCAGTCACGTGATACGTCTATAGCCCATGCCGGCGGCATGTGTGGGCCGGGGGCCCGGGGAGCAGCCGAACTCCCGGCCCTATGCTGTTTCTGACGCGCCACCGCTGCACGGCGGAAAGGACCACATCTGTCGGCGTGGCCTCCCCGGCGTCTTCGGGTCACGCAACGTTGCTCTGTAAGCCGCCCAATCGCAGACTGCCAGATTCGGGCGGTACGGCCGGACGTCACCGTCTGGACGCTGCCATTCCGTTGTCGGCCAAGCGTCATTCGCGGCTGCGTACATTCCTTCTCAGACTGGCTCTCGTTCGACGGTCCGTTATGGCAGTTGCCTGATGTGTCGGACTGTCTTATCTTCAGAGACGATCCCAAAGACCTCAAGCAAACCGTTGTTGTTTTCCCCAATGACCATGGTTGCCAGGCTCTCATTGGCCTTTAGTGAGCCCAACTTGGACCAGTTGCTCCACGCAGCACCGTTCGGGTATATGTGCCACCTGTGCCAGGGATGAATTGTGCTGCTGGGCCCGGTCCCCGTGATCCCGAGTGTGACCAACTCCAGTCGCCCATCTGCATAGCTGCCGACGGCAAGGGGCGTGAGAAGCTGCCAACCACTGGGCCGTGACTCGCTCTTCCAAATCGACCATCCCCCACTTGGCGTGACCTGGAAGCGGTGCCAAAGCGTGCCACTGTTACCCACCGTGAAGATCTCCATTCGCCCATCCTTGTTCTGGCCAACAACGGGGTCGGGCGCGAACTTCATGGCCGGCAGATTCGTTCCCATTTCTGTCCACACGTTCCAGGAACCACCGACCTGATTCTCCCAGCGCCACCATATCTTGCCATCCGAGGAGCCGAACTCACCTGGCTGGGGTTTGCTGCCGCCAGCGAAGACCTCCAGCCGGCCGTCGCTGTTTCGGCCGACGGTGACGGTAAACAGGTCTACACCTGTAGGTTTGCCTAATTCGGCCCAAATGGCAGCCCATGGCCCGTTTGCTGACAGTTGCCTGCGATACCAGAGAGCCTGACCTTCCTGGTCGATGGCGAACACCACCAATCGCCCGTCCTGATACTGTCCCACAGCCATGGTGGTCACGTTGCGCGTGCCCGAGGGTACAGAGGGCTTCCCCAGGCTATCCCAGGCCCACGACAAGTTCGAGTTCCGGCGCACACGACGAACGGTGTTGTCAAAGGCGAGCACAAAGACATCCAGTTCACCGTCCGTGCGCCTCACTGCTTCAAGCACTGGTCGCAGCCCGGCGGCACTTGGCTGCCCAATCTTCTGCCACGTGGCCCAATTAGAGGAATTCGCCTGAGCCTGCGACCGATACCACAAGTTCCCATCAGTGGCGACGGCAAAGAGTTCGAGCCGGTCCTTACGCCGACCCACAGCAATCGCCTCGGCGCCGTCCCATGCCGGCGCGCTCGGCGCCGGAGGCAGAGGTGTGCCCAAAGATGTCCACACCCCCCATTGGGGCGCGGCACCGCCGCCACCGCCCATGACCGGTCCGATGCTGAAATCGGCGTATTCCGCCGTGACCGGCACCCCTTGACTGTGTGAGGTCGTGGCCAGCCCAATCAGGACGTCGTCGGACAACGGCGAATCGCGAGAAGTCGTACCCGCCCACAGGACTGGCGGCGTGCTGCCGCCGACGAAATAGGAGGCAGTGAAGGTGCGGCCAACCCGATCCAGGCGCAACCAGACCGTGTCCCCGGGCCCATAGTTGCCGCCCAGCGGTTCGTGCCAGGATTCCTCATGTGTGGTGTCACGGCCCTGGAGCGCCACGCCATTGCCGGGTGTACGCACGACCATCGTGTGTGCCGAGGCGGGATCGAGGCTCTCTCGGACCATAATGCCGGCCTTGGCCCAACCATGGGTGGCGGCGGCCGGCTCCATGCTCTTGACTCTGACGACTGCGGTGAAATCCCCCAGGATTCGCAGAGGGCCACCCGTATTTACGTCTTGTGCTTGTGCGTAATAGAACTGGTCGGTCGTACCCCAGATGTCCGCCCCACCGGCCGTGATGGCCCATTGGCAGAGTTCCTGGGGACACAACTCGACGCTCCCCATCGGCTCAGGTCCGCCAATGTCAACGCCGATAAGCTCCTGCGGGTAGGTCGCGGGGCCAGGCGCAGCCGGCGTGATCTTCACGAAGCAGATCTTGGCATTATTGGCATCCGCCTCCGGCTCGACGGTCAGGAGGCCTTCGGTTACCTGCGCCCTCAACTCAAACACGTCGAAGTCTGAACCTGCATTGTCACCGCCGGGCCATTCATCCGGGTCCCGCAGTGGCTGGCCGTTTACGTGGAGGTGGTTCGTTTGGTCGCTGTATGACGGATCGCCGCAGAGGACAAGCACATCGTAACTGCCATTGGGCAGGGCGATTTGCCATATCGCATGTGGATTCGATGGTTTCTGCATATGGTTTAGTGTGTCGTATCGCTGATCAGGGTGAGCGTTCCGGTCACGAGTCTCGTAATTCGGCGCGTTCCAGCCGTAGCTGTAGCCGTTGCCCCGATCTGCGAAAGGGTGTCCGAAATCGGGCAGACATCCATAGGGCACGACCGCGTCTTCGGGCTGGAAATTGATCTTGATCGGTTCTCGTCCGGGAGGCGGTAAGATGCTAGGTGCCGGCGTGGCGAAGCCCGCGCAGGCCGATGATTCCCGTGTGGTAAACGGATAGGTCAACTCATCGTAGAAGAGGTCCAGTTCCGGCGCGAAGGGTTCAGCGCCATACGTTGCCTCCATCAACTGCCCCGTGGCGCCGTGGACCGTGACCACGGCCGTAAGGAGCCATCCTCTTTCTCCTCCGAGCCGAGTCACAGGTATGCAATAGCAGGGGCCGACGTCACAGGAGGGCCAGTGGACCAGGACGGGCTGGGCGAGTTCGGCTCCGTCCAGAGCCTCGGCAAAGCCGGGAAGCTGTTGCAGTCCATGTTCCCGAATGGCCGTCTGTGCGGCAGCCACTGCTGCGTCGGCGCTCATTACATCGCCCGGTTGTAGCGGAGGGCCGACGATCAGATCGGGGGTCACGATATCAGGATCGCAGACGCTGACCCTCAGATCATCCCACGAACCAGTCAGAGCAGCGCTGACCGGGTTGAAGTGACAGATGAACGCGTCGTAGGCGCGGTACGTGTCTGCCCCGAGGGAGCCCGTGGCATACGTCGGGTCTAGGCAGTTGAATCCGTTGATACTATAGGCGTCGGTGGGTGTCGGCACCGTGCTTGTATCGAGCCGGTACACGACGTTCCAGTGATACCCGCTGCTGACCAGGATGGCAGGGGGAACGTCATAATGCTCGATTGTCCAGGCAAGCTTCTTGCACGACCATGCCGCATCATTCTCTGCATATTGGACATACATGCCAGTCGTATCATAGTGGTCCAGGGCGGCCTCCAATCCGTCTGCATCAGTATGCCAACTGGCGGTGTTATGAGCCTGGATGAAATTCCAGAGGACCTGCTGTATTTGTTCTATGGCCCCGCTTGGGTAGTCTGCTCCCCTGCGACCGGGTGCGCTGACGATCGTGTCGCACTCCAGGATCATTTGGGCGCATGCAGGACCGCACCAATTCCCTTCCTGTTGTTGGCGATGGGGAGTGATTACGCTCTTGGTGTAGCTGAAGGCCTCCGAGGTGAGTGCAAGCTCAGCCGCGAACACGAATACGATCATCGTCGCCGCGACCGGCCGACTCCATATCGCCTGCTGCGGTCCCGGGCCCCGGCGCGTGGCCGGACGGGTCCGGTCGGCTCTGTTGCGCGCGAACATTACTCTCCGTGGCATGTTCATGGTATTCTCCTTGTAAGAGGCGAGAAGAGGAGCTTGATTCTGTCATCCACGACAAAACAGCTTTCTCGCTCCACGGTACCCGAGGACTCCGGCAAATGATGAATTCACTTCGCTCCTGGGTGTAGCCTGGCTACCAGAACGGTGGAGTGCAGCGCATCCTCATCCGACAGTCCTCCCGTGGCCAGCGGGGTGAGATCACAGTAGAGGTGCGCGTCAGAAGCTGGCCGCGAACAATCTTATCGATGATGCTCTACCAGGAATTGTCGGGGCTGAGGCTATCGGGCTGGCGGGCGGCTGTCAATAAGGGAAATCACGTAATTCGGCGAGAAAAACTTACCGGGTCGCAGATTCTCGAGAAAGCCCGATCTGTCAGGAGGTCGGCTCGGAGATTCTCAATACCGCGGCTCCCTGCGTCTTGCCCTGCTTGACCAGCAGCAGGGCCTCGTTGGCCTGCTCCAGGGGGAACTCCTGAATCTGCGGCTCTATAGGTACTTCGGCGGCCAGCGGCAGAAATTCGCGGGCGTCCTGCCGGGTGACGTTGGCCACCGTCTTGATTTCCTTTTCGCGCCACAGGTGCATCTGATAGTCCAGCCGCAACAGGGCGTCCTTGTCGCGGGGTTCTTTACGGATAGCGTTGATGACCAGGCGACCGCCGGGTTGGAGAACCCGCAGGGCCTCGACGATAGGCGTCCACGCCGGAGTCGTATCGATGGCGGCGTGCAGGCCGGCAGGCGGGTCGTCGCCCGTCGTGCCGACCCAGTCGGCGCCGAGCTTCTTCGCCAACTTCTGATGCCCCTTCTGGCCGGGGCGCGTGAAGACGAAAATGCGCGAGCGCGGAGACTTGTGTCTGGCCACCTGGATGAGAATGTGGGCCGAGGCCCCGAAACCGAAGAAGCCGAGCACCTGGCCGTCCTGGAGATT
>CAYFUB010000857.1:0-5217 GCA_964346195.1 uncultured Pirellulales bacterium
GTCATTTTGGGCCCCCTCCGTGCGGGCGGAAGAGCCGGTCCATTTCGGGGACCCCCGGCTCAAAGCGGCCGTAGAGGACGAACTGTGGGTCTCGGATCCGACGCCCACGGATATGCTGGAACTGACGTCGCTGCAGGCCGGTTCGCTTGAAATCACAGATTTATCCGGTCTTGAATATGCCGTGAATCTGCAAACATTGTGGCTTCGATTCAATAGTCTCAGAGATATCTCTCCCCTGTCGGCTTTAACCAATCTGGAATCCCTGGTTCTACATCGGAATTGGGTGAGCGACCTGTCGCCTTTGTCCGGACTGACGAGTTTGTATTACCTGAATCTGGATGATAATCAGATCAGCGACGTTTCAGCGCTCTCGGGTCTGACGAATCTGCGCGAGCTCATTCTATTCGACAATCAAGTCTCTGATGTCTCACCTCTTTTGGCGCTGACATCCCTGGAAGAACTCGATTTGCGCGAGAATCCCCTGAGCGAGGAATCCTACCAGACTTACATCCCCCAAATGATCGCACAGAACGCGGGCATGAACGTCAAGCATGATCGCGGCCCCTACCGCCTGACAATCTCATCCACGCCGGGAGGATCGGTGACGCAACCGGGGGAAGGGGAATTCATATGCAGCGATGGGCAGCCCGTATTGCTCGAAGCCAGCGCCGATCCCTGCTTTGTGTTCGTCGGCTTCTCCGGCAGCTTCAGCACGAAGGCCAATCCTGCTTGTTTCAAGCTGGAGACCGATCACCGAGTAGAGGCGAAGTTCGAGAGTGTATTGAGCGTTCTGTATGTCGACGATGATGCACCGAATGATGCCGCCGCCACCCACGCAGAGGTCCGTAGTCCGGGTGAGAACGGCACGCGAGAGTATCCTTTCGACAGGATTCAGGAAGCCATCGCGGTAGCAGGCGACGGCGCGACGATTGTGGTGCGCCCGGGGACGTATCGCGAGAATATCGACTTTCTCGGTAAGAATATCCAACTGACAGGAAGGGACCCGAACGATCCTGACGTGACTGCCTGGCCGGTGGTCGACGCCGCTTACGGCGGTCCGGTTGTGCGTGTTGGCGGCGAGGGACGGGATTGCGCGCTAGTCGGATTTGTCATCACAGGGGCTGAGAGCCGGTGTTCAGGGGTGATCTACTGCTCCCGTGCCAATCTGATGATTGCCAATTGTCTGGTCGCCGGCAACCGCCCCGAGGGCCCGGATGCGTGCGTGGTATACTGTGCGGACAGCAATGCCGTCTTCGTCAATTGCACGATCACCGACAATCACACAAGCACGTGCGGCGGCGGATTTCGTGCTCTCAACAGCAAAGTTCTTATCACAAACTCGATCTTCTGGAACAATACGTACGATTGCTGGAGTACCACGAACAGGGAGTTCGTCGCAGACGACGGCGCCGAACTATCCATCAGCTACAGCGACATTCCTGAGGCGTGGGCAGAATCGGGGAACATCAAGGCCGATCCGCTATTTGCCCGCGCGGGCCGCTGGGTCGACCGGAGCAACCCGCACGTGGTCCTGGGGCCGACGGATGGTGATGCCCTCTGGGTGATGGGGGACTATCATCTACAGTCGCGAACCGGCCGGTGGGAGCCTACCAGCCAGGAATGGGTATTGGACAAAATGACCAGTTCATGTATCGACGCCGGCGACCCGGCCAGTGCCGCCGCGCGTGAGCCGGCCCCGCACGGCGGGATCATCAACCTGGGCGTCTACGGCGGCACGTCGGAGGCCGGCAAATCCGATTCAGGACAATAAGTATACAGGAAAGGCGAGTACCGGAGAACGGCCATACACATCTGGGTCATGTTGCTGTGGCAAAGGATTGGCCGGATGTGGCGGACGTCTGCCTGGTGTGCCCGTGCGGCTGCCGGACGGCCGCGACCGTTACGGATATGGCAAACTGTCATGCTGGCAGTGCATTCTGTGGTCAGTCGGTATCGTCGTCCCAACAGCGGATCGGACAACGTGATGCAGGGACCCGGCTGTCATCTGTCTAAAGAGCCTTTCTGGGAGGGTATGGTCATGAACAGACTATTGCAGTCGCTGGTGTTGCCGTTGCTTCTCACGGGCCAGGTATTGACCGAGGAGCCAGTCTATATCCCAGACGCGGCGCTGAAAGCTGCCGTGGAAAACACGCTGTGGATATCGGACCCAACACCGACAGACATGCTCGACCTGACAAAGCTGCTATGCCTCGACAACGGAGTGGCGGATCTCACGGGACTTGAGTACGCTGTGAATCTCCAGGAACTGTGGCTTCGATCGAACCCGCTGGGTGACATTGCAGTCATAGGCGGACTGGACAATCTAGAGACGCTCCACATTACCATCTGCGGAATCAGCGATATCTCGGTCTTGTCCGGTCTGAGCAATCTGCAGTACCTGGACGTTCATGGGAATCAGATCAGCGATATCTCACCTGTTTCGGCTCTGGATAAACTGGAAACGCTGATCTTCCATAGGAACCAAGTCAGTGACATTTCCGCGGTGTCCGGACTGAGCAACCTTCGACACCTGGATGCCCAGCGGAACCAGGTTAGCGATGTCTCGCCTGTGTCTGGATTAACCACCCTCGATACGCTTCTGCTTGAGTACAATCAGGTCAGCGACATCTCGGCTCTGTCCGGTATGACATCTCTGCAGCATCTCGATCTGCGTAACAACCCCTTGAATGATGAGGCCTACGACGTCTACATTCCTCTGATCACCGCCAATAACCTGGACATACGCTTCAAGTACGACTCCCGTTTCCTCGGGCGCATCGTGATCTCATCCGGGATCGGAGGACGCGTAACGGATCCGGGCGAAGGCGAGTTTATCCACGGCAACCTGGAATCCGTCTTCGTAACGGCGGAGGCCGACCCCGGCTTCGTATTCGCCGGGTGGTCCGGCACTTATTCTACGCCGAAGAATCCTGCGTGCATCCGGATGGACCAGGACCACCGGATTCAGGCCAACTTCCTGAGCACGCTGGATGTCCTCCATGTAGACGATGATGCCGCCGGCGATTCCTCGCCCGGAGATCCGGCGCGGAGCGATCCTCGGGAAAACGGCACGCCGGAGCATCCGCTCGACAGCATCCGGAAGGCCATTGAGGTGGCCGCCGAGGGGGCTACGATCATCGTTCATTCCGGCATATACCGCGAGGACATCGACCTGCTCGGCAAGGACATCCACCTGATGGCCATGGACCCGAACGATCCCACGAGCGCCCCTTACCCTGTGATCGAGGGCACCGGCGCCGGGCCGGTCGTACGCTTCAACAGCGGTGAAGGCCTGGCCTGCACGTTGACGGGCTTTGTCATCACCGCAGGTAAGGGTCAGCCGGCCGGGGCCATCCTCTGCGACGGGGCCAGCCCGACCCTCACGCACTGCCTGATCGTCGGCAACCGCTCCACCGACCCGGCCGGGGCGGTCATCTACTGCGTGGACAGCCAGGCCGTGCTGGCCAACTGCACCATCGCCGACAATTACGCCGGAACACTGGGCGCGACCCTGACGTTGCTCGACAGCAATGTGACCGTGCTGGACTCGATTCTCTGGAATGCCGGACTGTATGAGGTCCTCGCCGCCGGTACCAGCAAGCCGGATATTCGTTACTGCGGCGTCCGCGGCTGGTGGGCGGACTGGGGCAACATCCACAAGGACCCGCTGTTCGCCCGACCCGGCATCTGGGTGAATCCCGAGGACCCCAGCCAGCCCCTTGGGCCCGAAGACCCCCAGACAATCTTGATTCCCGGAGATTACCATCTGAAATCTCAGGCCGGCCGCTGGGACCCGGAGACACAGAGCTGGGTCGAAGATGAGGCGACCAGCCCCTGCATCGACGCCGGCCTTCGCACCAGTCCGGTGGGGCACGAGCCGGCCCCCAACGGCGACCGCATCAACATGGGTGCCTACAGCGGCACGACCCAGGCCAGCATGAGCCATTTGCCTGTCGTGTCGCAGTGAAACGTGTGTCGCCACGGCAGATTCTTCTTGAAACCCGAGACACGGGTGGTATAATTAAATATCCAAAGAGGATATTTAGATTGACCAGTTCTCAGGAGGCCTGATGGGTAGGAGGATTTGATGGAGCGAGCGTTGTTTGCCTCGGTGTTATTCCTACATCTGATCGGTTGCGCATGGGCAGAGGATCCGGTGTACTTCGCCGATGCAAGACTGAAGGCCGCTGTAGAAGATGAGCTGTGGATATCAGATCCCACGCCCGCCGACATGCTCGGGTTGGTCTCCCTCACGGCAAACGGCAAGGGGATCACCAGCCTGACAGGTCTGGAGTATGCCACCAACCTGGTGACGTTGGAGGCCACCGAGAATGAGATTGGGGATATTTCGGTCCTGTCCGGCCTGACCAATCTGGAGAAGATCGTCCTCAACAATAACCAGATCGGTGACATGTCAGTTGTCGCCGGGCTCACCAACTTGTACCATCTGGATATCCACAATAATCTAATTGGCGACATCTCTGCCGTAGCCGGACTCAGTGGTCTGCAAACCCTGGTTCTTCGCATCAATCAGATCAGCGATCTTTCCCCTTTGTCCGGATTGAGCAACTTGGAGCACCTGGATCTTCGTGACAACCAAATCAGTGATATCGGCCCCCTAGCCGGACTGGGCAAACTGACACATGTGAATCTCCAAACGAATCAGGTCAGCGACATCTCACCCTTGAGCAACCTGACGTGTCTTTCCTGCCTGCGGTTGGACCACAACCCGATAAACGAGAAAGCCTGCAATGTGTACATCCCACAAATCCTAGAAAACAATCCCGGCATAGACCTCACCCACCCGCCCTGCACCCCGCTCTACCTGTCCATCTCCTCTGGGACAGGAGGATCCGTGATGACGCCCGGCGAAGGACAATTTATATATGAGTACATGGAAGCTGTCAGCATTACCGCCAAAGCCGATCCCGGCTTTGCGTTTGCGGAATTCTCAGGAACTTACTTCAGCCGTGCGAATCCCACATTGCTCCCAATGGATCAGGACCACCAGGTGTGTGCGAACTTCGTGAGTGTGCTGGAGGTCCTCCATGTGGACGATGATGCGCCCGCCGACCCGGGGCCGGGCGACCCGACGAGGAGCGACCCCCACGAGAACGGGACCGCCGAACATCCCTTCGATAACATCCAGGAAGCCATCGAGGTCGCCGCCGCGGGAAGCTCGATCCTCGTCGAGAGCGGGACCTATCGCGAAAACAT
>CAYFUB010000858.1:0-22526 GCA_964346195.1 uncultured Pirellulales bacterium
ATCGACTGCGGGGGTCGGAGCCGGGCGTTCATCTTCCAGAGTGGCGAGGGACTCGATTCGGTGGTGGACGGTTTCACGATCCGCAACGGCACCGGTTCGAGCGCGGCTAACCCGGACGCACCCGCCGGCGGCAACACGGGCGCCAATGGCGTCGATGCGTTTGGCGGCGCCGTCGCCTGTCTCAGCGGCAGCAGTCCCACCTTGTCCAATCTGGTTATCGAGAATTGTCAGGCCCGTGGCCAGCCCGGCGAGGATGCGAGCTTCAATCAGCCAACGTTCCCGGCCCCGCCGGCCCCGGCGGATCCCCCGGACGCGCTCGATCAGTTGCCGGATCCGCCGGAGTATCCCGACGATCCCAACGACCCGAATTACCCCGCGGATCCCAATGCGGCCGGCGTGGCCGGCGAGGCGGGGCTGCCGGGTGATGACGGCGCCCCCGGTCCGGACGGCACGGCAGGTGCAGATGGTTACAAGGGCGGTCGCGGCGGCCACGGCTACGGCGGCGCTCTGTACTTCGACGCCGACAGCGCGCCACTGATTCTGCATTGTACGATTGTGGACTGCAATGCCGTCGGCGGCAACGGCGGTTTCGGCGGCCAGGGCCAGAACGGCGGCGACGGTGGTGACGGCAGTGATGGTCAGGACGGCCAGCAGGGCCAGAACGGGGGCCCGGGGCTCAATGACGGTCCGCAGGGACCGGGCGGCGCCGGCGGCGCCGGCGGCCTCGGTGGTGCCGGCGGCCTCGGTGGCAACGGCGGCCGGGGCGGCGACGGCGGCGACGGCGGCGAAGCGCTGGGCGGCGCCATGTACTTCGGACCCAACTGCAAGCCCATTATCAGGTACTGCACCATCGTCGATGCCAGCACCATTCAGGGCATTGGGAATTATGGTGGCGCGGGCGGCGCGGGCGGCAACGCGGGCAATGGCGGCACTGCCGGTCTTGGCGGCGCCGGTGGCAGCGGGGAGCCGGAAGGCGAAGCCGGCGCGGATGGCACGGACGGCGTGGGCGGCAACGGCGGTGTCGGCGGCAACGGCGGCAACATGGGCAAGAACGGCGCGCGGTCCTGGGGCGGCGCCATCTTCTTCGGTGAGAACTGCGAGATCGAGATCTCGGATACAGCGATCGGCCGCAGCCATGCCGTATACAATCCGGCCGCCCAGAATTCCTATGCGGGCGGTGCCGGCGGCGCGGGCGGCGCGGGCGGCAGCGACGGCGGCGCGGGCGGCAACGGCGGCGACGGCGGAAACGGCGAGCCGGAAGGCGCGGGCGGTGCCGGTGGCGCGGCCGGCGCCAATGGCACCGATGGTGCGGCAGGGATAGGCGGTACCTTTGAGGAGAGCATCACGTCGAACTTCGGCGGCGCCGTCGCCTACAGCAGGGGCTGCACGGTGAAACTGACGGCTGTCACGCTGAACTCCAACGCGGTCGACCGCGACAGCGGCGGCGGCGAGTACTATTCCGAAGGCTGCACGACGGTGCTTGAGCGCTGCACCCTCTCGAACAACGTCACCGGTTTCAACGGCGGCGGCCAGGCCTTCGATCCGTATTGCTCCCTCACCGTCAAGGAGTCCAATTACCTGGACAACACCGCGGCGGTCGACGGCGGCGGAATCCACTGCTGGTTTGACTGCGACCTCGATGTCAACAACGTTATGTTCTCCGGCAACGCGGCGCAGGATCCGTGCGCTTACGGCGGCGGTCTATACGGCGGCGGCATCCTTGACGCCAAAACCCTGAGATGGCACAACGGCAGCACCATCAGGATACGCACCAGTGAATTCAACGGCAACACCGCGGCGTACGGCGGCGGCCTGTACTGGCACGGCCCCGGCACCGAGGTCGATATCTTCGATTGCCTGATCCACGACAACTCCGCCAAGGAAGGCGGCGGCCTGTACTGGAGCGAAGGGTCGCCCCGAATCGCCCGCTGCAGCATCCGGGACAACCAGGCCCTGGGCGGGCAGTACATCACGATGGTTCCGGGTCCCATGCCCGTTCAGGGCGACCCGAGCACATACCCGCCCCAGGACCAGTGGCCCGACCCCAACGATCCGAACTCCCTGTTCGATCCGAACAACCCGTATATACCGCCCGACGTGCCGCAGACGAACGACACCAATACCGGCACGGGCGGCGGTCTGAGCTGCTTGTCATCGGGCGCGTTGATCGAAGACTGCGTTATCGCCGGCAACCTCGTGAAGGGCTCCGGCGGCGGCGTCTTCTTCGGCGGTGACCCGCACTTCCCGACGCTGAAGAACTGCCTCGTGAAGGACAACTCCGCGCAGATCGGCGGCGGCGGCGTCGCCTCCCACTGGTTCGCGACCCCGACGATCGTGAACTGCACCATCGTGGAGAACGCGGCCGCCGATGCGAACCTGCCGGAACGCGGCTACGGCGGCGGTCTGTTCTGTTCCTACGAGAGCAACACGACGCTGCTCAACAGCATTGTCTGGGGCAACCGCGGCCAGCGGGGCAACCAGATCGCCATCGGCAACAAGAGCGATCCCATCTACATGCAGCGGCCGGCCACTTTGAACGTGCGCTACAGCGACGTCGAGGGTGGCGAGGCCGGCGTCCTCGTCCTGCCGGGACGAACGCTCAACTGGCTCAACGGCAACCTCGACCTCGACCCGTTGTTCGTGCAGTCGTACTTCCTCAGCCAGACGGCGGCCGGCCAGAGCCAGGACAGTCCGGCCGTGGATGCGGGAAACACCTCCTCCACGGTCCTCGGCCTGAACAAGTACACGACCCGAACCGACGGCGTCGGCGACAAGGACCGGGTCGATATGGGCTTCCACTACCCCGGCGCGGGCCGCTACACGCTCACCGTCACGGTGATCGGCAACGGCACGGTCGAGCCGGCCGGCGGCACGTACCACGAGTTCCAGGTCGTGCCCCTGATCGCCCATCCTGACTCCGGCTACCGCGTGCGGCAGTGGATCGGCACCGACCGAAGCCCCGCCTGGAACAAGAACACCAACACCGTGACCATGGACACGGGCAACAGGTTCGTCACCGTCGAGTTCGAGCGGGACATCGTCAACAACCTCCTGGTGCCCCAGGACTATGCGACGATTGAAGATGCCATCATGGCGGCGGGCCCGGGCGGCGCGCAAATCGTCGTCAGCCAGGGGACGTACCCGGTGTTCTCCTCGGCCGGCATCGATTTCCAGGGCAAGGTGATCGTGCTGACTTCCACCGATCCCAACGATCCGGCGGTCGTGGCCAACACGATCATCGATGTGGGAGCGACCGTGGCCAGTCCGGGCCGTGCCTTCCACTTCCACAGCGGTGAGGACGCCAACAGCGTGGTTACCGGCTTTACGATTCGCGGCGGCTACGTTCGAGGGCCTTTGGCCGCGGACGGACGATTTGGGGTGGCGACTCCGTATCCGTACGAAGTCGTGGCTCCAATCCTATGGCCGGGACCTCCGCTGCGACCCCGTGCCGAACGCGGTGACGATGCGATGGGCGATTCCTACGCCGGCGGTATCCTGTGTGAGAACGACAGTTCGCCCACATTCCGCAATTGCGTGATTGCCAACTGCGTAGCGACCGGCGCCCACGGTGGAAACGGAGCCCCGGGTATAAGCACCAGTCCGCCGCCTCCCGACAATTGGACCTATATCCAGCCCTTTGTGGACAACGAAGGAAGCACCAGCGACGGCGAGTGGGGCGGTCATGGCGGCATGGGGTCCGGCAACGGCTACGGCGGCGCCATGGCGGTTCTCGGTGGCAGTCGGCCGCAACTGATCGGCTGTACGTTCAAGGACAACGCCGCGTATGGCGGCATCGCCGGTCTCGGCGGTAACGGCGGCAACGGCAGCGGTATGGAAAGCTGGGGCGGCGATGGCGGCGAGGCACGCGGCGACGGCCGCGGCGGTGCCATCTACTGCGACCAGCAGAGCTCGCCCATTATCCGGCGCTGCCAATTCGTGAACAACATTGCCCGCTCGGGCGTTGCCGGCGCTCCCGGCGCGGCAGGCACCGGCAACGCGTTGCCGTCCCCGTATGGGCCTGCCGGCCGCGGCGCCCTTGGACCCATGGCCCACTTCGGCCAAATCGGCGGCGGCGCCATCTTCTACGCCACCGGCACGAAAGCGGACATTCAGGACACCGTCTTCGAGAGCAACCAGTCCTTTGAGGGATTCGCGGCTACCGATGAGTATTACCGCAACTCCGAGATTCACGTCGACGCCAAGGGCGGCGCGGTGTATGCGCAGGCGGGCGTCATCCTCGACGTGGACCGCTGCGAGTTCATAGACAACCACGGCGGTGCGATCTATGTCGCCGGCCGGTGTGACGTGGATGTCAACGACAGCCGATTCGTCGGTAACGAGGTGGAAGAACGCGTCGGCACCGACTACATGGGCTACAGCGGCAGCACGACCTCGTACACCTTCGTCGGCGACCCGCAGGAAGTACGCGTCTACCCCATTATAATGTTCGACCCCAGCGGCAGACCGCTCTTCTTAGTCCTTGCCGACATCCGCAACTACGATGTCACGGAGAGGGTCTTTGAGGGCGCGGCCCTCAACATCGGTCCGGACTGCACCGCTGTCAACGTGACGGACACCGCCTTCCACGGCAACTTGGCGATGGATCAGGGCGGCGCCGTCCGGACAAAGTCAAGTGCTGCGTTCACGAATTGCGTGTTCGGCGGCAACGAAGCCGAGAATCGCGGCGGCGCTTTCGACGCCTACTATGACAACGGCTATCCGACCGGCGTGGCGGTTCTGAAGCTGGACTTCACGCGATGCAGCTTTGCGAATAACCGGGCCTATGTCGGCTTCAACGGTCTGGGCGGCGGCATGTACTTCAATGACGTCAACGCGGTCCTGACGGATTGCGACTTCATCAACAATACGGCCAAGAACGGCGGTGCCATGACGGCGGTCACCAGCACGGTGACCCTGAATCACACGCTCATCCACGGCAACCGGGCCGTCGGCGCCAGCAGCATCAATACGGTCATCGACCCCGGCTACGGCGCGCTCTACGCATATAGAGAGTTGCGCCCTGCGGTCACCCGACTGCCCGATTTGGGCACCGGCATCGATACCGGTGGCGCCCTGTTCTTCGCCGATACCAATGCCCTCGTGGCGAACAGTCAACTGACCGACAACCAGAGCGAGGGCGTCAACGGTTCCGGCGGCGCCATCAGCTTCTTTGGCGGGTTCGTCTCGCACGTGGTCCGCAACTGCCTGCTTGCCGGCAACTCCGCCAACAAGTACGGCGGCGGCATCGCCTGCTCGGCGTGCGCCACGCCGAAGGTCGAGAATTGCACGTTCGTCCGGAACACCGCCGAGAGTCTCGGCGGCGCCGTGTACTGCGACTGGAGCGCCGACATCACGATCACGAACTCGATCTTCCAGAAGAACAACCACCGCGCGATCGCGTCCGTGGACTTGGACGACAAGACCTCCGTCACCTTCTGCCTGTTCGACGCCAACCCGGACGGTGACTACGGCCTGCAGGACAGCGTCTCCGGCGCCGTCAGCCGGTTGACGGGCCCGGAAGTGGACACGACCAACCTGATTGGCAATCCGTTGTTCGCGACCGGACCGCTGGGCGGCTTCTACCTGAGCCAGACGGCGGCGGGACAGTCCAGCGACAGTCCGGCGGTCGATCACGGCCAGGGCACGGCCGCCGACTACGGGCTTGACGTCCGAACCACGCGGACCGACAACGGTCTGGACAGCGGTGTCGTGGACCTTGGCTACCATTATGCCGATGCGACGACGGTGCCTCGGTACACTCTGACGGCCCGCGTCGAGGGCGGCCACGGACAGGTGGCGCCCGCGAGCGCCACGTATTATGCCGGCACGATCGCTTATGTGACGGCCACGGCCGACAAGGACTATCGCCTGCTGCGGTGGACGGGCACGAACGACGATTCGTCCCAGAACGCCAAGAACATGGTCGTGCTGTGGTTCGACCGCGTGGTCATCGCGGAGTTCAATAAGCCCAGGACGATCCGCGCGGACGGTCCGGGACACGGGCCGATCCAGCGGGCGATCGACGAGGCCAACGAAGGCGACGTCGTTCTCGTGCCCACCGGCACCTACAACCCAGCCTTCCCAGGCTCTTCTTCGGCGCACGTGGACGCGGGCACTGGAGCCTCGCCGGCCGGGATTATCAGAATTCGCAAGGGCATCACGCTCGCCGGCGAGCATCCGGACGATCTGGATTCCGCCGCCGCTACGGTGATTCGCGACGTCTGGATTGACGTTCGTACGACCGGCGCCGAGGCGATCATCGAAGGACTCACGTTCAATCATAGCCACATGATGGTTTCCTACTGCTCGCCGACGATCCGCAATTGCATCTTCGATGAGTGCTATGTCCAGGGCGCCCGCGGGCCGGACGGCGATCAGATTCTCCCAACCCCGCCGGGCAATGACGGCGAAAATGGCATCAGTGTCTCTGGCGGTGCGATTGAGATCCTCAATGGCTCGCCGATGGTGAACAACTGCACGTTCACCGGCTGCTGGGTCCTGGGCGGCGACGGCGGTCTCGGTTCCAACGGCGAGTCGGGCCATACGCCGGGTTATGACGGCGGCTGGGCCGGAGGCGCCTACGGCGGCGCCGTTTACTGCGGCTACGCCAGCAATCCGGAATTCACGGATTGCCGCTTCATCGACTGCTACGCGCAGGGCGGCAACGGCGGCGACGGTGGCGACGGTGCACAGGGCGCCCACGGCGGCAGGGGCGGTAGCTGGGAGGACGCGAACTCCATGGAAACCGGCATCGGTTCCTACGAAGGATGGTGGGCCGACGCTCCGGACTGGATTTGGTGGGACGGCTGGGAGTGGGCATTCTACGGTCCCGACGGCCTGCCTATGGTGGACTTCGTCGCGCCGTTCACCAGCGTCTACCGCGAGTACTGGAAGTACAGCGGCTACGGCGGCGCGGTCCACTGCGAGTTCGAGAGTTCGCCGAAGTTCCGCAACTGCGTGTTCGAGAACAACCGCGTCTACGGCGGCCTCAGCGGCATCGGCGGCAGTTCGAACCTGCCCCAGTTCACTCGGACGCCGAATCGGCGCATCAATATCGAGTGCTTCGGCGGCGCTCTGTACGCCGCTTACGGCTGCAAGCCGGAATTGATTGGCTGCACGTTCACCAACTGCTCCGCGGACATGGAATTCGACCCGAATACCCTCCCGACCGGCACGCCCACCGACGGCTTCCCGCCGACGCCGGACGATCCGTATCTCAGCTACGGCGGGGCACTGGCCTTCGAGGAAAACGCGTCCCCGAAGATCATCAACTGCACGATTACCGACTGCAACGCCACCGTGGGCGGCGGCCTGTACCTCGACGATTCGAAGCTCGAAGTCGAGTCCACACGATTCATCGACTGCAACGCCTACCACGGCGGCGCCGTGTACTCGGTGGAATCGACGGGGACCGTCAACGAGGCGACCTTCAGCGGTAACAAGGCCGCCTACGGGCATCCGGGCGTGCAGATCATTCCGGACCCGAACGACCCGAATATCGGCTTTATCGTTTCGCCGTACGATCTCGGGGCCATGTTCGGCCAGGGCGGCGCCCTGTTCGCCATGTCGTCGCCGCTGGAAGTGACCAACAGCATCTTCCGCGGTAACGAGGCGAGCGCCTCCGGCGGCGCCATTTACTACGGCGGCTCCCGCCTGGAGGAGGCGTTTACGCCGCGCCTGCACAACTCGCTGCTGACCGGCAACCGGGCCGGACGCGACGGCGGCGCCGTCTCGGCCAACTGGTACGCCGAGCCGACCATCTCCAATTGCACCATCACCGACAACAAGGTCACCGGCGCTCTCGGAGACAATGCCGGCTTCGGCGGCGGTCTGTACGTCTCCTACAACAGCAGCGCCACGGTCATCGATTCGATTATCTGGAACAACTTCGGCGTCGAGGGCGCCCAGGTCGCCATCGGCACCGGGTTCGAGCCTGTCTTGCGGCCGTCGAGCGTGACCATCAAGAACAGCGACATCGGTCCGCCCCTCGACCCGAACCAGATGGTGGACCCCATCGTGGCGATCGCCAGCGAGAACATTCAGCCGGCGCCGCACGTCCCGGCCCCCGCCGGCGACGTCGTCCACAATCGCGACCAGATCGATCGGCTCTTTGACCAGGGCCGGGAGAAGGTCAAGGTGATCGTTACGCTCAACGAGCCCGTGGGGTTGCGCGAATCGCTCGATTGGAGCCGTGCCGAATCCGTCGGCCAGTTCCGGGCCCAGATCGCCGCCCGGCGGGCCTCCGTCCTGATGTCACTGCGGCCGGGCGAGTTCGCCGCGCGGCACCTGCTGCAGAACGCGGGCGTTTTCTCCGGTGAGGTCACGCGCTCAGGCCTCGAAAACCTGGCGAAGCACGCGATAGTCCGCGCGATCGAGCCGGTCCGGACGTTCAGGCCGATGATGCGCCAGGCCCTGGCGTTGGGCAACGCGCGCGAGGTGCGCGACGTCTACAGCGGCAAAGGCGTGGCCGTCGCCATCGTCGACACCGGTATCGACTACACGCACCCGCGTCTGGGCGGCACCGGCCGGCCGGGCAGCCGGGCGTTCCCCAACACGAAAGTGATCGGCGGCTACGACACCGGCGATGACGACCCGGACCCCATGGCCGGTCACTATCACGGAACCGCCTGCGCAGGCGTCGCGGCCGGCAGCCTCGGTACCGTCGGTGATTACATCGGCGGCGTGGCCTACGACGCGAAGCTCTATGCCCTCAAGGCATCGCCCGGCGATCTGGGAGCCTTCTTTAACGACGACATCCTGGCGGCCTGGGACTGGTGCATCACGCATCGCAACGACGATCCGCAGCATCCGCTGCTGGTCATGAGCAACAGTCTGGGCGGCGGACCCTGGACGACCGATCCGAATGTCGGCGACGCCGCATCTCCCGCGCTGACGGCCGTGGCGCAGATGGCGACCAGCGTGGGCATCACGATCCTGGCGGCCTCGGGCAACGAGTACATCGCCGGCCTGGGCATCGCCGCGCCCTCGAACATGTCCGATGTAATCTCGGTCGGCGCCGTGTATGACACGACCGATGTCGTGACGGTCTACTCCAACACCGCCGACAATCTCGACGTGCTGGCGCCCGCGGACCCGGTTTATACGACGGATATCGTCGGTCCCGCCGGTGCTTCTCTGGGGGACTACTATCCGTTCTTCAATGGAACCTCGTCGGCCACGCCGTTCGTGGCGGGCTGCGTCGCGTCCATTCAGAGCGCCGCGAAGGAGAAGATCGGCCGGTTCCTGACCCCGGCCGAGGTCAAGGCCCTGTTGATCCGCACGGGTGACCCTGTGACTGACATCAAGGTTGCGATCACCAAGCCGCGCGTGAACCTCGGGGCCGCAGTGATGAGTCCGAGCGGGCCCCCGATCTGGTTGGGCAAAGGCTGTATGATCAACGGCTGGGAATCGCCTGATTCCAACACCTATGACCGTTGGGACCCGCAGTGGGACCGCCAGGTGATCGAGGTCGATCCGCTGTTTGTCAACGGCTACTATCTCAGCCAGACGGCAGGCGGCCAGACGCAGGACAGCCCGGCGGTCGATGCCGGCAGCGCGCCGGCCGACGCGGTCGGTCTGGCCGACCGGACGACGCGCATCGACGGCGTCTTCGACGCCGGCCTGGTGGACATGGGGTACCACTATGCCGGGGGCGTGCCTGTCTATCAGTTGAACATAACGGTCGTGCCGGACCCGAACGACGGGAGGGTACACGGCACGACGCTGCCCGACCAGGGCTCGTATCTGGAGGGCACGACGGTTACGCTGAAGGCCCTGCCCGACGAGGGTTATGCGGTCATGGGCTGGTACGACGTGAATGATACGCTGCTCTCGGTGCGGCCCGAGCTCCGGGTGGTCATGGACTCGAATCAGGTTCTGCGCGTCCGGTTCCGCCTGCCTGAGAAGCTGGCCGTCTCCGGCGGCGGCAACGCCATCCAGCAGGCCGTCAACCGGGCCGGCAACGGCGATACGCTGGTCATCGCGCCGGGCGTCTACGATGGTTCGATCGACCTGGCGGGCAAGCAGATCCGTCTGGTCAGCACCAATCCCGACGATCCGGAGATCGTGGCGCAGACAGTGATCGATTGTGGCCTGCGCGGACGAGCGCTGATCTTCAACCGGGGCGAAGGGCCGGATACCGTGATCAATGGTCTCTCGATCATGAACGGCGCCATGGCGATGGAGCCCGGCGGCGCCATCTATATCGGTGCTGAGTGCAGTCCGACCTTCGTGAACCTCCAGATCAGCAACTCCAGCGTGCAGATGTCCAGCGGCGGCGCGATCTACATAGGCCGCAACAGCCACCCCGCGTTCCGCAACGTCAGGATTGACAATTGCCGCGCGACGAGCATGTTGGTCTCGATGGATCCGAACGACCCCAATGCCCTGACTCCGGTTGGCGGTGGCAACGGCGGCGCCGTCTACATCGACGTGCAGAGCAGGCCGACGTTCACCAACTGTGCGTTCACGAACTGCGTGGCGGCCGGTCTGGGCGGCGCGGTCTATTGCGGCCCGGAGGGCCTGTCACAGTTCACGCGTTGTTCGTTCACCGGCAACAGCGCTGACAATCTGGGCGGCGCCGTTTACCACGCGGCCAAGGCGGCCTCGGTATTCGACGGTTGCGGTTTCACGGACAACACCGCCGACGAGCAGGGCGGCGCCATCTACTACAATCGCCGGTGCGTCGTGGACGTGAACGATTGCCGGTTCTCCGCCAACCTGGCGGACGCCGGCGGCGGCGCGCTGTATCTTGATGATGCGTGCGCCGGGTCCGTCGTTCGCAGCGTGCTGGCACACAACGACGGGAACGATGTTGGCGGCGCCTTCTATGCGTCCGGGTGCGAGGTCGAGGTCGCGGACTGCAACGTGGCCTACAACACGGCCCGCCACGGCGGTGGTCTCTACTGGCACGAATCCCCCGCTTCGAAGGTTCTGCGTTGTTTCGTCAAATACAACGAGGCCAGGGGAATGCGGCGGCAGTACCTCCAGCCGGATCCGAACGATCCAAACGCGCCGCCTGCTCCGATCTCACCGATCGACCCGAATTTCAATCCGAACGACCCGAATCTGATCGTTCAGTGGGTCAGAGACGCGAGTGCGGCGGCCCAGGGCGGCGGCATCTACTCCTTCGCCGGACCCAAGTGCATCGAGGACTGCCAGATCATGTACAACACGGCGGTCACCTCCGGCGGCGGCGTGTACCTGGCGGCGGGCGAGCGACAGCGGAGAGTGCTGAGGAACTGCCTGGTTGCCGGCAATACGGCCGGCCGAGACGGCGGCGGCATCTCGAACAATTGGCAGAGCAACCTGCTCGTTGCCAACTGCACCATCGCCAACAACTCGCTCAGCAGCCTGGACACGTACGGGGGCGGCTTCTACAATTCCTATGAGAGCACTGCCGAGATCAGAGATTCGATCATCTGGGCCAACATCGGCCTTCGTGGCTCGCAGGTGGCGGTGGGCAGCGGCGACCCGAACATGCCTTTGCCCTCGCGGCTCAGGATCATAGACACGAACATCGATCTGAATGTGCAGGCGGTTGCGCAAACCATCGATTCGGATACGCCGCCCGTGATCCGGCCCGGGTTCAATCAGTTCTCCCTGGCGGCCAACGATGACCAGTCCACCGGGCTCGTGAACATCGGTTTCCAACTGAACTACTTCGGCGTGGTGAGGAACCAACTCTACGTGAACAACAACGGCAACGTGACCTTCGATATGCCGTTGATGACCTTCACGCCATTCGGCCTGACCGGCAACATCGGCACGTCCATCATCGCGCCGTTCTTTGCCGACGTGGATACCCGGCCGCTGGGCGGCGCCGTCGATCCCAACGCCTATCCGGTGGTGACTTACGGCCCCGGCCTCGTCGGCGGACGACCCGCCTTCGGCGTCAACTGGGTGGGCGTCGGTTATTTCTCGTCCCACTGGGATAGGACCAACAGCTTCCAGTTGATTCTGATCGACCGTTCCGACCGGGCCCCGGGCGATTTTGACATCGAGCTCAACTATGCCCGGGTTCAGTGGGAGACGGGCGACGCCAGCGGCGGCACGAACGGACTCGGCGGCTTCAGCGCGCGAGCCGGCTTCTCGAACGGCAGCGGCAACCTCGGGACATTCTACGAGTTCGAGGGTTCCGGCGTGCCCGGTGCTTTCCTGGATTCTTCGCCCGCGACCGGACTGATTTACGGCAGCCGTAGGAGCCAGTTGCCGGGCCGGTACATCTTCGCCGTGAGGGCCGGCTCGATCGACGTGTTCGGCGGAGGCATACCTGTCTTCGTGGATACCGGTTCCGTGATTGACGGATGGGAACCGGTGAGTGTGAGCAATCCCGGCGATGTGGACGATCCGGATGGCCCGTGGGCGCCCGGATACGGGAACTTCTTCGCCGACCCGAACTTCGTCCTGGGTTATTACCTCAGTCAGATCGCGGCCGGACAGGCGGTGGACAGTCCGATGGTCGATGCCGGCAGCGTGGACGCGAACGACCCCGTACGAGGTTTCGACCCCAACCTCTACACGACGCGCACCGACGCCGTCGGCGACGTGAACAGGCTCGATATCGGCTATCACTACCCGCTCGAATCCTTGTCCGAGCTGACGGTCGTCGTGGTCGATGACCAGGGTCGTGTACTGACGGATCCGAATCAGATCCACGGGTCCGTGGACCCCAACCACGGGGTGTACAGCGACGGGGCCGTAATCCAACTGACCGCGCGTCCGGACCCGACCTACGGCGTCGCCGCGTGGACCGGCACGGATGACGACACCTCCACCGCGCCGACCAACACGGTGACCATGATGGGGGACCGCCGCGTGACCGTTCGCTTTGCACCGCTGCCGAAGCACAACCTGACGGTGAGGGTGATCGGTCCCGGCCGGGTCGATCCCAACGGGGGCAGGTACTATCAAGGTGAGCAAGTGGACCTTACCGCCTATCCCGACCAGAACTACCGGGTGAAGCGGTGGATTGGCACGGATAACGACCCCTCCTGGAACGTCAACACGAATACGGTCACGATCGGCACGGGCGACGTGGTCGTCACCGTCGAGTTCGAGTTGAACCGCACCCGGAACCTGCTCGTGCCGCTCGAATTTCCGACGCTGGACGAGGCGGTGAGGGCGGCCAGCTACGGCGACACGAATATCATCATCAGCGAGGGCACCTGGCCGATCATCAATCCGCAGGGCATCGATCTGGCCGCCAAGCGCATCCGCATCATGTCGACCGATCCGAACGACCCGGAGACCGTGGCCAGCACGATCCTCGACTGCGCCGGCTCGCGCCTCATGCCCAAGCGCGCGTTCCACTTCCACAGCGGCGAGACCGCGGACACCATCATCACGGGCCTGACCATCCGCAACGGATTCTGGGTCGGCACGGTCGGCGCTACCGGCGGCATTCCCGGCGGACAAATCGATCCGAACGGTACGATAGACCCCAACGCCGCTCAGGGCGCCCCGTTCATAGAGGCCTCCGGCGCGCCGGCCACCGGCGTGGGCTACGGCGGCGCGATCCTGTGCGAGAATGCCAGCTCGCCGACCATCCGGAACGTCGTCATCGAGAATTGCACCGTGGTCGGTGCCGCCGGCGGCGACGGTCTGAGCGGCCTCATGGTCACCGGTGACACCGACGGTATTTGGGGCGGCCACGGCGGTGACGCCACGGGTACGGCCTATGGCGGCGCTCTGGCGTGCCTGGGCGGCAGCAAGCCCCGGCTCATCAACTGTACGATTCGCGACTGCTCTGCGCTGGGCGCCATCGGCGGCCTGGGCGGCAACGGCAGCGAGCGCCTCCAGGGCGGCGGCGACGAGAGCTGGGGCGGTAACGGCGGCAGCGCGATCGGCGACGGCCACGGCGGCGCCGTCTATTGTGAGAACGGCAGCGACGCCGTCTTTGAGAAGTGCATCTTCGTCGGCAACAAGGCGCTCACCGCCCAGAAAGGCGCGGGCGGCGCGCGCGGCGGCGGGTCCGGACTCAACGATCCGTATCCGAATCCGGCCGGTGACGGGCTGGCCGGAACCGTGTTGAGCAACGGCACAGTCACCGGCGGCGCTGTCTACCAGGCGAACGCCAGCCCGCTGTTCACCGATTGTCGCTTCTTGAGCAATAGCGCCTACGCGGCGTTCCCCTACACCGCCTATATCGGCCTGTACGAGGACGAGGAGAGCGAAATCCTCGTGTACACGCGGGGCGGCGCTTTCTCGGCCGGCCCGGACACCACGGTTTCCCTGCTGCGCTGCAAGTTCACGGACAGCAAGAGCGGCGCCGTGTACGTCGCAGGCGGCTCCATCGTCGATATCAGGGAGTGCTCGTTCGGTCGGAACGAGGCGAGCGGCCTGCCCCCGGAGGCCCCGCTGCTCTATGTGACGACCGTCGAAGGGCTGATTGTCGAGGCCATCGCCATGCCGGTCCAGGATTCGGGCGGCGCCCTGTACGTGGGGCCGGACTGTCCGAAAGTGACACTGGACAAGTGCGACTTCCACAGCAACATCGCGGCCAACAGCGGCGGGGCGGTCCGGTTGCTCAGCGACGCGAACATCGTGAGCTGCTCCTTTGCCGGCAACAAGGCCACCGAGAACGGCGGCGCCATCGAAGCCTATTATCCTTCGACCGACCCGGAGCTTTCCAACGTTCTGACGGTGAATCTGGAAAGCTGCACCTTCGGCAGCAACCAGGCGATCGAAGGCTTCTTCGGCCAGGGCGGCGCCGTGCATTTCGAGGACTTCGTCGCGACGTTGACGGATTGCTACTTCCTGAACAACCGGGCCAAGAGCGGGGGCGGACTGTTCCTGACGGCGGGGACCGTGACGCTCAAGGGCGGCAGCATCAGCGGCAATACCGCTCTCGGCCGCAGTGGAGTGGCCGGGCAAGGGGCACTGGAAATTGAAGCCGCGCTGACCTTGGTCGACGCCGCGGCTTATGGCCTCCTGTACGATGTTTACTACCTGCCCCGCGGAAAGTTCATGCGCGAGGAGGTCGGCATCGGCATCGACGTCGGCGGCGGCATGGTGGTCGCGGCGACCGATGCGACGATCGAGAATTGCGCGTTCACAGACAACGCGGCGGAAGGAATCCGGGGTGCCGGCGGCGCCATCAGCTTCTACGGCGGCTACGTTCATCACGCCGTGAAGAACTGCCTGTTCACGAACAACTCGGCGTTCCGTGAGGGTGGCGCGATTTCCTGCAGCCTGTTCGCCACGCCGGTCATCGCGAGCAGCACGTTTGCGGATAACCAGGCCGACCGCTTCGGCGGCGCGATCTTCTGCGACTGGGATTCCAGCGCGACCGTCCGTGATTCGATCTTCAAGAGCAACAGCCGGTACGCCGTCGCGGCTGTGGAAGAGGACTTCGCCAAGTGCACGATTGAGCACACCCTGTTCCACCGGAACTCGCCTGCCGACCTGGGCCTCTTCGATATCACCATGACGCAGGTGACCGAGCAGGAGGGCGCCGACCTCGATGTGACGAATATCGACGCCGATCCGCTGTTCGTGTCAGGGCCGCTGGGACCGTTCTACCTCAGCCACGCACAGGCGGGCCAGTCGGCGACGAGCCCGGCGGTGGATGCGGGCAGCCGGCTGGCGACCGACGTGAGTCTGTCCCTGCTGACCACGCGGACGGACGGCGTCGAGGACGCCGGCGTCGTGGACCTCGGTTATCACTTCGGCGATCACACGAACTTGCCCAAGTACACCCTGACGGCCCGGGTTATCGGCGGCCACGGCGCGATCAGTCCCACCAGTGGGTCGTACTACGCCGGCACGGTGGTGCCCCTAGTCGCGGCGCCGGCCTCGGGATGGCGCGTCGCTCAATGGTCCGGAACCAGCGATGATGCCTCGACGAAGAACGATAATATCGTCATCATCGGTCCGGACCGGTCCGTGACGGTCATGTTCGAGGAGCCGAGAACCATCAAGGTCGGCGATATTCCCGAGTACACGACGATCCAGCACGCGATCGACGCCGCCAAGGACGGCGATGTCGTCCTGGTGCCGCCGGGGCTGTATGAGCCGGCCGGCACGGTGGAATACCCGTGGAACTACATCCGTATCTTCGACAAGAACATCACGTTGACCGGCACAAGTCCGGACAATCCGGCCGTGGTCGCCAGCACGGTGTTGCGCCGCTACATCTTCGAGATCGTGGGCACCGGACCGGAAACCGTCATCGACGGCCTGACCATCGGCGACGTCAACTGGACCGCCTCAGACGGCGACGATGGCGATGACATTATCCAGGGTGAAAATCACGATGGCGAGCCGGGCTCACCCATCTGGGGCGGCGCCATGACGATCCAGTATGGCTCGCCCACGATTCGCAACTGCCGGTTCGTGAACTGCAGCATCACGGGCGGCGACGGCGGCAACGGCTCCAATGGCCAACAGAACGTGCACCCGGTCGGCTTTGACGGCGGGTGGGCGGGCTATGCCTACGGCGGCGCCGTGTACATCGGTCTGCGAAGCAGTCCGACGTTCGAGAACTGCCTGTTCCAGAACTGCCGTGCCATCGGCGGCAACGGCGGCAACGGCGGCAACGGGGTCCAGAACGCCCAGGGCGGCCGCGGCGGCAACTTGATGCTGTCGGAAGCCATCGAACAGACGATCCGCCTCTGGTGGGATGGCTGGGAATGGGGTCCCTTCGACCAGGATGGGAACCTGCGCACCATCCTCATCAGCACCGGGATAGACATCGGCGGAGGTTTCGCACGCGGCTACTTCGATGATTACTGGAAATACAGCGGCTACGGCGGCGCCGTGTACATCGAGTACTACAGCTCGCCGCGGTTCATCGACTGCAACTTCACCGATAACCACACGTTCGGCGGTCTGACCGGCGTCGGCGCTCCCGATCCGCTTCCGAACCGGAACCTGAACATCGAGAACTTCGGCGGCGCGGTTTATATCGGCTACGGCAGCAATCCGGAGTTCGACGGGTGCGTCTTCCGGCTCAACTCGGCCGATATGAACACGGTGGCTGTCCCGGATGATATCTACGTCAGCTACGGCGGCTCCATCGCCTTTGAGGGCGATTGTGCGCCCACGTTCAGGCGCTGCACCATCGAGGACAGCAATGCCTGCATCGGCGGCGCCATTTGGGGATCGGGCTCCCAGGCCACGATCATCGACTGCAACATCGCCGGCAATATCGCCTATCAGGGCGGCGGCATCTACCTGGTCGATACCACGGGAACGATCAGCCAGACGAGTCTGACGGGCAATCTCGCGTTCCAGACGACGATCGACCCGAATTTCCTGGGCGATCCGAATGCCCTGTTCACCGGCATCCGGAGCTACGGCGGCGGATACTGCGGCATGAACTCGCCCGTGGCGATTCGTGACAGCGTGTTCAGTGCGAACCGGTCCTTGTCCTCGGGCGGCGGCGTGTATCTCGGCGGCTCCGACCAGGACGTGAACGTCGCCCCGACGCTGCACAACTGCCTCATCTGGGGCAACAGCGCCGGCCGGGACGGCGGCGGTGTGGCCGTACAATGGTATTCCGAACCCGTTCTTTCCAACTGCACGATTGCCGACAACGTGGTCAGCGGCGCCGAGGGTGACGCCTTCGGCGGGGGCCTGTCCGTCGCCTACGATTCGAACGCCGTCCTGCGCGACTCGATCGTCTGGGGCAACATGAGCAGCTATAACGGCTCCCAGATCGCGGTCACCAACGGGTATCAGTACGGACCCAGACCGTCCACGCTGCATATCACCAGTAGTGACATTCAGCCCAGCCTGGACCCGAGCGCCGTGGGTCGGGCGCTGGACCTCGTGCTTCTGTTCGATTCGTCGGACAGCATGTACGATGACCTGCTCGCCATCCGAGCGGTGGCGGCGCAGATCGTCGATCAGGTTGCGGCCACGGTTCCCGACTACCGGATCGCCGTCGCGGACTTCAAGGATTTCAACTCCGCGGGCGGCGGCGCCACGGACTATCCATACCGTGTGGTGTTGCCATTCAGCGAGGATTCGGGGCAGATCGTCAACGGGATCAACTCGATCCAGGCCCCGGCCGGCTCCGGGGGCGATGTTCCCGAGTCGATCTACTACGCTCTGATGCAGGCCATTGACGGCAATGATCTCGGCGGCTGGCGCACCGGCAGCGTCAATCGGATCATTATGTTGATCGGCGACGCGCCGCCGCACGATCCGGAGTTGCAGGTCGGCTACACCCTGGCGAGCGTGATTCGTGCCGCCGCGCGGGAGCCGATCAAGCGGATCTTCTCGCTCCAGGTCGGCGTCGATCCGGTTACGTCGCTGTACTTCAGCTCCCTGGCCGGCAGCTCGGGCGGCGCCATGGTGCGCGCGGCCGATGCCAACAACGTGGCGGCCGTCATGGTGGACAGCGTCGCGTTGATCACGCGGGTGGCGCCCTCGATCTTCCTGTCACAGGGCTCGAAGCTGCCCGGCTGGGATGCCCAGACCGGCATCTGGGCGGCGGACACGCACAACATCGGTGTCGATCCGCTCTTTATCGCGGGCTACTACCTCAGCCAGACGGCGGCCGGTCAGGCGCATCAGAGCCCGGCGGTTGACGCCGGCAGCGGCTGGGCCGGTACGGCGAAGATCGCGCTGGACGACCGGACTACCCGAACCGACGGGGTGTCCGACACCGGCGCCGTGGACCTGGGGTACCACTACGTCGAAGGCGTGACCCTCTTCACACTCACGGCCGAGGTGCTGCCCGATCCGGAGGACGGGTTGATCCACGGCACCGTCAAGCCGAACTTCGCCCTCGTCTACGAGGGTTCCGCAGACAATCTTATCCGCCTGGAAGCCACGCCGGAGGACGGCTGGAAAGTCGCGAAGTGGACGGGCACCGACAACGATGCACTGACCACGCCGATCAATTACGTCACGCTGACCGAAGATCGCCATGTGACCGTGACCTTCACGAGGCGCAAGCCGCGCGTCGTCTCGGTGCCGGGCGATTACGGGACCCTGCAAGGCGCGGTCACGGCGGCCGAGGACGGTGATACCATCGTCGTTGACAACGGGATCTACTACAGTGGGTACCAGGGCGTCGCCCTGATCATAGACAAGTCGCTCGTCATCACGTCGAGAAAGCCGGACGATCCGTGCTTGGTGGCCGCTACGATCCTGCGTGGCCCGGCCAATGTTCAGGGCAACCAGTTCAGCAGTCTGGGCGTGGTCTTTACCCCCGCGGCCGGCCGACGCACCGTGTTCAACGGGTTCACGCTGGAGAATTTCGGCGGCTTTGCCGACAACGGCGTCGACGGCGACCGCGCGGTCGGACATCCCAACGGTGGAGACGGCTACCCCATTGCGGGCGCGGCCATGATCGTCATGTCCGGCGCCAGCCCGGTCGTCAAAAACTGCGTTCTGAGGAACAACGGTATCACCGGCGGCAACGGCGGCAACGGCGTCGGGGCGGACGACACCCTCAACGCAGGCCGCGGCGGCTGGGGCGGCTGGGCGCGCGGCGGCGCCATCTACTGTGCATCCGACAGCAGTCCGACTTTTGTCAACTGCATCATCGAGAACAACTTTGCCCGCGGCGGCAACGGCGGCAACGGTGGCGCCTGGTCCGACGGTGGCGGTCTCGCCAATTACGGCGGCAACTACACCCCGCCGGTCCCGATCAACATCGATCCGGAGCGTCTCGGCGCCGAGTACGTCGATGAGCCGCTCTGGAGCATCTGGCAGTGGGATTTTGCTCTGCTGATGCAGGCGGCGTATGGGTCTCAGGGCATCATTGCCGACACGACCAACCTGCCCGTCGGCGGCGGTTCCTACTTTGGCGACTACCGCTGGTATTCCGGCTACGGCGGCGGCGTCTTCATTGACGAGCGCAGCAAAGCGGAGTTCATCGAATGCACGATTCGCGGCAACCGTACGTACGGCGGCACGAGCGGCCAGGGCGGCGCCGGCGCCGGCGGCCGGAACCTCGAGCCTCTGATCGTGTTCGAGGTCCCGAGCTTCGGCGGCGGCGTTTACGTGGCCGCCGACACGGCCGTGACGTTCTCGGGCTGCACGTTCGAGGATAACATCACTTCCGAAATCGCGGCCGGCGCGACGCCGATTCACCGGCTGGACCCGTACATCGGCTACGGCGGCGGCGTCTGTGCCGAGAGCAGCTCGGTCGTGGTCTTTGCCGATTGCAACTTCGTGGACAACGCGGCCGACACCGGCGGCGCGATGTATATCGCCGATTCCAACGCCGCCGTCATCGACTGCAACGTCGCGTCCAACGAGGCGCTGCGCGGGGCCGGCTTCGGGGGCGTCGGCGGCTTGATCGACGTCGCCGGCTCGACCTTCAGGTACAATCAGGCAATCACGGATGTCAACGATCCCAACGACGATGAGATTCTGCCGCTGGGCGGCGGACTCTTCTGCTGGTCCACCGATGCCCAGATCCAGGACTGCAACATCTTCAACAACTTCGCAGACGGCTCGGGCGGCGGTATCTATCTGCGTGGCGAGAACGCCACGGTCATCGCCAACTGTCTGCTCCGCAGCAACCTGGCGTCCCGCGACGGCGGCGGCCTCTCGACGAACTGGTACGCGCGGCCGCTCATACGGAACTGCACCTTCTTCCGAAACTCGGCGCGCGACATAACCAACGACCCGAACCTGGCCGGTATCGGCGGCGGCGTGTACTGCGGCTACGGGAGCGAGTGCGAAATCATCGACTCGATCCTGTGGCAGAACGACGCCTACCTGGGCGCGGCGCTGACGGTCGGCAGTGGTTTCCGGCTTGACCGGCAGTGCGGGAAGATCACCGTGTCCTACAGCGATATCATGGACGGACCGAACGACATATACGTCGAAGAGGGCTGCACGCTGGAATACGGGGAAGGTGTCATCGACAAGGACCCGCTGTTCGTCCGCGGCCCGTGGGGCGACTTCTACCTCGCGCACCGAGGGCTTCGTGCGGATCAAACGAGAACCAGCCCGTGCGTGGACGCCGGCAGCGACCTGGCCAGCAAGGTCGGCATGTCGCGCTACACCACGCGGACCGACCGCCTGCCGGACACCGGTACGGTCGATATGGGTTACCATTATCGATTCGTCGAGCCGTGCCGGTTCTGCGACCTCGTGTTCGACGGCATCATCCGGTTCGACGACTTCGCCATGTTTGCCCTGAAATGGCTCGAAGAGGGCTGCTCCGAGGCCGACGGCTGGTGCGGCGGCGCCGACTTCACGTTCGATTCGCGGGTGGACGCGCGCGACCTGGCGGCGCTGGCCGAGTGCTGGCTGGTGGAAGACACCACGCCGCCGGTGCCGAACCCGTCGGAATGGGAAAGGGAGCCGTACATGGCCAGCAGGAACGCCGCACAGATGATCGCCAAAGAGGCGGTGGACGGCTGGGGTTGGGCGGTCGAGTACTACTTCGAGTGCGCCCGCGGCGATTGCCATGACAGCGGCTGGACACCCGACCGGCAGTACATCGACTGGCCGCTGGCGCCCGGCGTGGAGTACGGGTACCGGGTCAAGGCCCGCGACGCGCTGGGTAACGAGACGAAGTTCTCGGAGATCCGGTTCGCCGGCGAGCGGGATACGGTGCCCCCGGTTCCCGAGCCGTATATCCAGGCGATCACCGCGACCTCCTGGGATACGATCACGATGACGGCGTCGGTCTCGTACGACAAGAACGGCGTGCAGTACTACTTCCAGGTGGACGAGGTGAATACGCCGGGCGGCCACGACAGCGGCTGGATCGATACGACCACGTACGTCGATGTCAACCTCGTCCAGGATACGGTGTACAGTTACCGCGTCAAGGCCAGGGACCTGTCGGCGGGCCTCAATGAAACCGGCTGGTCCGAGTGGCGCTCGGTCCGCACGCTGATCCCGCCGGAAAGGGATCCCCCGGAGCCGAACCCGATGCAGTTCGATCCCAACGGTCTGCCGCGCGAAGTCCAGGCCGGCCCGCTCGATTGGGACGTGTGGGCCGAGATGACTGCTGACATCGCCACCGATGTTACCCCACCGATTCAGTATTACTTCGAGTGCGAAGACCCCCGCTATGACAGTGGGTGGATCGGCGTGCCGAGTTACTCGGTCCAAATCGGCAACAAAAACCGGGGATTCGAATTCCGTGTCTATGCACGTGACGGCTACGGCAACGTGACCCAGCCGTCGGATTGGGTGAAAGCCATCCAGCGACCCGGCCAACCGCTGTTGCCGACTACCCCGGGCGGTACTCCCGCCGGTGGAGCCGGTGCCGGTGTCCTCCCCGCCGCCGGAGCCGGAGCCGGCGTCGCTCCTGCCGCTGGGGTCGCGCCCTGACGGCGCCTCCGGTCGGTGGATGAAGAAGCACAACTTAGCCCCGGGCCCTTCCGGGGCTAAGCTTTGCGCATGGCGCGTACCCCGTCACAGAACTCCGATACGGATAATACGGATTACGATTGAGAATTTCGTATCTCCGGGTGGCAGCGTCAAGCGCAGCTTGGCGATGGCCGGGTTGCCTGCGCAGGAACCATCGCCAAGACCTCCGGTCTTGACGGGGACCCCAAACGCGATACATTGCGTTTGGGAACCCACGCTGCCACCCGGTGCTC
>CAYFUB010000859.1:0-14995 GCA_964346195.1 uncultured Pirellulales bacterium
TCGGCTATCGCGGCAAGCGCCAACCGGTAACGAATCTTCACGAAGGCGAGCCCGCCATCCTGCGGGTTCGCGGCATCCACGATCTGCAAAAGGCCCAGCGTCCCCGTCCGCGTGCGCAATCCGTACGTCGCCGCCGGTCGCCCCGCGTCCCGCAATGAGACGACCGGCAGACCATCCACACGCGGCGGCGACGTGAGGCGGGGGCCGCGTTCCACCGCCTGACGCAACCCATCGATTGACAGCGAGGTCCACGCGTCGGGATTCAACTCGACCACCTGGGCGTCCAGACAATTCAGGCTGCCGGTCGCCGGGTCCGCGATCGCGTCGATCCCGTTGCTGCGGCACCATTGCAGCAGCGCTTGTGTCTTGTCCCCCTCCAAAAGGTCCGACGGCGGGCTCGGTGTCATACCCTGCTCGAGATCGATATAGGTTGCGTCCCGTCCCAGCACCCGTTCCACCGATGGTCCGAATTGCACCTGCTCGGGCAGCGTCTCCTCTGTGCCAACATCCCCATCAGGCAACTCAGCGACCACGGGGGTCACGCTGGCCGCGTCAGCATCGGGCGAGGTCTGCCGCCCGGCCAGGGCGCCTCCGCCGGCGCCCTGGTCGCTGGCAGCCGTCTTTTCATCCGCGGATATGTTGGTCCTGAACGCATCAAGAAGGTGTGTCTGGCGGATGAGAGTGTTGAGCTGCTCGAAGGTCGGGGCGGCCAGGAGAACCACGTTCAAATCGCGGGCCGTGCCCCGGGCCTCCACCTGTTCCCCTTGGCGGACGCGGCTTTCGATTTCAGACCACGGCAGCGGCAACAGGTCCTGATACGACGCCGGCACCACGGCCGCCCTATCAAAAGCGAACATCAGAACGAATGTGTCGCCGGGGCCCGCCCAGGAGAGCACCTTCTCGAAATACTCGACACATCGCCTCTCATCGGTGCTGAATCCACCGATTGACCCGCGATAGCAGGGCCCGAGCTCGTCCCGGAGCACCTCCCAGGCGGGACCGATGGCGACAATCTTCCCTGCGCCGGAAACCCGCCCGCTCGGCGCCGTCGTCGTTTTGGCATCCGGCAATTTGACGGCGAAGTCCGTTTGGTGGCCGGGGCGAAGAGAGACGTTGTTGAACGTGGTCCAGGCCCACGGGCGGGTCTGAACGCGAAACTCCTTGATGTCGCTCAACGGGCAGTTAAAGAGGTATGTCAAGCTGCGGAGATTACCGTCGCCGAATCCGGAAAGGCCGCCGGTGCAGGCTTGGTCCTGGTCGCGCACCGCGACAACCCTAAAATCGATATCCTCACGCAGGAAATTCGTTGTCACGGGAACGAGCGTGCGACCCTCTCGGAAGTGAGCGATCCCGAAAGCCACGGCTCGGCCGTCATCGAGGGCGTAGGTGCCCTCTCTCTCCGGAGAGTTATGGGTGGCCCGCGTCTCCCACGCGCCGGCGGCCGCGGCGACGCGAACCTCCGTCGTGGTCCGGTCTTCGGGGAACCGCACGGTGCAGACGGTCAAATCACGGATGGGCGCGCCGTCGGCATCGTAGGGACTGCCGGTAACACCGGTGCTCGCTGAGCCCGGAACATCCCACTCGATGTCCATATCCGGGGCGCCGCCATACCGCACGACCAGCTCATAGTCTCGGAACCCCTCCTTGAGTTCCCGTTTGTTGTTGGTTGTCTTGTAGGGAGCGGCGTCCAGCGTTGAACCATCCGGCCGCCACCACGGTTTACCCTCGCTGGGGTACTCGCTGACACCGAGCAGCTCAATCGTAGCACCGTTGGGGAGCTTTGCGGGTTTTGTCGCCGACGGCGCGAGCGCGGCCGGCGGGGTCGAAGCAGCGCTGGGGACTGGGCCGGCTCCGCCAATTGTCTGGAGCAATTTGGAGTTCTGAACCAGGGGCTTGAGCTCCTGGGCGGTGGGGGCGGCCAGGAGGATGACGTTCTTCGCGCGGGCCTTTCCGCTGAGTTCGACCGTCCGGCTCTGCTGGAGCTGCGACTCGATTTCAAACCACGGCTGCGGCAGGAGGTCTTCGTAGCCTGCCGGGATGCGCTCCGACGTGTCGAGCGAGAAGAGCAGCACCAGGATATCGCCCGGCTTGGTCGTCCAGACGCCTTCGAAGAGGTTCTCGTAGAACTCCTTGGCGTGGGCGCGAGCGGTCTTGTCCCAAGTGCGCTCTTTGACAATCTCGAAAACAGTGTCCCACACCGGGGCCCGGGCCGGGCACAGCACAAATATATTGGGCCGCGGGTTGGACGGGAGGTGAAGATCCTGGGCGGTGAACGGCGGGTTGGGGAGGTTGGCGTGCGCGCCGAACAGGTCGGAGACCTCAACGGCGGAATAGGGATTGTCGTGCTCGAAGAACTCGTTGCGCCAGCCTCGGGCGTAGCGGCGACCCCAGGTCGGCGCGAAGTTGACGTCACTCAGGTCGTTGAGCGTGTACAGGTGCGTCTGCAAGCCGAACCGATTCACACCCAGTATGGGACAGCCGAGCTGATTATAATCCAGGCGGCACCACCGGTGGCCGAGGTAAACTTCATTGAAGGTGTGATTGGTCCAGCCGCTGCGCGACCGGCGCAGGCCCGCCAGTATCGTCTCGCGCACGCGGTGGTGCGTGATGGCGTTCTTGACCATGAGAATCTGCGCGCGGTCGGAGGCATCGACCGCCGGCGTGGCAAGCACCATGCGGGTCGGAATGCCGAGGGCCCGCAGCACCGTGGTTAGATAGACCGCCGTGGACGTGCACGAGCCGTGGGTCTTGTTGTAGAACATCCCCTTGCCCAGCAGCTCGTGGTCGAAATGCTGCTCGATGGTCCAATCGTAATTGCCGCTGTCGCGCTCGAACTCGCGCCGGAAAGTGTCCTCCAGGCCGGGGTAAACCCGAGGTTGGCCGTCCGGAAAATCGACGTAGTACGTGGTGAACACCTTGTCGAGAGACCGTGACCGGTGCAGGAGCCAACGCGAGACTTGCTCGACAACCTGTTTGTCGGTGAGGGTCTCGACTTCGATGCCATCCGCCTTCAACGCGGCGAGCAAATCCCGCCTCATCTGCTCATCCCAGTTTGTAGTCACGCCGGGAGCCAGGTACTCGGCCAGACGTGCATCGCGCGCGTTGTCCCGCCGCCAGTTGGGATTCTCGGGAATGGACTCGTAGCCCGTGGCGAGCGGGTAATGAATGACCTCGACCTCGATATATTCGTCGGTCCGGTTCAGAACGCGGGCATCCTGGAAGTCGTCATTGAGACCATCTTCATCGAACGGCGGCATATAGCGCAGGACGGTGCGCACGGAATACGCGTACTCGCGTCGTTCGTCCCAATCGCCATCCGGCGTCCCATCGCCGTCGCTGTCGGCTTTCGTCGGGTCCGTCAGGTACTTGTGCGCTTCCTGGAAGTCCGTCAGCCCGTCGCCATCGGAATCGGAGGACGCGGGCTTCGCGAGAGCATCCACGGCTGCCGGACCGACTTCCGCCGAACTCACCGCAACCTGCGACAGCCCATGCGTCTGCGTCAGACCGGGCGAAGTCGCCGACTCGACGTGAACTGTGACACCGGTCTCCCGCCCGGAGCGGAGTGAAACATTCTGGAACTCGACCCACGTCCATGGGCGCGTCTGGAACCGAAATTCCGCAACCTGTGGCAGGGTGAGGTTCTTGAAGTAAGCCGTCATCTGGCGGGCCATGCCCGCAGAACTGGTCAATGCCGGAGAGGACGTGACGATTCTTCCATCCGTGGTAACGGCAACAATCCTGGACGGCCGGTCCGTCATGTCATCGGTCACCGTGACAGCCACCCCTTTGTCCGCGCTCTCGATTGCTGGTGAAAAGCTCACCGCACCCATCGCCATGCTTTGCGATCTGGCCCTCGCGCCCTCACTTTCGGCGATCGTCTCCCATTCGCCGGCGGCAACGCCGCACAGAAGCGTGCAGCTCTTCAGGTCCCCAGGCAGCACCGTCGCCAGCCATCGCAGGCCTCGTAGATACTCTCCACCCGACCTTGGTGGACTCGCATCTCCTGCGCTTGAGCCCGCCGGCTCGGTCTTGATCGTGGTCTCGGCCCCGGTGGGCAGATTCCGCAGGCGAACGGCGAATTCGAACGCCGTTTCGCTGTCGCCAGGAGACACGGTTCCGCCGATCTGATCGTAAGGTGGCTCGGCCAGGGGCGAGCCGTCCGGCCGCCACCATGGCTTGCCCACGCTGGGATGCTCGGACGCGCCAAGCAACTCGACCGTGACGCCATCGGCAAGCACGGCTTCGAATACGGCGGCACCTTTGAGAGGAGAAAACTCGATGGAACATCCCTTTCTGTCCGCCCGCGTGATTCGAACGTTGAATTCGTCACCCCTCCGCGTAACAATGGTTGTCTCGAGGGGCATCTTCATCGTGTTGATGGCGATTGTGGCCGACTTGTACTCAATCTTCCTGTTTTGAGCGGATAGCCAACCCGGATTTGTGCTTCTCAAGAAGGTGACTTTGCCCGCGCCTTCCGTTCGGTCATAGTAGTAGAGGATATCACCCTCATCCCCTGCCTCGATTATCTGCAAGAACTCGTCCTCGTTCTTGACGGCGGGCAGCACAAGGATTCTCCCGCTTGCCAGATCAAGCACGGGTAAATCCTGCCCACTGAGGTCGGGTAGCGAAACTCCGCAATTTGGCAACAAGACGAGTCGGGGCTTGCCTGTGTCGACTTCTTCCTGTTGCGCCTTGGCCATAGGGAGCAAGATGACCGCGGCAATCAGAACGGTGGCCAGACCCATCATGCCCAGCCGGGCGGTCTTGGGGGTCGGGCGGCTGAGGATGTGCCGGATGCGGGCGGTCAGGGCGCTCTTGGATTCGACCACGCCGATCAGACGCAGACTCAGGGCGGGCCGGCGACGGAAGGCCAGCTTGGCCACATTGACCAGGGTTTCCGGATATTGCGCGGCGGTCTCGCCCAAGGCAACAAGGACGGTTTCATCGACCGCCTGCTCGCGGGCTCGGCGCATGGCCGCATTCGCCAGCCATAATAGCGGATGGTAGAAGTATACGATCTGGAGGAGCGTCTGGACGAGATTGACCCACAGGTCGCCGCGTTTGACGTGCGCCAGTTCGTGCAGCAGCACCGCCCGCAGGTCGCGCGCGTGCAGCCGGGGCGCGAGATTCTGCGGCACGAGAATCACCGGGCGAATGAGCCCGCAGACAGCCGGACTCGTCGTGTTGGGCGAAAGCCGCAGAGACACCTGTCCTCTCACGCCGGCGCGGACCCGGCATTCCCGGAGCACATCCAGCAGGGCCCGGCCCGCCCCATCCGCTTGCGCGACCAGGCCCCGCACGAAGAATGCCCGCTGAACCAGCAACAGCAGCAACGCCCCAACCACCGCCGCCCAGATTACCAGCGTCAGCCCCTGCCAGCTCAAAGTGGCAGAGGGTGATGGCACGGCCGCCGTCGCCTCACTCGTTTCCGCAGGTACAAGGCCGGCCTGCTCCTCCACGTTCCGGCGTTGCACATCGGTGAAGGCCGGAGTCTGCGACATCGTCTCCATCGTGGCGGGCCGCGGCGGCTCCGACCGGGCAAAGCGAGGCGGTGACGGAATGCTCACCGCCGGAGAGACAAGCTCCAGTACGGGTGCTTGGGCAGACGGCGATTCTTCCGCCTCAAGCAGGGCGATGGTCGGGGCCTCCAGCGTAGCGCCGAGCCACGTACCGAGGCTGACCGGCGACCACAGCGACGGTGGCAGCATGAGCTTGACGAGCACGAGCAGCCAGATCCAGTAGCGAAAAACCGCACGCACTCTCTTGCGCAGAACGGTGTCGACGGCGAGCAGGATCAGAATCAGCAGGCTCGATTGAATCAGCATAGGCACGACAAAATCGACGAATGCCCGTCCGGCCGTGTTGATGGTCTCTACTACCGCATTCATGATCGCATCTCCGCTTCTAAGGACGTTCCTGAGGCCCTTTTGTCAGAGCCGGATCATTCTCTCGTCTCCGCTTTGTTCCGCCGGCGCTTCTTCCTGATCATCGTCTCCAATTCGGCGATCTCCTGCTGCGAGAGCGTATCGCTTTCGAGCATGAACTGCATCATCGGGGTGAAGGCGCCGCCGAAGGCCCGCTTGACGGTGCGCATCAGCTCGCCGCGCTGGGCGTCCCGGCGGCTGATGGCCGAACGGTAGAGCATCAGATTGCGAATCCGCTCGGTCGTGAGCAGGCCCTTGGCCACCATGCGGTCCATCAGGGTCTTCACGGTACTGTAGGTCCACTTCTTGCGGGCCGCCAGCTCCTCCTGCACCGTCGGGGCGGCGCAGGGCTCGTGTTTCCAGACCACCTCGATGATGTCCCACTCGGCCTCGGTCAGCTCGTATTCTCTGGTTGCCATGACAACCTCCTTTCGCTTTAACAATGACGAGATTACTCTACATATGTAAAGTACACAAGGGGAAAAACTTCGGATTTTCAAGGAGTTTTGTGGCCGGCGACCCGCCTGAAGGGAAGAAGGCAGGAGGGCCGGTTTGTGGTGTGCCCGCAAGGGCATGATACGGATTAGGAAAAATTCTTGCGCGGCAGGCTCCGTCATCCTGAGGCGAAGCCGAAGGATCTGGCCATCGAAAGGGAGATTTCTCTCGCTCGCAGGCCAGATCGTTGGGGCCCCCAAACGCAATCACTTGCGTTTGGGGAACCCCCTCACTGCGCCGCGCTCCGCTCAGAGCCTGCCCTGAGCGGAGTCGAAGGGATGACAGATCGCGCACGAATTAATCATAATCCGTAGGAAAGGGAGTTTCAGATGTCAGGCAGGAAAAGCCAGGCGTCGAGTCTTCACAGTTCGGGCCTGGCACTTCAGGGGCAAACGCCTTACGGCGTCACTACCAACGGGGTTAATCCAGCGTCCGCCGGTAGCGCTTCACGGCGACGGTCAACGCGACGGCGGCGAAGAGCACGATGGGCCAAAGCTGCGGGACGACCTCGGCGAGGCCGTTACCCTTGAGCAGGATGCCGCGGACGATACGCAGGAAGTGGGTCAGCGGAAGCACCTCGCCAATCACCTGGGCCCAGCGCGGCATGCCGCGGAAGGGGAACATGAATCCGGAGAGCATCAAAGACGGCAGAAAGAAAAAGAACGACATCTGCATGGCCTGGAGTTGGTTGTGGGCCACGGTGGAAAAGGTGATGCCCATCGCCAGGTTGGCGGCGATGAACGCCAGGGCGACCGCGAGCAGCAAGCCGAGACTGCCGACCATCGGCACGTGAAAGAGGAGAGACGCGGCCGCCAGAATCAGCGCCACCTGGAGGTAGCCGACGAGGAGGTAGGGAATGATCTTGCCCACCATCACTTCCGTCGGGCGCACGGGCATGGCAAGAAGGTTTTCCATCGTGCCCCGCTCGCGTTCGCGCGTAATTGCCACCGCCGTAATCACGACCATGGTCATCGTCAGGATCACGCCCATCAGACCGGGCACGATGTTGTACTGGGTGACGCCCTCGGGATTGTAGCGCGCGTGCACGCGCAGACATGTTTGATGACCGGGTAACTTGCAGTTGCAACCCTCGGGATTGTAGCGCGCGTGCACGCGCAGACCGACAGGAGCGCTCGTGCCGGCCAGATATGCAAGCGGGCCTTGAAGATCGTTCTGCAGTGCCGTGCTCAATACGACCCGCAGGGCGCCGAGGGCGTTGCCGGTGGCCGCGGGGTCGGTGGCATCCGCCTCCACCAGAAGGGTGGGCCGGTCGCCGCGAAGGAGGTCGCGCGTGAAATTCTCGGGAATATTGACGAGGAACTGGACTTCGCCGCGGGCGAGCAGGTCGCGGGCTTCGGTTTCGGTCCGGACCTGCCGGACAAAATCGAAGTAGCCGCTGTTCTTGATCGCGTACAGCAAGGTGCGGCCCTGCGGACCGTAGTCAGCCACGAGTACGGCAGTCGGCAGGTGTTTCGGGTCCGAATTGATGGCGTATCCGAAGAGAATCAGTTGGACCAGCGGGATGCCGATCATCATCGCGAAGGTCAGGCGGTCCCGGCGCATCTGGATGAACTCCTTGAGGATCATCGCCCAGAATCGTTTCCGTGAGAATTCGCGCCGCTGATTCATAAGGAGAGCCCTTCCCCGGGTTTGTCCATAAAGTCGATAAAGACGTCCTCCAGGCCGGAATCGATCCGGCGCCAGTCATAAGGTGCGGCACGCAGCGGAGCAACGGCCTGTTCGAGGGCGGCCGGATCGTCGCCGCTCACGTGCAGTGTGTCACCGAACGGGGCGACCTGCTTTACGCCGGGCCGGTCTCGGAGTCGTTCGGCCAGCCCGGCCAGGTCCGGGCCGCGGACCGACCAGGTGGTGAGGTGCGCCCGCTCGATGACCTCGCCGAGCGTCCCCTGCGTCAGCAGGCGGCCTCTGACGATGAAAGCGAGTCGATGACACCGCTCGGCCTCATCCATGTAGTGCGTGGCGATCAGGAACGTCAGCCCTTGACCGGCGAGTCGATGAATCTCCTCCCAGAAGTCACGGCGTGCCTTGGGGTCCACGCCGGCTGTGGGCTCGTCGAGCAACAGCAGTCTGGGCCGGTGAATCAGGCACGCGGCCAGGGCCAGCCGCTGCTTCCAACCGCCGGAGAGCTCACCGGCAAGCTGGTTCTGCCGCTGCGTCAAACCGAGTCGCGCGATGCTCTCACGCACCGCGTCCCGGCGGTTCTTCAGGGAATACATGCGCGCGACGAAATCCAGGTTCTCTGCAATCGTCAGATCCTCCCAGAAACTGAAACGCTGGGTCATGTAGCCGACTTGACGCTTGATGGCCTCACTTTCGCTGATGACATCAAAGCCGAGGCATGTGCCGCGGCCTTCATCCGCACGGAGCAGGCCGCAGAGCATGCGGATGAACGTCGTCTTGCCGCTGCCGTTCGGGCCGAGAAAGCCGCAGATCTCGCCCGTGCGAACCTCCAGGCCCACGTGGTCGACGGCCGTGAGGTCGCCGAAACGCTTGGTCATCCCGTGCACGTCGATGGCGAGATTCTCAGTCATAGATCATGCCTGTTCCCCACGCTCAGAGGCCCAATTGCACGTCCGCCGGCTGGCCGGGGTGCAGCTGGGCCGCCGTCTCGGGCGCGAAGACCACTTCGATCATGAACACCAGCTTGCTGCGACTCTCCCGGCTGTAGATGACGGGCGGCGTGTATTCCGCCTGAGGAGAGATGAAACTCACGCTCCCGATGAACGGCTCGCTGATGCCGTCGACGATGACACGCACGCGGTCGCCCGGATGGATGCGGGCAATCCACGTCTCCGGCACAAACGCACGGACCCTGATATTCTGCGGGGGCAGCAGCACCACCACAGGACGGCCGGCAGCGATCCATTCGCCCGGACGGTAAAGCGTATCAAAAACCAGTCCGGCTTGCGGCGCGGTCCGGCGCTTCTGCGCGAGGGCCCACTGGGCTCTGGCCAGGGCCGCTTCAAGAGCCCGAACGTTGGCCTGGGCGGCGGCAATCTGGTCGCGCCGGGAACCCAGTCGTGCCGTCTTCAGCTCGGCCGCGAGCTGCGCCACCCGCTCGCGGTCCTGGTCACGCAGGGCGCGTGCCCGGTCAAGGTCCTGCAGGGTGGCCGCGCCGGAGGAAAAGAGCTCTTCCTGCCGCGAGAACTCTTTCTCCGAGAACACCGATGCATCCTGTGCCTGGCGGCGCTGGGCTTCGAGCGCTTCGATTTCCGAGGGGCGTTTTCCTTTTCTCAAGTCTTCCAGACCCGCACGAGCCTGCTCCAGCCGCCGCTGAGCTTCGTCCCTGACGGCTTTCTCCGGCTCGCTCTCCAGCGCGAAGAGCGGGTCGCCCGCCTGGACCTGCCCGCCTCGTGCCACGTCCAGGGCCTCCAGCCGGCCTGCGAGCGGAGATGCCACGTAAACGAACTCCCCTTCCACGTATCCTTGCACCTGATTCGGCGCCGGACGACTACAGCCCGAGACCAGATGCACCGTCACGATGATACCCCCGATGCAAAGAAGCCGCGCTCGCACGCGACCTGCTGTGCCGGAGCCGGTCATCATGTCTGTCTCCTTCGAATGGCGGACCACACGATATCGGACATCTCCCTCAGGCAGTCGGCCAGTGGTCTTGAGGGAGCGAGGGACCAGAGAAACACCGTGCCAAGCAGTGCTCGCTGAAATCCGAGGATGATCTTGTGCGTCGCAAGATCGTCTCGGATTTCGCCGCGCTGCTGCCCCAACGCGAACAGTTCTTCGAGGGATTCCCGACCTTTCTCCAGTTCGTCCGCCATGATGGTGCGTACGGACTCGTTCGAGAAAGCGGCCACGAGAATGCTGTGAAGCATCGGCGGGCTGTCGCCGGCGTCCCCGACGACGAATACGGCCAAGCGGTATAGCAGTTCATTCATGGGCTCTCTCGAATGGCGGGTCTGGGCCACGAATCTCTGGATCTTCTGCACCTGCCCCTGCACACAGGCGGCAAAAATGTAGTCCTTGCCGGCGAAGTAGTTGAAGAACGTCCCCTTGCCTACGTCCGCCCGATTGGTGATATCCTCAACCGTGGTCGCACTGAATCCGCGTTCCGCAAAGAGCGCCAATGCGGAGCGAACGAGCCGCTCGCGTATCTCCGTCTGCCGCCGCTCGCGCCTGTTGCGCGGCGCGCCGGAATGATGGTCGAGTTCCTGGTTCGATTCCGGACGGCTATGGTCCACGCCTGTCTCCTATTTTGACTGACGGTCAATTATGACCCACAGTCACAGCCAAGTCAAGTGCAACCCCGGGCACGGGGTGGTGCAGATTTTAATAATTTCCTCTTATTTATCTATTTACATGTAGTAACAGAGGTCTATAATAATAGTACACTATCTTTACAGATACATAATAAAAGGAAATGAATGGAGAATATCAATGGTTGGATTCAAGCTGGATCTCAAGAGCGGCGTGCCTTTCCACCGGCAGATCGTGGACCAGATCCGCTACGGCATTGCCTCAAGGCGGCTGCTGCCGGGCGAGCAACTGCCGACCGTCAGAGACCTGGCCGTGCAACTCGAGATCAATCCGAACACGGTCCGCAAGGCCTACTCGGACCTGGAGTTGCTCGGCATCCTCGACACCCAGCAAGGCACGGGCACCTTTGTCGGCCACCAGAAAGTCGAGATCGCTGACGACGAAAAAGATCGTATGCTGCGACAAATCTGCGACGAACTGGTTGCACGCGGACATCAATACAATCTGACCCTCAGAGAAATCGTCGAACATCTGCAAAGGAGAGTGGACCATGGCAACGAAGAGTAGAACGGAACAGGCGACGACGATAGCCCAGAAATATGCGGAAAACCTCAGGCAGCCGAATCTTCGCATCGACCTGCCGGCCTTTCTCGCCGCCGTCGGCGTGCTGCTGCTCGGGTTCGTAATCAACCGGCTCGTCGTGGGACAGTGGGAAACGCTCAATGGCTCCGTGGCCGCGGTCACCGTCCTCGCCAGCGTCTACGTGCTCTTTGCCTTGAAGATCGCCAAGCAATGGGAGCGGGCGGTCATTCTGCGCCTCGGCAAGTTCCACCGGCTCAAGGGTCCAGGGCTTTTCTTCATCGTCCCGGTGTTCGAGAGCGTCGCCCAGGTCGTCGATATGCGCATCCGCGCCACGGATTTCAGTTCGGAATCGACCCTGACGAAGGACACCGTCCCGGTCAACGTGGACGCCATCTGCTTCTGGATGGTCTGGGACGCGAAGAAGGCGATTCTCGAAGTGGAGAATTTCTTCCTCGCGATCATTCTGTCGGCGCAAACGGCCCTGCGGGACATCATCGGCACGCACGAACTGGCCGACATGCTCACCCATCGCGGCGCGCTGGGCAACCGCCTGCGCGAGGTCCTCGACGAGAAGACCAACCCGTGGGGCATCACGGTGCAATCCGTCGAGATTCGTGACATCATCATCCCGAAGGACCTGGAGGATGCGATGTCCAAGCAGGCGCAGGCCGAGCGGGAGCGTCAGGCCCGCATCATCCTGGGGACGGCCGAGACCGAGATCGCGGAGAAATTCGCCCAGGCCGCCAAGCAGTACGAATCCAACCCGGGCGCGATGCACCTGCGCGGTATGAACATGCTGTTCGAGGGGCTCAAGGAGAAAGGCTCGATGATTATCGTGCCCAGTTCCGCCCTGGAGACGATGAACCTCGGCGCCATGGGCGGTTTGGCGGCCCTGAGCCAAACCCAAATGCGTGGAAAGGGGCCTGAGGAACCTGCGAAACCGTAGGCGCTGTATGTCCCAGGCAGAGCCGCGCCGGCGGCACGCTTCGCAGGCGCGACGGGCATCGCCATGCCGGGAGAGGTCACAGCAATGGAAGAGAAGTCCATACTCATCATTGGGGCCGGGGTCGCCGGCTTGTCGGCCGGGTGCTATGGCCGGATGAACGGTTATCGCACGCAAATCTTCGAGATGCACGACAAGCCCGGGGGGCTGTGCACCTCCTGGAAACGCCAGGGATACACCATCGACGGCTGCCTGCACTGGCTGGTCGGTTCCAGACCGGGCACCGGCTTCTACCGCATTTGGGAAGAGCTGGGCGCCGTGCAGGGCCGGCCTATGATCGATCACGAGGAGTACCTGCGCGTGGAGGGAGAAGGAGGCAAGGTCTTCATCGTCTACACCGACATCGACAGGCTTGAACACCACATGAAGGAGCTTGCTCCCGCCGATGCGCAGGTCATTGACGAATTGACCCGGGCGGTGCGCGCCTGTGCGCGGTACGACCTTCCGGTCGACAAGGCGCCGGAGTTGTACGGAATCATCGACGGAATCAGCTTTCTGATTCGGACGTTTCCCTTCCTGCGCCTCATGTCCCGGTGGAAGAAAATCACGCTCCAGGATTATGCCGGGAGGCTTTCGGACCCCTTTCTGCGCGCGGCTCTCGCCTGTGTCTGCGATCTGCCGGATTTTCCCATGGCCTCTCTCATCATGATACTGGCCTGGATGCACCGAAGATCCGCCGGCTATCCGCAGGGTGGTTCGCTGGAGTTTTCGCGCAGCATCGAACGGCGTTACCTGGGCCTGGGAGGAGAGGTTCACTATCGCGCGCCGGTTAAGGAAATCGTGGTGGAACACAACCGGGCCGTCGGGGTGCGACTGGCGGACGGGACGGAGTACGGCGGCGACATTGTCATCTCCGCGGCGGACGGTCGCGCCACCATCTTCGACTTGCTGGCCGGCAGGTACGTAAACCACAGAATCCGGGGCTACTACGACAGGCTTCCCAGATTCCCTCCCCTGCTCCACGTGGCGCTGGGCGTCAATCGCTCGTTCGAGGGTCTGCCGGCGACCGTTATCTATCCTCTCGATGGGCCCATCGTCCGCGACGGACGGCAGCAGAGGCACCTGGGCGTGGAAATGGGCAACGTCGATCCGACGCTGGCGCCCCCGGGCAAGACGGTTCTGAAGGTCATGTTCCCCTCCGATTACACCTACTGGAAGAACCTGAAGCAGGACGCCAGACGCTACGCCGCGGAGAAGGACAGGATCGCGGACCGGGTGATCGCCGTGCTCGATCGGCATTATCCGGGATTGGCCGACCAGGTCGAAATGCGCGACGTTGCTACGCCCGTCACCTGGGAACGCTACACCGGCAACTGGCAAGGCGGCATGGAGGGCTGGCTGATTACGCGCAGGACGTTTCCCCCGTTTCGCATGAGCAAGACCCTTCCCGGCCTGAAGGGCTGCTACATGGCCGGACAATGGGTCGAGCCGGGCGGCGGTGTGCCCGCGGTCGCCCTGTCCGGCCGCAATGTCATGCAAATTATCTGTAACCGAGACCGCAGGAGATTCGTGACAAGCACCCCGTGAGACCCCGCCTTGAATGGGCAGTCAGGTGACTCATCTCACGCACCGGCAAAGAAGATGATATCAGAAAGGACGCGTTACCATGATCCATACCACCGCGCCGAACATCGAAGGCAAGAGAATCACGCAGTATCATGGCGTCGTTAACGGTGAAGCTATCCTGGGCGCCAATATCTTCAAGGACATTATGGCGAATATCCGCGACATCGTCGGCGGGCGCTCCGGGGCGTACGAAAAGGCCTTCCGAAGTGCGCGCGAGATCGCCTTCGACGAGATCGAGCAGGAGGCCGCCACTCTCGGCGCCAACGCGATCGTCGGGATCGATATCGACATCGAAACGGTGGGGCCGCAGGGAGCCATGCTCATGGTCAGCGTCAGCGGCACCGCCGTCACGGTCCAGTGAGCACGCGGCCTCCAACGCGCTCGCGCCAGACGATCGCCACACGACGCATGGGGTCCCCCAGCGCGAGGTCTCGTGCTGGGGGACCTCTTGACGATGCCACCCGACTTGGGCGCCGTTCCGGTCGGCCGCCGGGGAAAACCTATACCGGTCACGCATGAGTTCTTCGTAGCATGTCATCTCGCCACTGGGGGCGTTGCCCACGATGCGAATTCCCCATGACATACCCGGCGCACAAGCCCTTTCTACGGGACCAAGCAGACGGTATAAGGTTATTGACCAGTAGCACAATAGGAATTACGAAATCGTGCTATTAAGCAAATCCCTCTATTCGTCACCGGCCATTTCAGCCGTAATAACTATATTGGTATCAATGGACAGTTCAAACAAGTATTTTACGAATGCAGGACTTGCGCAGTTCGCCGGGAGTGCAATGGGGGGATCGGAAGGAAGAAACATGCGAATTCTGGTCGCTGATGACCATGACGCCATACGGCGGAGCCTGATACGAGTGCTGGAATGCAAATCGGACGTCCAAGTGGTCGGCGAGGCGCCGGACGGCGGCTCGGCGGTCCGACTGGCAAGGCAGCTCCAGCCCGATGTCGTGCTCATGGACGTGGTGATGCCCCGGCTCAACGGCGTCGACGCGACACGCCAGATCGTGCGCGACTGCCCCCAGGTCCGGGTCATCGGGTTCTCCATCCACGAGTCCAAGGCATTCAGAAACAGAATGCTCGAAGCGGGCGCCTGCGCCTATCTGCTCAAGGACTGCGACACGGAGGACCTCCTCCGCGCGGTCGAAGCGGCCTGCAACGGCGGAACCGCCCTGGGCCC
>CAYFUB010000860.1:0-6471 GCA_964346195.1 uncultured Pirellulales bacterium
AAATGCTCCGTCCGCAGCCGTCGCAACGACTCCTGCAACTCGGCAACCGCTCCCTCCTTCGTCCGTTGCGTCGTCTTGCAGGCGAGGAACACGTCCTTGCGATAGGGCTCCAGGGCGGGCCCGAGCTTGATCTCGGCATCGCCATAGGTCGGCGCCACGTCGAAGTAGTTGACGCCCTTCTCGATAGCCTCCGCCACCACGCGATTGGCGTGTTCCTGCTCGATCCCATCGACCACGATCCCGCCAAACCCGATGATGGACAGCCGCTCGCCGGTATCGCCGTAGGCCCGCTGCGGCAGCCTCGGCACGTTGGCGCAGGGGCAGCCCGGCTCGCACTCGCTCGCCGCGTCAGCCCGTCCCAGGAGTCCGCCGGCCACCACTGAGCCTGCCGCCAGCGTGCCTCGTCTCATGAATTCTCTGCGTTCCATCATTCTGCCTCTTCTACCAGGTTGCATCGCCGCGTTGCAGCACTCTCTCGTGATACGCGGGACTTTGACGGCAGTTCGGCAATCTGCCGGACGCGCTCACAAGTGCCAGGGGCTGCGCCAGGAGCGGGTGAGCATGCGGTTGGCCTCGGCGTCACCGACGCGCGGCGGCGCTGCGGGATTGACGAACTGCTCGGCGGCGGGGTCCCAATGCAACTTGCGCCCGAGTCGCATGGCGATGTCGCAGATGTGACACACCGCATCCGTGCGCACAGCCGACTCGATGGAGGAGACCGGTGTCTTGCGGGTCCTGATGCAATCGAGGAAGTCGCCCCAGTGGTCGGTGCCGAGGCTCAGATGCCGCTCCTCGGGGCCGATCCGTTCCTGCCGCAGCGATTTCGGCTCGGTCCCGAGGGCCCCGCGTTTGACGAACACCCAGCCGTCGGTCCCCTCGAAGCGCACGCCCTGGGGCTGCTTGTTGTTGTCCACGAAGCTCACCACGACGCCATTGGCGTACTTCCACGTCATGTCCCAGGCCGTCGCGCAGTCGTAGAGGCCCTCAGCGGGAAACTCGCCGGTCCCTTCCACCTCGACGGGGCCGGTGTTGTCCGAGCCGCTGCCCCATTGGGCGATGTCCACGTGGTGAATGCCCCACGTCGTAATCCAGCCGAGCGAGAAGTTGCTGATGTGGCCCCACTCGCCGCAGTTGCCGACGATGCCCTGTGTAAACGGCATCCACCGGGCTGGCCCGACCCACATGTCCCAATCCAGCCAGGCCGGCACGGGCGAAGGCCGGACCAGGCCGACGGCGCGACTGGCCGGCACGGCGACGATGATCCTCTGCAGCTTGCCGATTCGCCCGTTCTGCACCAACTCGCAGGCGAAGCTGAATCTCCAGTCCGAGCGCTGCTGCGTGCCGAACTGAAACACGCGGTCGTAGCCGCGGACCGCCTCGCGCAGCGCGATGTCATCCCGGACGCTGAGCCCAAGCGGCTTCTCGAGGAAGATGTCTTTGCCCGCCCGGGCGGCTTCCACCGATTGCAGCACGTGCCAGGCATCCGGCGTCGCGATAGACACGGCGTCGATATCGTCCCGCGCCAGCACCTCGCGATAGTCGCTGCGCGTGGCACAACCCGTACCGCTATAATGGTCATTGACAATCCTCCGCGCTTCTTCGAGCCGGTTGCCATTTACGTCACACACAGCGACGACCCGACAGTTCTTGTGCCCCAGAAAGCTACGCATGTTCTCCCTGCCCCGCCCGCCGAGACCGAGACAGGCCATCGTGATCCGCTCGCTCGGGGCCTCAGCGCCGCCCCGCCCGAGAGCCGAGGCCGAGACGAGGTACGGGAAGGCGCAAATACCGGCCGTGCCCCGCAGAAACTGGCGTCGTGTGACCCTTCCTGATCGGCTCATACAGCTCCTTTTCCTGTGATCCTATAGACCAAATGTCGCAGCGGCAACGGATGTTCGTCATGCTGAACGAAGTGAAGCATCTGGCCCCCGACCGAGAGGCCTGTACCGCACCCGGACGAAATCCCTCATGCGGTGCCCAGGTCCTTCGCTATCGCTCAGGATGACAAAGCCGGCAACACTGATGCCACCCCAACACACGCAACAGGCTGCGAGTAATCATCTCATAACCAACACCAGGTCCACCCCTCCGCGATGGCTGGGTGGCGATTCACTTCCATTGTACCCGGTCGCTGGGCGTCGCATCGGCGGACAGGTCACCCACGGCGAACTGGATGCCGTCCAGGTAGAAGCTCAGAATCCGCGCATTCCACCAGATCTCGGTGCGATGGCCAATGGCACTATAGAACACGCGGCCCCGGCCGTGGTTCTTGATCCAGGCCAGAGCGAAATCATCGTCCGTGCGATGAATCCAGGGCACCGTCATGTTCGTCTTCTCGGTGTCGAGCGATAACAGCACGCGGACCTTCTGGCGCGAGTACGGCTCGCGGTACTGGAAGATCTCCTCCGCCAGTCGAAAGCCCTCGCCGCCAAAGGCAGCCAGCAACGGGTGGTTCAGCTCGTCGAGCTTGATGCCGACCTCCTCGTTCCATGGATGCCCCCAATAGCCGGCCCCGAGCAATTCGAGGAACGCGGGCCAGTGGTTGTTGCCTCCGATGGCATGGTGGTAAGCGACAATCCCGCCACCTCGGGCGACATAGTCGAGCAGACTCTGGCGCAGCAACATCTCGACCTCGTTGACATCCGAGCCGTATTCCTTGAATTTGGCCATATCCTCGTCGGTCGGGCGAATCCACGGGCCGTTGCTGTTATTCAGGATAATGGCATCGAACCGCTTGATATTCTCGGGCAGGTACAGTGCCACGTCATCGCTGACGACCGGCTCGAAAGCCCCGGTCTTCTCGCCCAGCAGCCGCATCGCGTACTCGGACTGCGGAATCGAATAGCCCTTGTGGGGCGACTGCTCCATGAACGGCGTGTTCCAGATCAGCACGCGGCGGGCCTGCTTCGGTGCCACCCGCGCTTCTTGCGGCACGGCCGCTTCAATCCGCCGCGCCTGCTCCGGCGTCAACTGCGCGCCAGATACGGCCGCTACGGCAACGACAACCATCAGAGCAGCCCGGAATTCTCTGCACAACATAACCGCTCTCCTACAAACAGCCCCGGCTCTTGGGGCACGTGTTCACCGACACCGCGCTGGCAAACGCGACAGGATCGGGTGGCAGCGTCAAGCGCAGCTTGGCGATGCCACCCTGCGTGACTGAACGTACGCCTTGGCAAAAACGACACATATCCCTTCTGCGTCCCTTCGATCACAGGGACCAGCCTTGACGGTACTCCCTTTTGAGAGCGGCGTCGGCCTCCGGGAGATTCACCACCTTCATCGCGACCGGGTCGTACTCGATGCTCTTGCCGAACAGCGTTGCCACGTTGCCCAGGAGCACGAACTCGGTCAGCGGCCCGCTGTAATCGAAATTGGACATCGCCGCCGGACCGCCCCGGCAGGCGTCGAGCCATTCCCGCTCGTGCCCGCGCGAACGCGGCAGCGAGCGCGCGATCCCGTCGAGATTTCCGAAGGCGTCCTCGGGCAACAGGGTTACGACCGTATTGTGCCCGTTGGCGTGCAGCATGCCTTTCGTGCCGACCAGCAGGCAGCCGGCGTGGTCCGCCCATTTCTTTTCGCCCGCGTCGCCCCAGTCGAGCTTGCGGCCCATCATCTCCTCAATCTTCTCCCGCGGCCCGGGCGCTCGGCCGCCGCCGTTGTACCAGTTGAGCGTCACCGCGGGCATGACGCCCCGCGAAGGGACCGTGTAGCGGATGATCTCCCATTTCGAGAACGTGGCCGCGTGCACGCCGGAAAGCTCGACATCGAGCCGGATCGTGCGGTCCTGTGGCCCCGCATCAGCCGTGCCCCACAACAAATCGAACCTCAGACCTTTGAAGATGATGTTCATCGTGTGGCAGGCCCAGTTGCCGAGTTGGCCGGTGGCGAAGTCACGCCACGTATGCCACTCGGCCCAGCGCGAATTGTACGGCCGGTATTTCGCCGGACCCAGCCACAGGTCCCACTTCAGGAAATCGGGCATGGGATGCTCTTCCGTCGGAACCGGCCGCTCGCCTGCCCCGCCGCCGGTGTTCCACGCGTGGACCTCGCGGACCGCGCCAAGGACGCCGGCCGGGATCAACTCCACGCCGCGGCGGAAGGCCTCGCTGGCCGTCCCCTGGTTGCCCATCTGCGTGGCAACCTTGTACTTACGACCCAGCTCACGCAGCGTCCGTGCCTCGAAGACGTCGTGGGTCAGCGGCTTCTCGCAGAGAACGCCCTTGCCCCGCCTGATGGCCGCCGCCGAGATGACGGCGTGCGTATTATCCGGCGTCGCGACGGTGACGGCATCGATCTCCTTATCCATCTCGTCGAGCATCTTGCGGAAGTCGTGAAACGTCTTCGCCTGCGGCACCGCCTTATAGTACGGCCCGGCCCGCCGGTCGTTCACGTCGCACATGGCAACGATATTGCACAGCTTCGGCATCGTATCCGAGAACCAGCTCCCCCGCCCGGCGACGCCGACAATCCCCACGTTCACCTTCTCATTCGCCGCGTAGGTCCGTGCGGACCAACTGTTCTTCAGCAGGATCAGCCCCGTCCCGCCCAGGGCCGCATGTTTGACAAACGCACGTCGCGTGAGATTCGTTGCCATAATCGACCTCCTTCGATGTTCATGCCGGGAAGGGTTCAATCATCATCGACAGGGCTCGATCTTACCTCTTTATGCCCCCGGCCGCAACTCGCCTTCCGGAAACTGCGGCCGCGCGAGTCCCCCAAAGGCCTCCACCAGAATGACGGCGACCCGGCCCCCGTTCATCGGCCCCACAAAAACAGGCTCGGCCGCCACGACTCTGTCATTCCCGCGCAGGCGGGAATCCAGACACCGTATGCACAGAGGTTTGCCCTAAGCATAAGCACCGTCACATTTCGTGAGTCGGCTGCCCCCCTGCCTCCCAGGGGTGACAAACCTGCGCCGATCAAGGCAGCCGCAGCAGTCTCTGGGCGTTCGTTCTGCCAGAGGCTCCACGGCCCCAGGCGATGAGCGCGTCCTTGATGCCGGGTCCGGTTCAATATGGCTCCATCAAGGGCCTTCAGGTCAACCACCATTTAGGCCGGTTCGCGTCCAGCCCTGATGAGAACGCAGTCGTCGCGACCGGCCAGGAAAACGGAATTGGTGTCCTGGGACCGACCGCCGGTCCCGCTCATGGAGGTGTTGAAGTAGGGATCGGCCTGCGAGCCAGCGCCCTTTCATGGGCGGGACGCCCATGCTACTCTCCGGCGGACAGGTCGGCGCAGAGGAGTTCTTTGTCGTTGCGGGCGTAGACGCAGCGGTTGGCGAAGGCCGGGTGCGACCAACAGACGCCGCCGCGCTGGCCGAGTTGCTCCGTGGTCGGGTCGAGCAATTTGACGCGGCTGATTTCGTGGAAGCCGTCGGGCGCGAGCCGGCTGATCAGCAACTCGCCGCGCTCGTTGAACATCCAGACCTTGGCGCCGTTGCGGACCATGTGGATATTGGACCAGCGGGCCTTCGGCGTCGCGGTCAAGTCCTCCCAGACGCGGTCACCGGTCTTGAGGTCCAGGCACCGCAATTCGCCGTAGCTGTCGACGCCGTAGAGATAATCGCCCAGGATCAGCGGCGTCGAGATGCAGCAGTGCAGGGCGTCCGTGTCACGCTCGCTGGCCCCCCGCCGGCACCAGAGTTGCTCGACCGCGAGCTTGTCCTGGTGCACCTTGAGCAGCAACGAGCCGTCGTAGAAGCTCGTCGCAAAGAGATGCCTGCCGTCGAAGACCGGCGTCGCAATCGTGATGACCATTTCCTTCGGCACAGAGGGCTGCTCCCAGTAGAGGCGGCCTGTCTCGGGCTCGAGCCCGACGACGCGCTCGCCCGTGATATAGACGAGCACGCGCCGGCCCGCCTGCTCGACAACGATCGGCGCGGAGTAGGAGACCGAGTCGCCGAGCGCCCGCCACCGCTCCTGCCCCGTCGCTTTGTCGAAGGCCATGAGGCAGCCGTTGTCCTTGGCGCCAACAGGCACGATGACGAGCTCCCCTTCCACCAGCGGAGCGCCGGCAATCCCCCAGACGGGGACCCTGGCGCCATACTCCCGCCGGTAGTCATGGCTCCATATACCAGCGCCGGAGGCCGCGTCGAAGCAGTGCAGATGGCCCATCGTGCCCAGGGAATAAGCCCGGCCGTCGCTGACGGTGACGGCGGCGCGCGGGCCCGCCTCATACTGCACCCGCTCGTACCGGCACTCGTAGGCATGGGACCACAGCGCCTCGCCCGTTTCGGCCTTGAAACAGCGCACGCGTTCCTGCGGCGTGGACCCGGCGATGCGGTCCATGACGAAGACGCGGCCCTGTGCGACGGTCGGGCCGTTATAGCCGCTGCCGATGGCCACGCGCCATTTGATTGGCAGTTGCTCGGATTCGAATCGCTCGATCAAACCGGTCTCGGTCCAGACGCCATCGCGCTGAGGCCCGCGCCACTGCGGCCAGTCGGCCGCCACCGACGGGATGGTCCAG
>CAYFUB010000861.1:0-4306 GCA_964346195.1 uncultured Pirellulales bacterium
CGTCACGCCGACCCGGCCAACATGTACCACCCCGGCGAGTTCCGCTATGGTGGCGGCCACGTCATCGAGGACCTCGTCGCAGGCAAGATGCTCCAGCTCTTCGCCCTTTCCTACGGGACCGACTGCTACCCGCGCCGCGAAATCCGCACGTACTTCATGATTGGCGACCTGAATCAGGCCATCATGGTCAATCCGCGCAACTGCTATCAGAACTACAACGTGGCCGTCAACGACTCGGAGCGAACGATCTACACCTACATGGGCGTCCTGGAGCCCCGGCGCGAGAACGCCAACTATTGCTCCGCCGGCCAGTTGTCGCCGCTGCTGAACGATCCGTGCTACGAGACCATCGGCGTGGGCACGCGGGTGTGGCTGGCGGGCGCGCACGGGCACGTCTACGCGGAGGGCACGCAGCACGTCGGCGACTGCGCGAGAACGCCCAACGGCGTGCCGAAGGAAGGCGCAGGGACGCTGGCCCTGACGGCCGACATGAAGCGGATGCGGCCGGAGTTCGTCCGGGGCGTGAGCCTGCGCGGCTACGGCGTGTCTCTGGCGCTCGGGATCGGCATCCCCATCCCCATCCTGAGTGAGGAGATCCTCCAGCGAACGTGCGTCCGCGACCGCGACATCCTGGCGCCCGTCGTCGATTACAGCGTCGATTACGCCCAGAAAACGGGCCGGGTGATCTGCCACGTCAGTTACGAGCAATTGCGCAGCGGTGCGATCGAACTCGACGGCAAGCAGGTGGCGGTTGGCTCGCTCTCGTCGTATCACAAGGCGCTGGAGGTCGCCCACCTGCTGGCCGACGAGATCCGGCGGGGCGAGTTCCTGCTGACCCGGCCGATGGCCTCGCTGCCGAAAGACTCGAAAATGAAACCCCTGGTGACGAGGGAGAAACCGTAGGCCGCCCGCAGGCGGAAATTCGAAATCCGAAGCACGAGATCCGAAACAAATCCGAAATTCGAAACACCGACCGCCCGTACCGGGCTGCGGCTTGTTTCGCCTTTCGAGATGAGGATTGCAGATTTGGGAATCCAACATGAGTCAAGTCGTGACCCAGAAACTGATGCTGTTCTTCCCGCGCTGTGAATGCGAGAAGCCGATCATTTACCACCTGGTGAAGGATCACAATCTCATCGTGAATGTCTACCGCGCGAAAGTGACACCCGAGGAGGAAGGCTACCTGGTGCTGGACGTGACCGGGACCGAGCAGGACATCCAGGGCGCCCTGGATTTCGTGAGGACCTTCAACGTCACGATCAATTACACCGGCAAGGGCGTGACCTGGGACGAGCACCGCTGCACGCACTGCGGCCACTGCCTCACGCATTGTCCCACCAACGCCTTGTACATCGCCGATGCGGCAACGCGCCGGATCGCCTTCAAGGACGCCGAATGCATCGAATGCCTGGCCTGCATTCGCGCCTGTCCCTTCGGCGCCTGCGCCTCGGCGTTCTGATTTACCATTTATGATTGATGATTTACTATTTTCCGCTTTCGCAGGTCGCACGCCAAGAGTCAGAAGTCATGAATAAAAAATTGTAAGTCCTATGGCCCGCACGCGAACGTACCGAACCTTCACCCATCGCGAGGCGGTGCTCCGCATCTGCTGCGATGAATTCGACGTCGTCGCTGCGGAAATCGTGCGACAACGGAAAATCCTTGACGACTACATCAGCCGCCACCAGGAGTTCCAGCGTTCTTTAGAGCCCGTCGAGCTGCGGCCGGACGCGCCGCCCATCGCGCAGCGCATGGCATGGGCCGCACGACTCGTCTGTGTCGGGCCGATGGCAGCGGTCGCGGGCGCGATGGCCCAGTGTGCCGCCGAGGCCGCGCTGGCCGCCGGGGCCCAGGAAGCCATCGTGGACAACGGCGGCGACATCTACCTGAAGGCGGCCGAACCAGTGGTCGTCGGTCTCGGCACCGGCACCACCAAACTAGCCGACCGGCTCGCCTTCCGGCTGGGGCCGCACGACACGCCGGTCTCCATCTGTTCCTCATCGGGCAAAATGGGGCACTCGATGAGTCTCGGGCAGTGCGACCTGGCCACGGTCGTCGCGCAGGACGCCGCTCTGGCCGACGCGGCCGCCACTCAGGCCGCGAACCTGGTCAAGACTGTGGACGACGTGGACGCCGCTCTGGAACGCATCGCCCGCATCGCCGGCGTCGCCGGTGTGCTCATCGTCAAAGACGACCGCATCGGCCTCGCCGGCCGACTCCCCCAACTGATCAAAACCCCCTGATCGCCCTCCGTTGGCATCATTGGCTATCGACCCTCAGCCACTTCCGGGTGGCATCGTCGAGCGAAGCCTGGCGATGGTCCGGCACAAACGCGTTGTGTTTGTCCCAACTCGTTGAGTTCTGGGTGGCAGCGTCAAGCGCAGCTTGGCGATGGTCTGCCCATGCGCCATCGCCAAGGCCTTCGGCCTTGACGCTGCCACCCGTCTCAACGTTCATGCCGCCCAAATCTTAAGAACTTGGGACGAACCCAACGCGTTGAAGCCATCGCCAAGACCCGCGGCCTTGACGATGCCACTCGGAGGTGGAGTCTGCACGGTTTGAGTATCTGATGGTCAGGCTCAGTAGCCATCGGTGCACAGCGGACTGTTGGCCCGCGCAGCATAAAGAAGAAAGGCCGTGAGCACGGCTCACGGCCCCTGGGTTTCAGCCTTCTTGCGACTGAAGGTATTACGGTGCCGCGTTCGGCTCGACGGGCGCGTCCTTGATGATCCGAATGTCGTCGATGTAGACCCGGCCGGTACCGTCGGGCTGGGCGTTGCTGCGGTCGCCCACGCCGATACGGAGCTTCTTGACCTTGGCCAGGTTCACGCCGGTGAGGTCGGTCAGCGGGATCTTCCACTCGGTCCACGCCGTCGTGAGCACCGCGCCGGGATCCGGATGGACCATCGTGGCGGTCTTATTGGTGCTATCCACAACCGCGACGTACAGGCTCTGCGGGCTGTTGTCGAGCTGGTCGGCGCCGATTTCAACCGCCTGCCACTGGCCGGTGACGTTGCCGGTCGTCGCCACCCCGGAGAACTCGGCGGCTGTAATGGCGTTGGCGTTATGACTGGTCACGGCCAGGCCGATGTAGACGGTCCCCGTCATGGTGATCGTCTGCGGGTTCCAGGACATCGACGTCCAGTTCACGCCATCGGTGGAGTAGAAGCCGTTGAACGTGCTGCCCGAGCGCTCGATCTTGACCCAGACGGGGGCCTGCAGGGCGGTCTGCTCGGTGGTCACAACGGGAGTATCGCTCGTCGCGTTTACCGCTGTGGTCAGCCGGGCCTGATACCGGACGCCGTTGCCGGGCGTAGCATAGACGGCGGCGAAGGTCGAGGTGGGGTCGAGACTCTCGCGAATCATCACGCCGACCTTGGCCCAGGCGTGCGTGTTCAGGACGCTCTCGACCCTGGCCAGGATCGTGCCATCGCCGTTGAGCCGCTTGAAGGCGAAGCGGAACTCGTCCGCCGCGCTCCAGATGTCCACACCGCCACCGCTCATGCTGAACGCGCCGGGACCCGTTTCGAGGAAGCCCGCCGGATTGCCCCGGAACCACAGGCTCAGGTCCGTGACCTCGTTGAGCGTCCAGTTTTGCGGCTGCTCCCAGGTCCGCTCGGCCTCCGAGTACCAGGGGGAATCGATGTTGTTGTAGTCCATCGGCATCGACTGGGCGCCGCCGTGAACGACGGTCTGCTCGGCGAACGGCGCGTCCCAGTTGCCGACGGTCGCGCCGTTGCCGTTGACCCAGCCGTCCATCCATGTCTGATAGATACGCTTGCCCAGGGCCTCTTCCTCGTCCGTGTAGCTCTCGAAATCATCGACGATGAGGAAGTTCCGTACCGTGAAGCTCCAGACGTTGCCCTTCCACGACTCCGCCGCACCGACTTCATCGATACGCCAGTAACAGGTCTTCTCCCATTCCAGCAGGCCGGGCTCGAAGGTGGTTCCCGTCTGGCTGCCCTGGAACAGCGGGCTGGAGTTGTCCGCCCCCGCCACGGCCGCCGGGTCGTCGCCGAAATAGATCTCGTGCTTCTGGGCCATCTCGCCGGCGCCCCAACTCAGGACCGGCTCGTCCACCACGTCCACGGTGCCGTCGGGCGGTTGTGGGTCAAAAGCCTGCAGGGGCAGCAACGCGAACGTGTCCACGTACTGGCCCGCGATAATCTCCTGGACCTCGATTCCGGGGCCCTGCCAGGAGACGGCGACGTGGTCGCCGCCGGTCCCGTCCTTCTGAATGGCCTCAATGAAGTACTTCTGCCCGGCCTGCAGGGTGATCGGAGCGGACTCCTGCTCGGGGTACTTG
>CAYFUB010000862.1:0-5637 GCA_964346195.1 uncultured Pirellulales bacterium
ACGAAGCGCAGCGCAGTGAAGGATCTGGCCTACGAACGGGAGAAACGTCTCATCCGGAGGCCAGATCCTTCGGCTTCGCCTCAGGATGACTGAGTCTGTGCCGCGCAGGAATTTTCCATGATCCGTATAATCCCTATGCGTCAGAACCATTACCAAGGCCTTTCTGCCTTGACGATGCCGCTCAGAAAAGATACGGCTTCTCATGCACCCTCTGAGGGTCAATAGGTGTGCCGGTCACGTCAGGGTTGGGGCGTGTCGGCCGAGCCGGGGGAACCGTCGGGGCTGGCGCTCGGACGCCAGGCGCCGGCGTTGCCGAGAGCGTTCGGGTCAACCGTGGCCGGCGCTCGGAGCGTGAGCGAAAAACCGCCGCCATCGGTGGCATCATACCAGCTATCGCTGAATTCGAAGTCATGGATGGTCCGGCCGCCGGCGTCCTGGAGCACGATGCGCTCGCCGCCATTGCTCAGGGCGCCACTGTATTGGCCCGCGACGGGCAGGTTTGGACCGTATCTCCTCTCGAAGACCGCGGTATCCCTGACCACCAGACAATAGCCGGCCGGCGGCAATTCGAAGCTGGGGAACGCGAACTCGATACCGTCGGTGAAACCGACGAAATTCAGATTGATAGTCTCGGCGCCGATGTTGGTCAGCTCGATATACTCGGCGTCCGGATCGTTCGGGTCGCCCGTCTCGGCGGGGTGGTACATGATTTCACTGATCCGCAGGCTCTCGGCCACCGGCCCGACCGCGAAGACCGCCTCATTCAGAGCGCTCCATTGTCCGGCATGGAACGACCGCGCCCGGACCCGTACACTGCCGGTCAGAGCGACCGGGGCGTTGTAGAGATAGACTTGCGGCGGAGTCTGCGGCTGGACGTTCTCCTCGACCGTCAGTTCCGCCGAGATCAGGAAGCTCAGGTTATCCACGGGCGCGTTCATCGCGTGGATGGCCAGGACGTTGCCGCCCTGCCGCAAAGCGGTGCGGAAATTGGCTACTGGAATGTTCTCCAACTCTACGGCCGCCGCGTCAGGATTGGGGCTGTCCGCCGCACAGTTCCACACCGGGTCGCCCGCGAAGTTGCGCCGGGCGACCTCATAGCCATTGAGATACGCGACGAAACCGTCGTCGTAGCGAACGCCCAGAGTCACGCCCTCCAGGTCCTCGAGGCTGCGGGTGAGGGTAAAGGGAATGCGTACATAGCAACTGTCTTGGACGTTGAGCATCCGGGTCCGGACGTCCAGGCTGATGAAGGGCCTGAAGTTGGAGCCTCGTTCATAGCCGACGCCGCCGGGCGCGCCGGTCACGAGCGTCCACGCCGAATCGTCGAACGGCCGACTGCCGCGCCAGGCGTCATTGACCGGCTCGGACGGCACCAGCACCCGCTTCGGGGCGCTCTCCGGCACGAGCGTTACTGCAGTGATGCGGCCGACTGGCTCCGTGAGCGACCGGGGGTCCGAGTCGTCGAGCGTATAGTACACGGTTCCCGGCGCGCTGATGACCAGCGCGAAGCCCGGGTCCACGTGCCCCCCCTGCCGACTGAACGCGGGCGGGGCCGCCGCCAGTTCCAGGGCGATCTGGCTGTCCATCCACGAGAGCCGGTCGGTCAGCCACTTCTGCATCCACCGGATCTCCTCGCGGAAGGTCCTGGCGATGTACCAGTTCGGCCAGACGTACTGACCCAGGATGCGCCAGCGGTCGAAGTTCCGTGCCGCCGGCTCATCGAGCAGCGTCGCATAGTCCTCGATGGTCCCCACCAGCCGGTCGGTCGTGAACAACTCGCGCCGCAGGCCGAACCAGCGATCGGCGTAGCGCAGCCGGAACTCGGGGTCCTCGAACAGCCGGCGCCAGTAGGGGTAATCGCCCTCGCCGATCAGCCGGTTGTACCAGCCGGTGGCGCTCCAGCCCTCGAGATAGTTCGCGTTGCCGAGCGAAAGGTTGTAGTCCCAGGCGGGGCCCATATTGAGCTTGCCGTTGCGGTCCTTGTACATGTACGTGCTCAGGCGAAAGCCGTCGATGTTCTTGGTCAGCTCGACGACGATGTGATTGTCGATGAAGGAGCCGACGTCGATGAATTTGGCGTAGCCGCTGACCGGGTCCCGGAACTTCGGGCCGTAGAGGGCCGCCTCGAACGCGTTGAGATAGTCCCGGATCCAGTCCTTCTGGCGCTGCGTCAGCTCGGGGCCGTTCGGGTCGTGGTAGATCAGGCGCTGCCCCCGGCTCGTGGTGAACGTTTGATCGTCGCCGTCGAATTTGTCTTTCTTGATGATGTACCCGCCGGTAATCTCCGGGTCGATATTGTCGCTCGGCTCGATCTTCGTGATATTCACGCGGTCCGGGCCGATCTTGATTTTCTCCATGAACACGTACACGCCCACGTAGTCGCTCATGCTGATGACCGTATCATCCGTGTTAAGGAACATCTCGATGAAGCGCGTGCGCGGCGCGTAGCGGCCCGTTTCATTGGCCCACTGGTAGGACAGCACGTTGCGCATGAGCGACTTGTCGGAGTAGGGCCCCTGGAGGACCCAGTCCGATTCGGACGGGAAACCGAGGATCGCGACGTCCCGGTCGTCGCCCCGCTCGTCGCGCGTCTCGAAATGGTATTGCTTTTTCGGGAATCCGGCCGAGCTCTTGCCCCGGATATTGATGGCCGCGGCGCCGGCGAAATCGACCGCACCGGCGAGGGCGGCCCTGCTCCCCGGCGGCGTGTCGATGAAGAAGCCGTATGCGGCAACCGGGTTTGTGCCTACCCCTCTGCCCAGCGTATCGACGACGGCGACAGGCAACGGTGAGGTGAAGCCCCGGACGTCATACCCGAGGAAGACATACCGCTCCGTGCTGATATCGCTTTGCCGCCACCCGGGCTTCCAGGCGACGGCCTTCACCGTCATGGTCCGACTGATATAGAGCGGCGCCCCATAGACCGAGCCGGTGGGCGCGCTGCGCGCCTCGGAGAACGGGCTGCTGCCGTCGGTCGTGTAATAGATGGTTGCCCCTTCCGTCGCCGTCGCAAGTGTCACGCTCACCGGTTCTGCGTACAAGCCGCTCTTGACGCCGGCCTGGGGCGTCTCGACGATGCCCTCGTAGAGACTGATATTGCCGACTCCGGGCGTCGGGATGGCCATGAAGCGCAGCTCCGCCCCGCCGTCGGGGTAGCGCCCGTAGGAGACATCGACGCGCTGCGGGCCGAAGGATACGCGGTCGAGCAGGGTGACGCCGTCGGCAGCGAACAGGCCGACCTCCTCCCCTTCGTCGCTGAGCCGAAAGCCCGCGTGCAGGCCGGGATCGCCGATGTCGCCGTCGGCCCAGATCACCAGGAAGCCGCGTGCCGCAATCGTGGTGGCGGCGGGATTGCCCGTCGGAATCTGCCATTTCGTCGGCCGGGACAGGTCGTCCGTAAGATAGAGCCCGCCCACGTCGACGGCGGCGGGGCCGGCGTTATACAGCTCGATCCAGTCGTCATAATGGCCCTGCGGGTCCCTGGCGAAGTGGCTGTTGGAGGCGAGAATCTCATTGATAACCGCCCGGGCCGGTAACTGGCGGCCCGCCTGGGCGAAACTAGCGGCCGCGAAGCCCAGCACCAGGACCACCGGAAGGAGCCGCCAGCGGTATCTCACCACGCCCGTATTTGCCCGATGCTGCACCTTCCTTCTCCGAGACTGGTCCTATCATGCCGGGCCGCATGACGCGCGCCCAAACCACGTGGCCGACCGACCGCACCCACCACACTTTAATTTTATCCGATTCGACACCCCAAAGTCAAGGACACGCCGCGGCGGTGTGCGCTGTGGCGGCAAGCGTGACATCCATGCAACAGCGTGCCGTGCACGTCTGATCGGTCGTTTCGACCGCTGTTTGGTCGCCGCGCCTGGGGCAGGGTTTTCCGCTTGACGGTCAAGGAAAGTGTGGTTAGGCTCACGGCATGACACGACTGGCGGGAATTGCGGCTTTCGATACACGGGGCGAAACGGCCTTTCTAGAGCGCGTCGAGCAATCTCTCGGGCGGACGGTCCACCCCAACCGCCGGGGTCCCAAGCCAAAAAGAATCAAGAGTCGAGCATGTCGTCCTGAGAATCCAAAGCACTTCGAGTGAAAAAGAAAGACCATGGACAGACATAAGAGCGCAATTCTCTTCGTAGCATTGTATGCATCCTGGTTTCTTGGCAACCTTCAGGCGCGTGCGACGAGCGCTTCAGAGAGAGAGCCCGGACAACCGGACGTCGCGATCAAATCCGGTGCGCTGAAGGTCACGGACGCGATTGTTGAATTCCGATGTGAGATTGAGAACAATACGGGCCAGGATATCTGGGTTCGTGGCGTAAGTCCCGACGAATACGTAGAGCATCTCCAGAGGAAAAATGCCGCTGTCTTCACGGACACAGCGAATCAAACCATTGTCATCTCCAAGCGCGTTCGACTTCCGGACCCTGTTCTGATTTGTGCATGGGGATCAGCGCAATACACCCGGCTGCCTGCGGGGCAGAGCCGACCGGTGGCACTTTTTGTCCGTCTGCCGATAGCATGGGACCAGAGCGGCGTATACGGATTCTTCCGCGCGGCCCAAGAGGGCATAGAGAGCGCCACGCATCTGGCCTTTGAAATTGGCTACTACACAAGCAGCGATCTGAATTCACTCCGAGAGCATCTCCTTGACTATCAGCACGTAGACTTTGACGAGTCTGGTAATCGGGTCACCATTACTGATGCCACCACAGGTGGAGTGGTTAAGGCCGAGCGCGCCGTCAGAACGACAATTGATGGAGTGTACATCCGGTACAGGGAATGGTTGCGTTGCGACCATGATGAATCCCGTCGTACACCCCTGCCCGCTTTGCAGAACCTCTTTTACGGCTTTACCCTCGGGGCCGAGGAATACTGGTACGCGCAGCGTCTCTTCAGCTTTGACGAAAGCCTTTTTGACGGCCCAGCCCGACAGATAGCGGGTCTCTATGTACGGGTGGCGGAGGGGATATTGAACCCTGCGGAACTGATTCACCGGCTGGATAACATTCTCAGCGCCGGCGACCGCGAAAGACTCCTGCAGGAGCTACAGGAAAAGCAAGCCGCGGTCGGTCAAAAGGAACAGGCGAGGATCGCGGAGTTGCTTGCCAAAGCAAAGGGTCTTGACAACCCCGCCGAAGGACGGCAGGCGCTGGCTCTGTTGCGAGAGGTGCTGGCCCTCAATCCTTCTCACGGAGAGACATTAGACCTGATGCAGAAGATCGCTGCCTATTACCAGGGTGAAGTCACGACGAATTCTCTTGGCATGCAGCTTGTCTGGATTCCTCCCGGCCAATTCCTGATGGGCAAGAAGGATCGGCCCTTTCGGGCCCCACTACACAGGGTGAGGATGAGCCGGGGCTTCTGGATGGGCGTGTATGAGGTGACGCAAGCCCAGTATGAGGCCGTCATGGGAAAAAATCCCAGCTATCCCAAAGGGAATACGCTGCCTGTGGACCACGTATCCTGGCACGATGCCACGGAATTCTGTCAGAAACTGAGTCACAAAGAAGGGAGAACCTATCGTTTGCCCACGGACGCCGAATGGGAGTACGCCTGCCGGGCGGGTACACAGACGGACTACTGGTGGGGTGATACTCCCGAGGCCGATCCCAATAAGGCCAATGGGTTTGGTTT
>CAYFUB010000863.1:0-9707 GCA_964346195.1 uncultured Pirellulales bacterium
AGGCCTTATCGAGGTTCGGGTCGAGACCACCCGAGCTGAAGGCCCCGATCCAGGCGAAGCGGTCCGGGGCGTTGAGACCGATGAAGAGCGACTGCGTCCCGCCCATGGACAGGCCGGCAATGGCCCGGGCGCGGGCGTCCGTCGAGACGCGGTAGGACTTCTCCACCTGTGGGATCACCTCTTTGAGCAAGGCGTCCCGGAACTTCGTGATGCTGTCCTGCCAGACCTCGGTCTTGCGCAGACCGGCCCAGCCGCCGGCGATGACCTCCTTGTTGCCGTAGCCCAGTGGCATCACGACCAGCATGGGCTTGGCCTGGCCGCGGGCGATGAGGTTATCGAGGATGATATTCGCCCGGCCCACACTGACCCAGGCATCCTCCGCGTCGCTGTAGCCGTGCAGGAGATAGAGGACGGGGTAGGTCCGCTCCGTGCCCGGGTCGTAGCCCGGCGGCGTGTAGACCACGAAGGGACGGTCGTCGCCCACGATGGCCGACCGGTAGAAATGGCGGTGGAGCACGCCGTGGGGTACGTCGTTGATCTCCCATGGCAGCGTGGCCGGTCCCGGCACGTGCACCTGGCTCTCGGTGTTCAACAGGTTGTATTTGAGCAGCGGATTGGCCGGGTCGATGACCTTCACGCCATCGACGGCGAAGGAGTACGCATAGATATCCGGCTCCAGCGGGTCCGTCGTGAACGACCACACGCCTCCCTCCCCCTTCTGCATCGGGCCGCCTTTCGTGCCTTCACAGCGCAGCACGACCTCCTTGGCATTGGGGGCCTTCAGGCGAAAGGTCACGCGACCATCCGAGTGCACTTCCGGGGACAGCAGTGGTTGCGAAAAAGCAGGCGTCGTAACGGCCAGCATTAAGACAACGGGCAGGTTCTTCATCGGCAGATTCTCCTAAAAGTGGCGTCATTTCGGCGCAAGCCTATCCGCAACGGCCCTCCAGGTCAATCTCTTCACCATAAGGCCAGAGCACCTTGCTGGAAAGCGACACGCGGCAACGAACGAACCTGCTGCGTCCCTACGTCAGCGAAAATACTCCCCCGGCGCTCTCGTGAATAGCTTCCATCCCTGGGCGGTTTCGTGGAACAGCAAGGCGGGACCATTCGTGCGAACGAGCATCATAGTTCCTTCGATTTGTACTCCAAGTGTCGCGAGCTTCTCCGCCTGGCTGGTATCCACGGCGATCGACTCGATCGTCGCATTGGCGATCTCCTCCAAAGCCCCCGGTCTCTTGGCCAACGACTCACGCCGACGCTCCCGTCTCTCCTCAAGATTCAGGTCCCGGCCATCGATCGCCTTCTTTGTCTCATCATCCCAAAAGGCAAGATATCCATCGACATCATTTGCCTTGCAGACCTCCTGTAAAGACACAAAAGCTCTTCGAACTTCGTCTATTTGCTTCTGTAATCCTCCTTCAACATCTCTTGCCACGTCTTTTTCCGGCTCTGCCGGAAGTTCCGGAGTGGATGTTTGGGACGTCATTTCCCCCGGCTGAACGACTTGACGGGCAGCCGTTGACGATTGACTGTTTGATGCCGCGTTGGCGTCAAATTCCCCCTTGGACCTGTCCTCTTTCTTGGCACAGCCCCCCAATGAGGCAGAGAATACTGATACGGCAAGGACATGCATGATGATTGTGCTGATTCTCATAGGAACCTCCCTTCAACTGCTGTGATCCTGCCCATATTCGCCTTCTGCAAGAACGATGCTAGCCCTCGGAGCATTCAACACAACCAAGCGCCTGCATCGCAAGTGGTCTCCTGAAATCGTCAGTCCTCGGTACTCTCAATATTGGACTTCCTTTCGTCCATGTGGGATACGATAGCTGCTCATCTCGGCAGGATCAACGTCCGCAGCGCATGAATCACGTTTTTCAGGCAGACGGACCCACAGTATCAGGAGTCCATTCCTCGCGCCGTGCAGCGGAAGGTTCTCGGTTACACGATGGCCGTGGCGGCACGGGAGGATGTGCTGCGCGGCAAGGTCTGGGCGTACCGCGACGAACAACGGCGCGCGAGTAAACGTCAGAAAGGCCTGGTGGACATCCTGCGGATGATCGAGGCGCATCCAGAGATCACAGGCTGGCTACCGCCTGAGGTCAAGTCTCAGGTACAATGAGTCCCATCCGGCTCCGTTCCGGGCCGGGGGGGCCACCTATTCGTTCTCTTCTTCGACGATCTCGCCGGCGTCCGTGAGCTTCAGCGTCATCGGCTTGCCGCCCTTCTTGCCGGAGACCTCGTAGAACGTCTTGCCGCGCTCGACTTCGACCGAGGCCTTGAGACCCTCGGCGGAGCCGAAGTACTTCTCGGCGGCATTGCGAACCGGGAAGGGGATCGTAGCATACGGCACGCTCTGCTCGCTCGTCAGCACCGTCCCGTCGGCGGCGACATCGTATTCCACGTCCTTGCCACCCACCGTGGCCTCGACATCGTAGATCGTCTGGCCGTCTTCTTCCGCTTTTTCGAGTTTCCTGATCGTCCCCCCGGCGGTCAACTTCTCGATCACGGCCCGGGCCGGGGCGGGAACGTCCGACAGCGAAACGGCCTGATCAGGCACCTCCTCTTCTCCCGACTGGCGGAAGGTATCGCACCCGAAAAGCCCAGTGACTACGACAACCACCACCACACTCACCAACATCCGGTACCACATTGCGGCATCTCCTTACCTGGTTTCTTCCCATCCCGCGCAGGAACGCTCCTGCGCCCTGCTGACAGGCAAGATGATAGTATGACACGTCACCGACGGTCAAGAGGGGGATAGAAAAGGCGAGACTTGACTACGGCGGCGCGGTACAATGGCCCGCGCGTAAATGGGTCATCCAGGATCGGCTGATGGAGGTATGACGAATGTCACATTTCAGTGAAAACCAGGGTCATCGAGACAGGCGTACGTGCCAGGAACACCCCTGCTCGCGAAAGAACACGAAAGCGCATGCACCGTCCCGCACAGAGAAGCTCAGGCGCGGCTGGCTGTTCTGGCTGGTTCCCGTGGCGGGGCTGGTGTCGCTGGTCTGGTTTCTGATTCGCGTGATTCCCAAGCCGTCACGGGCGATGTATCCGTGCCAGCGCGTCGCGATGCCGCTGGCGTCGGGGTTTGTCGCATGGCTGATCGGGGTCGTTGGCTCGGTCGTGGCGTTTCGCCGGGCCGGACGGCTGCTCCGGCAATCGCGGCTGCCGCTGGCGTTGGCGTCTCTGGCCGTCGCCCTGGTTTTTGGGGTCGTGGCGGTCCGCAATATGCCGGAGAGGGAGCTGAGGGCCGCCCAACAGGACGGGCTGGCTCCCATCGGCCAAGCCAAGGGCATTCATCCTGGCCGCGTCGTCTGGGTGCACGATCCCGATGCGACCGATTGGGCCGGGCCCGGCAATGGACATCTGTGGCAGAATGAGCATACGAATCAGGCCGTGTGCGATGAGATGATGTCCAATGCGATTCGCACGTTGACGGGCGAATCCTCCGATGCCCAGGCATGGGACGCCCTGTTCCGGTATCACAACAAGACCCGCGGCAAGCGCGACGCCGGTTACAAGCCGGGCGAGAGAATCGCCATCAAGGTGAACTTCGTCGGTTTCATCCGCACCCTCGATTCCGTGAATCGCGACACGTACGCGCTGCAAAAGTGGGTGGACTATATGAACACATCGCCACAGATGATTATCGCCCTGCTCAAGCAGTTGACGCAATCAGCCGGCGTGAAGCAAGCCGACATCGCCATCGGTGATGGGCTGGCCTACTTCGCCCAAGAATACTATGACGTGCTTCACCAGCAATTCCCGGAGGTGGTTTACCTTGACTGCCACGGCCAATCAGGCCGTACGAAAATGAGCCGGTCCTCCATGCCGCTCTATTGGAGCAACAGGCCCGAGGGCTGCCAGCAAGACTATGTGCCGATCGCGTTCGCCGAGGCAGAGTATCTGATCAACCTGGCCAATCTTAAGGCTCACCCCGGCTCCGGCGTCACGCTCTGTGCGAAGAACCACTTCGGCTCCCTGTGGCGGCTGCCGCCGGAGAAGGGCTACTACGACATGCACAAGAACACCTTCAGCAAGGGCAGTCGCGAGTACCGCAACCTCGTGGACCTCATGGGCCACTCGCACATCGGCCGCAAGACCGTGCTCTATCTCCTCGACGGACTCTACGGCGGTGTCCACTATGCCGAGCAGGTGCCCCGGCGGTTTCAGTCGGCCCCCTTCAACAATGACTGGACGTCCAGCCTGTTCATTTCGCAGGACCCGGTGGCCATCGACTCGGTCGGCGTCGATTTCCTGCAGGCCGAGACCGCCATTCAAAAATATTCCTGCATGCCCGGCACCGACGATTATCTCCACGAGGCGGCCCTGGCGGACAATCCGCCCTCCGGCACGTTCTACGACCCGGACCACGCCACGAACACGGTGCGGCTGGCCAGTCTCGGCGTCCACGAACATTGGAACAATCCGAATGACAAGCAGTATTCTCGCAACCTGGGCAAGAACGAAGGGATCGAGCTCGTGAAAGCGTCCACGGAAACCGGCGGTCCGCGCGTTGTCGCCCCGGGCGAGAAAGTGACCCTCTTGTCCGGCACGTTCAGATTCACAGAAGGCCCCGCGGCCGACGCCCAGGGCAACGTCTTTTTCACCGACCAGCCGAACGACCGTATCTGCAAATGGTCCGTCGACGGCAAACTGACCGTTTTCCTTTCACCGTGCGGCCGGTCCAACGGCCTGTTCTTCGACATGCAGGGCAATCTCTGGGCCTGTGCGGATATGAACAACGAAATGTGGATGATCGACCCGCAGGGCAACGTCACGGTCGTCGTCAAGGACTACGAGGGCAAGAAGCTCAACGGCCCCAACGACCTCTGGATCGCCCCCAACGGCGGCATCTACTTCACCGACCCGCTCTACAAGCGCGACTACTGGACGCGCAGCCCCGCGATGCAGCAGGACGGCCAGCACGTGTATTATCTGTCACCCGACCGCAAAAAGCTGATCCGCGTGGCCACCGATCTGACGCAGCCGAACGGTATCATCGGCACGCCGGACGGCCAGTACCTCTACATCGCCGACATCGGGGCCAGGAAGACCTACCGGTACAGGATCAATCCGGACACGACGCTTTCCGAGAAGACGCTTTTTTGTTCGATGGGCTCCGACGGCATGACGATCGACACCGAGGGCAATCTCTACCTGACCGGCAAAGGCGTGACGGTGTTCAATAACAAGGGCGAGCAGATCGACCACATCCCGGTCGATGAGAGCTGGACGGCCAACGTCTGTTTCGGCGGCCCGGACCGCCGGCAGCTCTTCATCACCGCCAGCGACTCGCTCTACGCCGTGCGAACCCGCACGAAAGGCGTGTATTGAAGGAGCATGGGCATCTTGCCCATGTGTCGCAGGGACGTCCTGGCCCTGCTGTTCTCTCGTGCCTGAATTTGGCACGCAGCGTGCTCAACAAACCCGGTGGAAATGGAACACGCGCGCAGACTCGCGGCAATTGCCGGATGCCATGCTTACGCTTGTGCGAGCATGCTCCTGCGAAGGGATAGAACATGCGAACCGATTCAGTGATACAGCGGCAATTGTCCGCGATGGTACTCATCATCCTGACCGCCGCAGCGACCCAGGCCGCCGTGCCGCTCAGCGTCGAACCGGTCGAGGTCAGGAGAATCTGGGATCAGGCCCCGCATAACGCTTTCACCGACCTGGTCCGCTGGAACGGGCAGTTCTTCTGCGCTTTTCGTGAAGGCCGGGGCCATGTCTCCACGGACGGCAGGATTCGCATCATCAGTTCGCCGGACGGCGAAAGGTGGATTTCTTCGGCCCTGATTGAGTTGACCGATTTTGACTTGCGGGATGCCCACCTGTCTGTCACGCCAGACAATCGACTCATGCTCCTCGGCGGAGCCGCCCCGCGCGAAAAGGACAATCAAAGTGCCCCGACCGGCACCTTCGTCGCCTTCTCGAAGAACGGCACCGACTGGACCCGGCCGCAGGTCGTCGTGGAGCCCGGCCGATGGCTCTGGTGCGTGACCTGGCACGAGGGCCTCGCCCACGGCGTCTCGTACACCGCCGGACCCGGTGAGCGATACCTGGACCTGCTAGCGAGCGACAACGGCGTTGAATACCAACCCCTGGTCCGACGGCTCCTCGACGGAGGTTATCCGACGGAAACCACGCTCCGCTTCGACGCCTCCGACGCCTGCTACGCCCTCGTCCGCCGGGACAAACGCGGCGAAGGGGCCTACAGCGCCATGCTCGGCATCAGTCGCGGCGATTATACGCAATGGCGGTGGCACGACCTCGGCCCCGAGTTCAACGCCTTCGGCGGCCCGAACTTCATCCAACTGCCTAGCGGTCACTGGCTCGCCGCCGGCCGGATGCACCAAGACGGCCCTCACACCGCCTTGTGCTACCTCGATATGAGAGAATACAAGATGACGAAGCTCCTGAAGCTCCCCAGCGGCGGCGACACGAGCTATCCCGGCCTCGTCTGGCACGACGACCTGCTCTACGTCAGTTACTACTCCACTCACGAAGGAAAGACCAGCATCTACCTGGCCAGGGTGAAAGTCATCTTGCGTGCCCGGCCTGCGGATCAGTGATGAAGACGACTGGGATGGAGTTCCGGCAACCTCTGCCTAAGGTCTTCGGCGCATTGGGCCGGTGGGCAGGGTATGCACATGGCGGTGCAAGTCGCTCTCTGATGCCATCACTCACCCAGTATCCGCAGCGCCCTATCCGGGACCACCGAGGACGGCATTGCCTTCCGCATCTCCTGGTAGAATTCGCGAAGCTCATCCCTGAGGCCGGCCCTGGCGAGATCGGGCAGGCAGTCCAGATACACCGGGCTCAGGTTCGCGATCTGACGCCACATCCGCATGGCATCGCCCTTCGCCCCATCCCGGGCCGCCAACACCGCGATCCGCGCGTACCACTCGGGCAGTTCCGTGTATGTCAGTCGGTCGCCGGCCGCCGGGAACACCTGCTCGGCATTCTTCCAATCCTCTGTATCGAGATACGATTCGAAGAGCGTGAAGCGGGCACTCTCGGTCAGCTTCTGGTCGTCGGCGTTATCCACGGCGTAGCGAAGGAGTGGGATCGAGCGAGCCGCGAAATCCATGCGGTTCATGATCCAGCCCAGTGCACTCGCGCGGCTCACATGGTTCTCGAACGCCAGCCTCTCCGCACGCGTGAAATGCCTGTCGAGGTCGCTTCGGTCCGCCTTCTCCAGCATCCGCCAGAGCAAACGCTGCTCGGTATGCTCCCACGTGGGGCGGTCTTCGAGCCAGTGCCACAGGACTTCGTCGTCGGCCGTCACCTGCTTCTCAAAGTCGAATGCCAGCAGGTTCGCCGCCCGCGCGGAGGATTCGGATGCCGCCGGTGCCTGCTCCATCTCCTTCCGGAGTAGCGCCACGGCTTCATCCGTTCGCTTTTGACGGGCCAGGAACCCAGCGTAGTCCCCCAACATCCAGCTCCGCCAGTCCATGTGTTCCTTGGAAGGGTGCTGCGGCTCAGGCTCGGGCCTGGTCAGCGCCAATCCTCGCAGAAGGGCCTGCTCCTCCAGGGCCGGCTCATTCCGCCCGCGGTAGTATCGGGCCCTTTCCCGCCAGTAGCGCGGATCATCCTCGGACTCGACCTGTTCTTCCTGGATTCGGCTCTCGATGGTCCGCTGGCCGCTCGCCGCCTGCACCTGTCCGGCGAATAGTGCATTGAGGCCGAGACCGTGCTCCTTTCGGATATCCGCGGCCTTCACCATCCAGGCCTGTGCCTCGTCGTTCCTGCCGAGTCGCAGCAGGCAGTCGGCCAGTCCCTCCCGCACGCTCGCCGCAAACCCCGCGCGCAACCTTTCCGGCGGAACCATAATCTGACACATTGAGCCAAGCTCTCGGTATTCCGCTTCGGTCAGCGGCATGTCGGCGGCCTGCAGATAGAACCCCGCCGCGGTCTCCCAGTTCTCCAGCATCTTCAAACGCGAGGCGAGTTTCTCCGCGTGAGTCGCCAGCGCCGGCTTCGTGATTTCTCCCATCCACGACAGGTCCCACTCACCCTTCTTTGCGTGACGGGCGTAAACCAGCGTGTCGAGAAACGCGATGGCACCCTCCGTGTCGGCAGGATTGCCTCGCACCGCATCCGTAAGTTCCGTCAGCAGCGCGTCGGCTCGTCCTTGGGTCAACGCGAAGTTCAGACGCTCCTTCACCCAGAAGTTGTCGACACCGCCGGGCATTTCCGCCAGCCAATGGTCGACCTCTTCGGCGGTCCAACCGGACTCCAGAAGGTGCTTCAGCAGACGATTCCACAGCGCCAGCTCGGATACGTTGTCCGCAAATACCTCCAGTGTCACTCTGGCCACGTCCCATTCGCGCAGCGTGTCGCAGGCATAATAGTAGATGCTCGCTACCTGGTGGTTCTCCAACTGCGGGGCTGCCGCCTTGAGTTCTCGCAACGCCTCCATGGCCTCCTCGTTCATCCCGGCGCGCAGCAGCATCACCAGCTTGAACATGGCGTCCGGCGCACTTGCCGGCGCCGAAGCCGCCAGTTCGGCCGCTCGCGCGGCAATGGAAACTCCCTCGCGCATGAGCATGACATTGGCGTCCTGCTGTGCTTGCCACCAGTCCGCCCTCTGCCGCTCGGCAGAGATAGATGGCGTGAAGAGAAGAAGGGCCACGAGCGTCAAGTTTACGATACCGGATTTCGAAATAGGCCTTGGACACATGGTTCATTCCTCCACAGCCAGAGCGTGCGTGTCGTCGTTCACAACGGCTCTCCACTTAATTATAAACTGCGACACGGCCTCAGTGTGTAAAACCTGTGTAAAGAATGCTGCGCCACGACATTCCTGGACATGTTGTCACCATCACGCCGTCCGGAATGGTTCCCCGGGACGGAGCCCTCTGGGGCAGCCGCCCCAGCCCGGCGGACCGGGTTTCTCGGGATCGTTCAATCCGCGCACTCCGCCGGCCAATGCGCCCTCACGGCACACGGGGTCCCGTAAGATTCGACTCTCCTCACCGGCCGGATGATGAACATTCCCGCCCGCCGGGAGATTGTCACTTGCCACGCAGTGGCTGTACAGGTAGACTGTTGCGCGAAGAAAAGGGGACACATACGGCTGCAACAAGTTCATGTGAGAAAGGGGAAGGTATGAAACTGAGGGTATGTTCCATTTCATTGTTGGCTCTGGTGCTCGGCGTCACAGGAATGGCAAGGGAGAAAACCGCAAAAGAAGAGCGGGCCAAGAAGGAAGCGGCCCAGAGCCAGAGCCTCATTGCCAACGGGACCGAGGTCAGGAAACTGGCGGGGGACTTCAAATTCACGGAAGGGCCGGCGGCGGATGCCCAGGGGAATGTCTATTTCAGCGACATTCCGAGCAATCGCATCCACAAGTGGTCGGTGGACGAGGGCAAGCTCAGCACGTTCCTGGAGAACTCCGGCGGGGCCAATGGGCTGTACTTCGACAAGGACGGCGACCTGCTCGCCTGCCAGGGCGGCGACCGGCGGCTCGTGTCTATCTCGCCCAAGGGCGAAGTCACGGTTCTGGCGGATGAGTACCAGGGCAAGAAGTTCAACAGCCTCAACGACCTGTGGATCGATCCCAAGGGCGGGGTCTACTTCACCGACCCGCGCTATGGCGGCCGGGAAGGCATGGAGCAGGACGGCGAGCACGTGTACTACCTGACGCCGGACCGCAAGAACGTGATCCGTGTCATCGACGATATGGTCCG
>CAYFUB010000864.1:0-8966 GCA_964346195.1 uncultured Pirellulales bacterium
TTTGATGCTGAAGACGTCCTCGACCGGCAGCAGGAACGGCAGGTCCACCTCACGCTTCGGGATCGGGATGTACTCATCCATGGCCTTGAGCAACTCGACAATCGGTGCACAGGAGGGATCGTCAACCGACTCGGCCTTCATCGCGTCGATGGCACTGCCACGAATCACCGGCGTGTCGTCGCCCGGGAAGTTGTACTTGTTCAGGAGCTCGCGAATTTCCAACTCGACCAGATCCAGCAGCTCGGGGTCATCGACCAGGTCCACTTTGTTCAGGAACACGATCACCTTCGGCACGTTCACCTGACGGGCCAGAAGAATATGCTCCCGCGTCTGGGGCATCGGTCCGTCATAGGCGCTGACCACCAGAATCGCACCGTCCATCTGGGCGGCGCCGGTAATCATGTTCTTCACGTAGTCGGCATGACCCGGGCAGTCGATGTGGGCGTAGTGGCGGTTCGCGGTCTCGTACTCCACGTGCGCCGTGGCAATCGTCAGAATCTTCGTCGCGTCACGGCGACCCTGGGATTCGGACGCCTTGGCAATCTCATCATATGACTTGAATCTTGACAGACCCTTGAGCTCCATGACCTTGGTCATGGCGGCCGTCAGGGTGGTCTTGCCGTGGTCCACGTGTCCAATCGTTCCCACGTTGACGTGCGGCTTAGTCCGTTCGAATACTGCTTTTGCCATCGCTAAATAAACCTCCAAATGTGCATTTGAGCAGCTATCTGCATGTCCTTAAGGGCTCCTGTAATCATCTCTACAACCGATCAACGCCGAGATACAGGTCGAGCTTTCCGGACCGCCACATCTCGGCTTGCTTGCATTCAGCTGCTGATGGGACTTGAACCCATGACCTCGTCCTTACCAAGGACGCGCTCTACCGGCTGAGCTACAGCAGCGCTCGTTCCTGCCCGATTCGTTTGGCAGCCCGAGCGGGATTTATAGGGACAGTACGTCCTTGCCCGCAGGCCGAGACCGTCCCTTGAGGGCGTTCTCCACACCAGCGGCAAGACTTCCCATTTTACTATCTGCTGATTATAAACCGCTGAATATAAGCCGCAGGTCGCGCACGTGCAAACAGAAAAATAGCAAAAAAATGAAAAAAACCGCTACACTGTCAGTCCTCGCGGCGTGCGACCTCGCCTCCTGGCAACGAGTCTGGCGCAGTTCAACCTTCCAATAAAACTACGTCCGTGCCGAGTCGTGGGTGCGTCTAATTGCCGATTCTCTCGGCTCCCTCCGTCTTCTTTGCCTTGGCGAACCTCTCCGCCCAGCGGCCCACCAGAGCACGCCACATCTGGCCGACGGCGGGGTCCTTCACCTTGATCTGCTCAAGGCCTTTAAGCAGGCCGTTTGGGTCGGCCGCAACCGAATTAGCGAGATGCTCTTCGACGGTCTTGACTATAAACCCCTCCGGACCTAAGTCTAAATCCTTCTCTGTCAAGAGGTTACCGACAAGTGTGCAGGTTTGCTCAATGTTGGATGAGGCCAGGTAGACTGACAGCAATTGGGATCGCAGTCGCTGTTTTTCCTGGTCGCTGGTCGGTGCGTTCAGCAAGCCGTTCAGATAGTCCGCCGCCTGTTTCAGGTTATTATGGGAGATATAGGATCGCACCAAGCGTTCCTGGGCACCCTTGAGCAGACTCACGTTGCCCTCACTCTGTGCTTTCTGCTCTACCAGCGTAAGGAAGGACACTTCCTGGTCGGCCGAGAGTTTGCCCGCCAGTGCCGGGGCCCCGATCCGGCCCATCCAATCTGTCAGGACGGTCACGTTCGAGCGTTTGAAGATTTTGAGCATGGCCTGCCACGCGGGTTCGCCTTCCCCGGACACACCAAGCTTCTCGACAAGCCAGTCCAAGTCCTGCGGCCCCCCCACCTCGCCGGCCAGATCAATCAACTTCACGCGGATGACCTGGCTCGGATCGGCAATCATGTCTTTTCTTAACCTTTGCAGCGCAGCAGGTTTATCGATATTCACGAGCCCGTCTACAGCCGCTTGGCGAACGGCGACCACGCTGCTGCCCAGCGCCTCGTCAAACAGGCCGCCGTACAGCTTCGCCGCCTGCACCCGGCAGGTGCTTCTGGTGGCACACAAGCCGGCCATCGTACCGAGCAGGTAGCCGCGCAGCCCTTCATCAGGCCCAAGGCCCGCCTGACCATACCTGTCAGCAAGAGCCTTGAGGTATCCCTCAACTTCATCCGGCTTGGAACTGCTTTGCTCGAGCAGTTTGCCGATCACATCGGCACCGGTGCGCGACTTCTCCGCATCCGGCTCACGAAGGAAACCGAGGGCCCAGTCCAGGGTCTCTTTCCTGACCTCCTCGGGAACTTTATGTCCCGCGGTCGGCAGCGAAGCGAAATAGCAGGCCTCTCCCAGGGCCACGAACACCTCCCGGCGGACGAGATCGTCCGGCTCAACTTTGAGTTGCTCCAGCAGCGGCTTGGCCGAATTCAATTCACGCATTAGCGCCAGGAGGCGGGCCGTCTTTGACCGCACCTGGCGGTTCGAATCGGAAATCAGTCCCAGCAGGACCGCCTGAAGCTGGTCCGATAATTTGAGCTTGCCTGTACCCCTGCGCAGCTCGTCGAGTTTGTCCAAGGCCCACACCTTCATGGTCGTCTCCAGGGCACTCAACTGCTCGGCCAGGAACGCGCTCTTGGCGGCGTCGTCCGTGAGCGAATCGTACAGCCTGCTCAGCGACGTCCGATATCGCTGCTGCCAGCTCGAGAGGTCCGTCTCCATCTCGCGCATCCGCGTCTCCTGACGGACCAGCCGCTCACGAAGGAACGCCTCGGTGCCGCGCTGTTGGAGTTCGGCGAACATCTGCTTGCGAATCTCCGGGTCCGGACTGACGGCGATGCCGATTGAGACCAGGGCATTCCTGGCCGCCTCGACAATCTGTGGCTCGGGACTGTCCAGCAAGGTGATCAACCGGGCAACCGCCTGCTTGTCGGGATGCCGCTTCAAAGCGTAGATCACATTGGCTCTCGCATTGAGTGGCAGTGACGGGTCCGCCAAGGCCCTCTCCAGTTCCAACTGCGCCTGGCTGTACCCGAAGATCAGCGTCGCCTCCGCCGCCAGTTTCACAATGGTGAAATCCGCTTCCGAGGTGAGCACACCGATCAGCGGCTTGATGAAGTCCTCTTTGTTCTGGATCGGCCTCTGCCAGGCCCTCGTCGGATTCAGGACCTCGCAGACCGCCGCCCGCGCGCCGGGATTATCGGCACGTCTGAGCGCATCCAACAGGATCTCCCGCGCCCCCGGATGCTCGCTGAACAACAGCAGAGCGGCCGCATCGATTTGGCTCTTGGCGTTCTTGTTCTCCAGCAACGTGGTCTTGTTGACTCGCAACTGGGTCTCGATCGGGTCCGCTTCGACCGGCACAACGGGCTCGACCACAGCCGGGGGCGCCTCCTGGGCTACACACGCATGCAAATAACACACCATCAGAAGCAGTACAAAGATATGGAGCCGTGGAGCATTCATTCGGACAACCTTCAGTGGACCCCTGCCGGTCACGTCAAATGTTATAATAATCCTGTCGACAACTCAAGTCAACCGTCTCCTGCGAATTAGTGCCTGCAATTCGCTCCACAGTTAGAGCGACGCTCAGCCCCCGGATATGGATACTTTTTTCGACCCGCGAGTAGAGAAAAACCCTAAATGGCAGACGCCGGGGCTACGGCCTCGGGTGAAACTTCTTATGGATGTTGCGCAGCCGCTCGTGGTCGACATGAGTGTAAACCTGCGTAGTCCCGATATCGACATGGCCCAGCATCTCCTGAACGCTTCGGAGGTCCGCCCCGCCACTCAACAGGTGCGTGGCAAAGCAGTGGCGCAGCGTGTGCACGGTCACATTTCGCGGCATCCCTGCGCGCACCGCGTACTTCTTCACAAGTCTCCAGATTTCAATACGTGTCAGCGGACCTCCGGTTCGTGACAACAACAAAAAAGCGTGACTTTGCGGCCTGGCCAGCCGGGGTCGCAGGTGACGCAGGTATTGCGTCGTGGCCTCTACCGCCATCTTCCCGACCGGGATGACGCGCTCCTTGTTTCCCTTGCCGAAACAGCGCAGATACCCGATATCCAGGTTCAAATCGGTGGTCTTGAGCCCCGCCAACTCGCTGGCCCGCACCCCGGTCGCGTAGAGCAGTTCCAGCATGGCCTTGTCCCGCAGATAGAATCGCTCCTCGGGACACGGCGCCTCCAGCAGCTTGAACACCTGCAGCTTGTTGCAGACGGCCGGCAGCCTCTGCCAGGTCTTGGGCGTTTCCAGCACCCCCGTGCCGTCATCGTCGATATGCCCTCGGAGCTTGGCGAACCGCAGGAACATCCGAATCGCCACCAAGGCGCGCTTCGCCGAGTTCTCGCTTTTCGGACCCGCCGCCATCGTACACAGGTACTTCTGGGCCAGCCGGGGATTCAGCCCCTTGACGTCTCTGACGCCGCCCATCGCGTCGGACCTCAGGAATTCGCGCAGGTCGCGACCGTAGGCGAGGACGGTGTTATCCGACAGACCCGCCTCCACCACGAGATAGTCGAGAAAGTCCGCGACCACCCGGCCCAGGGGCAGCGTCCGAAGCCCCTCCAAGATCGATTGCCTCTGACTCAGGGACATGGGCCACCAGCCGCGCTGTACGGGTTGTCATCCATCTACAGGCGATATCGGCACGCCCACGACCCCCTCTTTAGCCCAACTGCTGCTGCGCCACCACGGAAGCTCAGAGCGTGAGATTTGAAGTGTGGAGTCTGAAGGCCGCAATCTAAAGCACCTTTCAAGCTTCAAACTTGAGACTTCAGACTGCGTGCGGATTTCGAATTTCATTCCGCTGCGGCTTCCCACCACAGGCGCGGATAGTCCTGGCCTTCGAGAATCCACCAGAGCTCCTCGGTGCCATTGGCCGTCTCGTCGATGAAGTCCCAGCCGGCGTCAAGGAAGGTGGCCGCCGTTCGCATTTCCGGTGTGGTCCGGCCTGTGCCGCCGAAACTCCCGGCTTGGCCCGAAGCCCAGATGTCCCAGAAGCAGTGCGTCACCTCCCCTTCCTTCAGGGTTGCTTCACACACATTGGCTCCGACCAGTCCGCCCAGCCGGGAATGGCCCCAGACCGCACCCGCGGCATAGCAGTTGGAGATCGTGCCGGTGTCGCAGGGGTCCTCCACGTTCGCCCCCACAAGGCCACCCACAGTATCGGTTCCGGTGACCTGCCCCGTGGCGTATGAGTCCGCGATCTTCCCCGTGTTGACGGCCGCCAGCCCGCCGACAAAGCTGTCCGCGAAGACCGTACCAGTGCTGCAACAGGCGGTCACCACACCATCGTTTAATCCCACGAGTCCACCCGCATACCAGCTACTCCTGACCGCACCGTTGCTGCAACAGCCGGTTATGGTGCCCTCATGGTTCATCCCTACGACGCCGCCGGCCGCGCTGCCATTCACGATAACCGCAGCACTACTGCTGCACAGGGTCACTGTGCCAGCCCAATTGTGTCCCACGATGCCACCGACCGACCAGGCGCCACTGACTGCCCCGGTACTGAAACACCGGGTCACGGCACCCTCGTTCTGTCCGGTGAGACCCCCAACAAAGTTGCCGGCGTTGGTAACGTTGACATCCACGAGCCCCAGATCCCGGACCTCGGCCCCGGGCACCAGCCGGCCGAACAATCCTGCGTAGTTTCCCCCATCGATCGTCAGATGCGAGATCGTTAGAGCATTACCGTCGAACGTGCCCCCAAACGAGGGGAGCACCGGCGTGCCCCAGCGGATACCCGACAGATCAATCGAGGCAGCCAGGCGGTAGTGTGCATAGGGACCGTAGTGAACCATCGCTCCTAGCTCCCGAGCGTCGGATATCTGGTAGGGATTCTGCAGCGTGCCCGCACCTTGCAGTTGTGGCGGAGTATATCCGTGGAAGACGGCCAGCACCGGATAACCTCCCGCCGGTGGCATCTGCCAAATCTGCGAGGTCCCGTCTTCGGTCGTATCAACCCAGTCCCAGCCTGCATCCAGATAGGTCCGGATGTCCTGCATCTCGGCCGTCGTCTTGCCCGTACCCCCGGCACTCGTAGCCCACCCTGAGCTCTGCGTATCCCAGAAACACCCGGTTATGCTACCAATCTTGGAGCCCACCAGCCCGCCGACACTCCCCGCGCCGCCAGTGACTGCACCGGCACTGTAGCATTGCGCCACTCCGCCGTCGGTTCGGCCCACTAGCCCGCCGACGCGCTGCGTCCCGGAAACCATGCTGGTGCTATAACAATAGACCATGCTTCCCGAATTGTTATTTCCCACGAGTCCGCCGACATTGGTGCTGCCGCCGACAGTGCCGGTGCTGTAACATTGCGTTACTGTGCCGCCGTTGGAGCCCGCCAACCCGCCCACCGTCTGCGCCCCGGTGACCGCACCAGCGCTGTAACAGCGGAGCAAGTGGCCCTCGTTACTCCCCGCCAGCCCGCCCGTGTAGGGCCCACCGGTGCCATGGACCGAGCCCGTGACATGACACGCCACCGCGGCGCCCCGGTTGTGACCCGCGACCCCGCCGGTATAATAGCCGCCTGTTATGTCAGCATGCACGACCCCCAGTCCCCTGACCTGTGCTCCCGAGGCCAGTTGGCCAAACAAGCCGATATAGCCGGCGCCATGGACGGTCAGATGTGAGAGCGTGTGACCGTTGCCATCAAAGACGCCGGCGAAAGGAGTTTCCAGGAGATTGGGGTCAGTGCGCTCCGGGGCGATGACAGCTCTGTCGAATACTCTGCCGCCGGGAAGGTTTGGGTCCAGGTCGATGTCGGCGGTCAGGACGAAGTGCTTGTCATAATCTTCGGGACTCTCGCCCAGCAGGATCAGATCGGCCGCTGTGGCGATCTGGTAGGGGTTCTCCGCCGTACCGGCGCCGCCGCCGTATTTAGCCGTGGCGGTACAGACAAGGGTCAGAACGAAAGCAACTGCTGTCACACACGTCCAATGGTCACTCGCGATTCTCATTTCTCACCTCCGACTCGGTGTCGGCCCACTTGGCGCCTTGCTGTGCACAGGCCAGGAACAGGCCGGCAAATCTCCGTAGCAGTACGTTTCCATTATTATATGGTGACGACGCTCGACAAATGTTACGTTTTCTTTCTTCTTTTGCCCGCCTTCGCTGATGACCGTTATTTCAGGCTGCCCTCCTGCTCACCCGGCGCATAAGCAGCCATACAGGACCGCCCTGTTTCCCATCGCCGATTCGCGGTCCGTGACAGAAATCCGTGCCAATCTCCTGTAAGTCCGTTTCTGATAATGGGTTATCGTCGGATGAGCATTCGTGGAGCGCGGGGCTAAGACGCAGGTCGGACGCGACTTTCCGGTTGCGAACAGCCGATGGAGACCTACAATGCTGTCGGGATCGGCTGGCAATCGTTCGGCGTGGCAACCCTGGAAAAAAAGGAGCTATCGAATGGGTACCGCAGCAATTGAGCGTCGGGACTTTCTGCGTTGGGCCGCAGGATCGGTGGCCGTCCTTTCAACGTCCGGCTTTGCCGAGACGGCGCGGACAGGCGACCACGCCGGTCCGTGCCCGGTCCGGGCTATCACGCGCGGGCCCGGGTACCACTGGTTCGGCTACTATGACAAGCTCCAGTTCGACCCGGCGGGCCGATACGCGCTGGGGATGGAGGTGGGATTCGAGCATCGCAGTCCGAGGCCCGACGACGTAATTCGGGTCGGAATGGTGGACCTGAGGGACAACGACCGGTGGATCGAGCTGGGGACCAGCAGCGCCTGGGGCTGGCAGCAGGGGTGCATGCTCCAGTGGCGGCCCGGGTCCGGGGAGGAGGTTCTCTGGAACGACCGGGGCGACAATGGATACGTGACCCGCATCCTAAACGTCAAGACCGGTCGGAAACAGACGCTGCCGCACCCTTTCTATACGGTCAGCCCGGACGGCCGCACAGCCGTGTCGCCGGACTTTCGTCGGATCAACGACATGCGGCCGGGGTACGGCTACGCCGGGCTGTCCGATCCGCATTTCGAGGAGGCGGCCCCGGAGGATTCCGGCATCTATCGGCTGGACCTCGACTCCGGCCGGGCGGACCTGATCATCTCCCTGGCCGATGTTGTCGCCTTCGGCAAACTGCCCGATGACCCCAAACGGGCCAAGCACTGGTTCAACCATCTGCTGTTCAATACAGACGGCTCCCGTTTCGTCTTCCTGCACCGCTGGCGTCTGCTCGACGGCGATTCGCGTTATAAGACCGTCGGCGGGTTCGGCACGCGGATGCTGACGGCCACGCCGGAGGGAAAGGACATGCGGGTGGTCGATCCTTACGGCAAGACCTCGCATTTCATCTGGCGCGACCCCCGGCACATCCTGGCCTGGGCCTGGCATCCGTCGGAGGGCAATGCCTTCTACCTCTACGAGGATGGCTCGGACAAGGTTGAAGTCATCGGCAAAGGCGTCATGTCGCAGAACGGGCATTGCAGCTATTTGCCGGGCAACGAGTGGATTCTGAACGATACCTATCCCGACAAGGACCGCAGGCAGCACGTCTATCTGTATCACGTGCCGACGCAGGAGACAGTGCCGCTGGGCGCATTCCACCTGCCGCCGGATTACAAAGGCGAATGGCGTTGCGACACACACCCGCGCTTCAGCCCGGACGCCGACAGCGTCATTATCGATTCACCTCATGGCGGCAACGGCCGGCAAATGCATCTGCTCGACATCTCGGACATCGTCGGGGCCTCGTCCGCCCACACCTGCTGACCCTCAGACACGTTGTCCCCCGGCGCGGCAGCGACAGATGCAAGGTTGCCGGCGGCCTTCATTGCTGACGCGGGTTCACCGTCTGCGCAGCACGATGCCGCCGAGGGCCACCAGGAGCAGGGCCGCGACGCTGGCGGCCGCGCCGCCCAGCGGCAACACGCGAGGGAATTCGTAGCCAACCACCAGAGTCCCGCCTCCGCCGGCCGGGAGCGGAACGCTCAC
>CAYFUB010000865.1:0-20587 GCA_964346195.1 uncultured Pirellulales bacterium
CCTCAGCCGCGGGCCGGGCACGCCGTTCAGGGCCTTCAGCGGGGTCTCGCCCCAGGCGATGGTGTGCCGGCCGAATTCGATCTGCGTGGAGACTTTGATGACGCACCCGATGACAATCAGCCACAGCAGCCAGAAGCCCGCCTCCGCGCCCACCTTGGTCGTGAGGATCAACTCCCCGGAGCCGACGACGGAGCCGGCGATGATCATGCCCGGGCCGAGCCGGCTCAGCGTGCCGAGAAGGCTCCTCGGCGGGGACTCGACTCCAGGGGTCTGAACGGGCCCCGGCGGTTCCTGCCTGTTGTTTTCGTCACGCGCCATCGTCGCGTTTATACGGGATGATGAAGAACAAGGCAACGGTTTCCTGCATTGACGGCTCGTGTCCCGCGGATTACCATCGCAGCCCAGACCATGAGATTCGGCCGACTAGAAATCGATCCAGAGGTCAATCCCGCTGTCCTGGACACCGTCACGTGGGACACGGAGCGGGCCGTGCATTACATTGGCTCCGTCAAACCGTCTCATTGGCATGTGATTCGCGAGGCGCTCACTGACGGCCGGGACGTCTTTCTCTTCTGCGAATCCTGCCAGATCTATGCCTGCTCCTTCGCGCTACACGACGGCAACGCATACTCCCTCGCTCGACTGCCCGACGGCCAACATGTCTTCATTGGGGTCGGAACCATGACGAACACGGGCTGTCTGGGCGACCCGCTACACGCTGTAGCTTTGGGTGATGGCCTGGCCCTGACGATACATGCCGCTGACCTGGCGACAATCCGGCGTTATATTCAGACGCTGCGGCCGGATAAGGGACCGCGGGCGATGGGCCCGACGCCGCGCCTGGGGATCGGCACACGGATGTCCACATCTGTCTGGCCGGGCATCTGGCGAGCGATGAATGCAGGCAAGTTCGCCGCCAACGCCATCCAGAATTCCGTGCGGGAGTTGAATCTGCTGGAAGATGTGCTGGCCGGCCGCCCGCCCCGCAGGAATTACCTGTACGGCTTCGGCACGCTCGAAGAGGGCCACACCGGCAGCACGTTCGAAGGGCTCTGGGTCGCCGGCGTCATCGAGGCGCTGAAGACACATACCCGGCCGACATACGGCGCGGACGCGGACCATATCACGATCCGGCGCGGTCCCGGGGGCATCGAGCAGGCCCGGCGTGTCATCGACGCCGCCCGCGATTACACCTTCTTCACGCTGGATGTTTCCGATGTTGTGGACTACACCGTCGCGACGGCGGATTCGGCAGGCTTTGTCGCAAAGTACCAGGCGGCTCTGGATGTCATCGAGAAACTATCCTCCTGCATCAAGGCCGTCAAGGAGGATGTCCCATTCGATCTCGAACTCAGCATCGATGAGTGCCCGCCGCAGATGGAGGCTTCGGCGTGCCTGACGACGGAGGCCGAGTTGACGTTCCTGATCGAGCAGTTGCGGCAGCGTGGGGTCCCCGTCACCCATATCGCGCCCAACGTCGGTATCGTGAAGGGACGAGATTACGAGAACCCGGACGGTCTGACAGGATTCGAGCGGCACATCGGCGGACTGTATGCCATTGCGAGCGAGCACGATATCATGCTCGATTTCCATTCCGGCGACGACCTTCGTTCCGATGTTCGCCAGGCGATCGGCCGGGCCACGCAGGGCCGGAACCATTTCAAGGTGTCGCCCTCGCTGCAAGCAATTTTTGGCCAGGTCCTTCACGAAATGGAGCCGGAGCGGTTCCGGTTGTGGTGGGACGACACGCTGGCCTACGCGCATCGGGAGGCGGCCGCCGGCTCGGACTTCGCGGCCCGGTGCGTTCGAGAATATGAAACGAGCGAGAATCCAGCCCCCGCACCGCATCACGCCGTGTTCCACCACTACAATTTCGCGTCCGTTGGGAGACGTGACGAGAACGGCCAATTCATTAACCGGGAGATGTTCTACGACCTGCCGGCAAAGTTCTATTGCGTGTACCATGACCGGATTGCACGCTTTCTCCAGGATGTGGCGGCGGATGTCTTTTGTCATCGTAGCTGAGGAGAGTATTTGGCGCGGGCGGTGGGTATGGGGTACATTGTGCGGCAAGACGGTGGGGCAAGCCGGGACCCCAGACGCGAAGCGTCGTGTTTGGGAACCCGACCCACCTTACGAGAGCATCTACCGCAGTTCTGGTTGGACTAAGGTGGTATGGAGTTGCGACTGTCAGGGAAGGTGGCGATTGTCACGGGTTCGGGGCAGGGGATCGGTAAGGCCGTGGCGCTGCGCCTCGCGCGCGAAGGGGCGGACATCGTGGTCGCGGAGATCAACAACGAGGCGGCGGAACGAACGGCGCAGGAACTTGTCGCGCTCGGGCGAAGAGCGCAGGCGTACCCGGTGAACATCGCCTCTCCGGCGGAGATCCGGTCCATGGTCAATCAGGTCGTGGCGCAGCTCGGCCGTATCGACATTCTGGTCAACGCGGCGGGCATCGCACACACGAAACCCTTCCTGGAGTTGACGGACGAGGACTGGGATCGGGTGCTCGATGCCAACCTGAAGGGGACGGTATTCTGCATGCAGGCAGTGGGTCGGCAGATGGTCCGGCAGGTTCCGCCGGGGGTCATGGCACAAGGGCGGGCCCTCCTCGACACGAAAGAACAAGGACAAGGGGTCCCCAACGCAGAATACCGCGTTGGGGACCCCCAAGATGCCCTCGCCACGCGCAGCTACGGCAAGATCGTCAATTTCTCCTCGATTTCCGGCCGGCGGGGACGCAGCGTCCAGATGGCCTACGCCGCGAGCAAGGCGGCCATCATCAGCGCGACGCAGTCGGCGGCCTTGGCCTTCAGCCCTTACAATATCAACGTCAACGCGGTCTGTCCGGGCGTGGTCCCCACGCCGATGTGGGAGCAGATCGACCGAGACCGCGGCCGAATCACGGGCGCCAAGCCAGGCGAGTCGATGAAGGCTTTCATCGAGAAGATCCCGCTCCGGCGGGCGGGCACTCCCGAGGACGTGGCCGCGGCGGTGGCGTTTCTGTGCTCGGCGGACGCGGATTACATCACCGGCCAGACTCTGAATGTTGATGGCGGATTCGAAATGAACTGAGGCCGCACTATGAAACAAGGAACGATCGTGGTTTTCGAGATGGCGCGGACGCTGCTCCGCGAGTTCAAAGGCAAGAGTTATATTTTCGGGAGCCGGGTCCTGTCCAAGTCGACCCGCGTGGTGCCCGCGCTGGGCCGGCGCGTTGCTCTGGTTCGCGGCACGTTTGCCGGCAGTGACGACTGGGTCAGGGTGTTACAGACCAGACTCGCCAAGACAGGCATCGACCTGGCGGCCGAAATCAAGGGCGCCCGGCCAAACACCCCGCGTGAGGATGTCACCCGCATCGCCAAGGAGCTGGAAGAGGCGAACCCGGAGGTGGTCATCAGCTACGGCGGCGGCAGCACGATTGACGCTACGAAAGCGGCGGAAGTCCTCCGGACGCTGGGCGGGCGGATCGACGATTATTTCGGAGTCGGCCTGGTCTCGGCAGCCCTGGCAAAAGCGGGCCAGTCGCTCCATCCCCACATCGCGATACAGACGGTGGCCAGCTCCGCGGCCCATTTGACCAAGTACGCAAATGTCACTGACCTGGCGACCGGCCAGAAGAAACTGATTGTCGATGACGGCATCGTTCCGACTTTGGCGGCCTTCGACTATGAAGTGACCTACGGCACACCGCCGGGCCTGACCGCCGATGGGGCATTTGACGGGCTTTCCCATTGCCTGGAGGCCCTCTGCGGCGCCGTGGGCAAGCCGTTCTATGAGAGAATCTGTCGCATCGCGGAGACGTGTATCGCGCTGATCGTGGTCTATCTGCCGCGCGCGATAGCGAATCCGCGGGATACGGAAGCGCGCGAGGCGTTGTGCCTGGCGACCGACTTGGGCGGCTATGCCATCATGGTCGGCGGCACCAGCGGCGGTCATTTGACCAGCTTCTCGCTGGTGGACATCCTGTCGCACGGTCGTGCGTGTGCCATCATGAATCCCTATTATCTGGTCTTTTTTGCCCCGGCCATCGAGGGGCCGCTTCGGCTTGTTGGTCGGATTTGCCGACGGGCGGGGCTGATGCAGGCTGACCCGGAAGGGCTGAGCGGCAGAGAGTTGGGCGTGGCGGTAGCCCAGGCGATGATTGAATTCGCCCGCCGAGTCGGCTTCCCCACCCGGCTCGGCGACGTGGACGGATTCAGCAAACGTCATATCGAGAAGGCCCTGGCTGCCGCCCGGGACCCGCAGTTGCAGTCGAAGCTTCAGAACATGCCGGTGCCGATGACGCCGGAGACGGTGGATGAGTACATGCGGCCGATCCTCGAAGCCGCGCGCGACGGCGACCTGTCGTTGATAAGAAATGTCTGAGGGCACGTGTGAGAAGCTTGGGCAACTGCAGTGCGGTGACGGATGGGTGGCAGCGGGGCACCCCAAACGCACCGTTCCGTGTTTGGGGACCCCAATGTCAAGGCCGAAGGCCTTGGCGATGGCTTGTGTCGCGGGCATCCTGCCCTCGACGCGAAAGAGATCATCGCCAAGCAAGCCCGCCCTCGGTCCGGAGGGCCGCCGTACGGCCGGCCTGCGCGCCGGGGCTTGACGCTGCCACCGGGCGAATCCCTGGTTTCCGACACGCGCTCTGATAGAGAGGTCGCCGTGTGAACATCAGGCTCGCATACGGTAAGACGGGGTTGGAGGTAGACCTGCCGGACGGCTGGAAGGTGGATATCGTTCGGCCGAGGCGTGTCGAGGCTCTGGCCGACCAGGCGGGGGCGGTGCGGGAGGCTCTGCGCCATCCCATCGGCTCGCGGCCTTTGCGGGAACTGGTCAAGCCGTCGGATACCGTCGCGATTGTCTGCAACGACATCACCCGCCCGACGCCTTACCAGACGATTCTGCCGGTGCTGCTCGATGAATTGGGCCATGTCCCTGATGAGGCCGTTGTCCTGTTGATTGCCACTGGGACGCACCGGGCCAACACGCCGGACGAACTTAAGACGATGCTCGGCGAACAAATCGTGGGCAGATTCCGCATCGTGCAGAATGACGCCCGTGACCGCGATTCGCACGCCCTGGCGGGCACGACCGCCGGCGGCAACGAAGTCTGGATTCACGAGGAATTTCTGCGCTGTGCCATGCGCATCCTCACGGGCTTCATCGAGCCGCATTTCTTCGCAGGCTTCTCCGGCGGGGGCAAGGCCGTCATGCCGGGACTGGCGCTGCTTGGGACCATTCTGAAGAACCACAGCGCCCGCAATATCGACCACCCCCAGGCCGCCTCGTGCGTTTCCGACGGCAATCCCGTATGGGAGGAGATCCGTGAGGCGGCCCTGATAGCGAGTCGGTCATCGCTTGGCTCTGGTTTGTCGAGCGACGAGCGATCGGCGACGAGCGACGAACGCGTGTTTCTCCTGAACGTGGCGCTGAACCGTGACCAGCAGATCACGGCGGTCTTTGCCGGCGATTTGGAGCAGGCCCACCGGTGCGGCTGCTCGTTCGTAGGCCGGCACGCCGCGGTCCGGGTCGAGGCACCATACGATATCGTGGTCACGAGCAACTGCGGCTATCCGCTCGACCGGAACCTCTATCAGTCGGTGAAGGGCATGAGCGCGGCGGCCGGCATCGTGAAGAAGGGCGGCGCCGTCATCGTCGCGGCGGACTGCTGCGACGGAGTCCCTGACCACGGCGAGTACAAGAGGTTGCTGTTCGAATCCGCCGGTCCGGCCGCGCTGCTGCAAAGGATACGAGCCGGCGACTATAATTGTCAGGACGCCTGGCAGGCACATATTCAGGCCTTGGTGTGTGAGAAAGCCGACGTCTACCTGTTCAGCCACAACCTGACCGATGAGGAAATAACACGGGCCATGCTCAAACCGTGCCGGGACATTGGTGGAACGGTGGCGCGCTTGCTGCGGTCCCGCGGCCGGGAGGCCTTGGTTTGCGTGCTGCCCGAGGGCCCGCAGACGATCTGCAGGATAGAGGAGGGTCGATGAAGCCAAGTAGCATGGGCGTCCCGCCCATGAAGGGCCCCCAAACGCGATCTTCGCGTTTTGGGAGGGCCCCCCCAGCGCGGAATTATGCGTTGGGGACCCCGAGCCCAGTCGCAGGGCCATCCTGGCCCTGCCTTCACGGGCGAGAGGGGTTCCCCAAGCGCGTCATTTCGCGTTTGGGGGCCCCAGACGCTCGTGATACACATGGGCAAGGGGAGCCCAAACGCGATACATCGCGTTTGGGGACCCAAGATGCCCATGCTACGTGAGAGGAGTGAATGCTTGTGAAAGTCGTCGTCGCATTGGATTCCTTCAAAGGCTCGTTGACAGCCGTGCAGGCCTGCGAGATTGTCGCCGAGGCCGTTCGTGCGACGGCGCCGGAGATTGAGGTCGTGACCAAACCGATGGCCGACGGCGGCGAGGGCACGGTGGCGGTCTTGATGGCGGCCGCCGGCGGGCAATGGGTCGCCAGGACCGTGATGGGCCCGCGGCCCGAAATGCAGGTCGAGGCGGGCTTCGTCTGGTTGCCTGATAACAGTGCTGCCCTGGTGGAGATGGCGACGGCCAGCGGTCTGCCCCTGCTGAAGCCTGAGCAACGCGACCCTCTCAGGACGACGACCTACGGCACCGGACAACTCATCAAGGCGGCCATCGAGTATGGAGCAGGCCGCATTCTGCTCGCGATTGGAGGCAGTGCCACGGTGGATGGCGGGGTCGGTGCCGCGATGGCGTTGGGCTGGCAATTTCTCACGGAGGATGGTCAAGAGATTGGTTTGGGTGGCGGGCAGCTCTCACGGCTCGCTGGGATCGTAGCGCCCGCTTGTAGTGTGCTCGTGAGGGCATCCGAAGAACGTGTCGAGGGCGTCCCGGGGTCCCCAACGCAAGATTCTGCGTTGGGGGTTCCCGTCCCGCCCTCGAATCGCGGGCAAGATGCCCGCGCCACAACGCCTTACGGCGTCACTACGAACGTGGCGATCGAGGTGTTGTGCGACGTGGACAATCCTCTGACCGGCGCGCGTGGGGCGGCGCGCGTGTACGGGCCTCAGAAGGGCGCGACGCCCGAGATGGTCGAACAGCTCGACATGGCTTTGGCCCATCTGGCCCGTCTCGTCAGAGATCAGCTCGGCCGCGACATCGAGCATCTGCCCGGCGCCGGGGCGGCCGGAGGGCTGGCGGCCGGCGCGGTGGCCTTCATGAATGGCCGGCTGGTCTCCGGCATCGAGGCGGTCACGTCGCAAACCCATCTGCGCGAGGCCATCGCCCGGGCGGACTGGGTGATTACGGGTGAGGGTTGTTTCGACGAGCAATCATTACAGGGCAAGGTCGTTTCCGGCGTCGCGCGGCTCGCGCGCGAGGCCGGCGCGAAAGTCGCCGTGCTGGCGGGACAGGTCCGGCTGGCGCCCGAGAAATATCGCCAAGCCGGAATCGAAGTAGCCGCGACTTGCATGGATGCGACGATGGAATTAGACTACGCGATGACGCACGGCGACGTACTCCTCGATGGCGCCGCCCGTCGATTCGTACGGGATCATATTCTTTAGAGCAGGACTTCTGCAAAATGGAGATGAGAACCACAGAGGCGATTTTTCACTCGTAGGGCGGGCCCCCATGCCTGCGCCTACAGACCTGATCTCCATATTGCAGAGGCCCATTTAGAAGGAGATGCAGCGATGAGACAATTATCCGCAGAGCGTGGTGATGGAAAGCTCAATCGCCGGACGTTCATCAAGGCAGGCGCCGCCACGGCCCTGACGGCGGCCTCCTGGTCCCGCGTCTACGGCGCCAATGAGCGAATCGGTATCGGAATGATCGGCATCGGCCTGATGGGACGTATCCACACGCGCAACTTCGCCGCGCAGCCTGATGTCTCGGTCGTCGGCGTCTGCGACACGTACGACCCGCGCCAGGAGGTCGGGGCCCGGATTGTCGGCGGCAATGTCATCAGGTGCCGCGACTTCCGGCGACTGCTCGATAATAAGGACATTGACGCCGTGGTGATCTCCACCTCGGACCACTGGCACGCGTTGCTGACGATGCTCGCCTGTGCCGCGGGCAAGGACGTGTACGTGGAGAAACCCCTGACGCTGTTCGTGCGCGAAGGCCGGTGGATGATCGACGTCGCGAAGCGCTATAAGCGCGTGGTGCAGGTGGGCGTGCAGAACCGCTCCGGGCCCAATTTCCAGCGGGCCCGCCAGTTCATCCAGGACGGCAAACTCGGCCAGATCCTCGCGGTGCAGGACACCTACTGCCGCAATCTCATGCCGGGTTTTGGCAATCCACCCGACCAGGACCCGCCCAAGGAGCTGGATTGGGATATGTGGCTCGGGCCCGCTCCCCAGCGAGCATACAACCCTAATCGCGCGATCTACCACTTCCGTTGGATCTGGGACTACGCCGGCGGGCAGATGACCAACCTGGGCCAGCACTCGCTCGATATCGTGCAATGGTTCATGAACGTTGACGCGCCGAAATCGGTCTATAGCACCGGAGGCCGGTTCTACCTGAAGGACAACATGGAAACGCCCGACAATCAGGATGTGCTGATCGACTACCCCGGCTTCACGGGCATCTGCCAGTACCGCGAGGCCACCGCGGGGCGCGCGGGCCTTGGGATGGGTGGCGTCACGTTCTTTGGGACGCGCGGCATGATGTCGGTTGGCCGCGGCGGGTACGAGGTGTTCCCGGATCGCAAGGCCGACCCCTTCGGTGCCATGGCCCGTATCCTGGACGGGCACCCCGTGGGCGGGCCGCAGCCGGTGGACGAACCGCGGGACCAGTTCTGGACCGAGAAGGAAAAAGACGATAGCGGTGACGGCCAAAAGGACTACGTCCAGCACGCACGGGACTTCCTCGAATGTATCCGCTCGCGGAGGCAGCCCGTCGCCGACATCGAGAGCGCGCACGCCGTGGCGACGACGTGTCATCTGGCCAATATCTCCCTGCTGGTCGGCCGCAAAATCACCTGGGACGCCAGGAAGGAGCAAATCGTCGGCGACCGGGAGGCCAACGAGATGCTGACGCGCCCATACCGCAAGCCATGGGACAAGGAGTTGCGCAATCTCAAGGTGACATAAATTCAGATTTACCATTTACGATCTACTATTTGGAGATGAATCGTCGATCGTCATGTACAATCGCAGGGAAATTCTGGTGTCGATAGGCGGGGCGATAGCGGCCGGGCAATGGCGAATCGCGGCCGGGGAAGAAGTCCGCAATCCGCAATCCCCCATCCGCAATCGCACGCGGCTGGGCATTTGCACTGATTCCTACGCCATTCGCCGGCGGGAGGACCGGAACATTCGCGCGGCCGCCGAGCGTTTCACGGACCCGCTGCGGTTTCTGACGTATTGCCACGACCTCGGGGCCGGCGGGGTCCAACTGGACCTGGGCCGGCAGGATGAGGCATACGCCGCGAAGTTTCGGCGGCAGGCACAGGACTGGGACATGTTCGTCGAAGCCAGCCTCGGTTTGCCGCGGAATGAGGCGGACCTCGAGCGTTTCGAGGCCGCCGTGCTGACGGCCCAAAACGCCGGGGCCACGGTCGTTCGCACCATCATGCCCAGTCAAGGCACCGGCCGACGATATGAGTCCTACGGCTCGGCCGAGGCCTTTCGCGAGACGCGGGCCCGCGGCCGGCGGGCGCTGGAACTGGCGGCGCCGCTCGCCGCTCGTCACCGGATGCGCCTGGCCGTCGAGAATCACAAAGATGAGCGTATCGTCGAGAGGCTTGAGACCCTCAAGTCCATCAGCAGTGAATACGTCGGCGCGTGTGTCGATACCGGCAACGACGTCTCGTTTCTGGCAGACCCGATGGCGGTGGTGGAGGCGTACGCACCGTGGGCGTTTTCCGTCCATCTCAAGGACATGGCGGTTCAGGAGTATGAGGAGGGGTTCCTGTTGGCGGAGGTGCCGCTGGGCGAGGGCGTGCTGGATTTGCCCAAGGTGGTCCAGACTCTGCGCCGGTGCCATCCGGAGGTGTGCTTCAGCCTGGAGATGATCACGCGCGACCCGCTGAAAGTCCCGTGCCTGACGGAGAAATACTGGGCAGCCATGGGGGATATCCCCGGCCGCGATTTGGCGCGGACCTTGAGAATGGTCCGCACACGCGGCGGCAAGCAGGACCTGCCGCGGGTCAGCCATCTGTCCCTGGCCGAGCAGCTCAAGCAGGAGGACGAGAACGTCAAAAAGTGCCTCGCCTACGCGCACGGGCACCTCGGTTTATGAGAGGGTGTGTGAGAAGCCCGTCAACCGGACTTTCGTGAGTGGATGGGTGGCATCTATCGCTTCAAGCCGGGGGACGAGATTCCGGGCTTGCCCGAGGGCGGTCCGGCCCGGCACGCCGAGTTCTTCAACGACAAGGTCGCGGGCATCAAGGGGTCCCCAACGCGATACATCGCGTTGGGGGGCCCCATGCACCGGCGGATGGCCGATATCTTCACGCACCTGAACCCTTACACGAGGAAACGCTACTGCGACGATCCCACGATTGCGATGGTCGAGATTCTCAACGAGGATTCGCTGTTCTGGGGCGAGATCGCGGGGACCCCCAACGCAGAATTTTGCGTTGGGGACCCCGGGATGCCGTTCCGGCAGGAACTGGAGTGGAAGTTCGCGGCCTGGCTGCGGAACAAGTACCGCGATGACGCGGGCCTGCGCCAGGCCTGGACGGTCGAAGGCAAGTCGCCGCTGGGACCCGGAAAAGCTCATCGCCCGTTCCCTCACCGGCGAGCTGGTCTGGAACGTCTCCGCCGGCTTTGTCACGGTCGATACGTCTCGCACCCAGGCGGTGATTGGCTTCCTCAACTCGGGCCCGCACAAGCTCGCGACGGTGACACTGGACAGCTCGATACGCTTCGGGGCCGTGTACGTTACCGCGAGGGACGCCGATGCGCCCATAACATCATCGCGCCGGCTCCTGGTCACGGCGGTCGGCCCCGCGCGAAATACCGGCATGGAGTACGAAACCACCGCACAGCCGTCGCCCCTGGGAACGCCGTACCGGCGACTGCGGGAGGCCGGCAAGGGCCCCGCTGTGCTCGAAGCCGTCACGGGCCGGCTGGAGATCCGCTCCGACGTGGCCGACCAACTTAAGGCCTGGAGTCTGGACATCGTCGGCAACCGGGTTCGCCGGATTCCCCTGACCACCGCCTCCGGCTCGATCCTGCTGAACATGCAAGCCGCTCACAAGACCGCTTACTACGAGTTCGCCACTGAGTAGGGGGCGGGTCTAGGTCCGGGCCCCCACGTCCCGACCCAGTGGCGTATCTACCGGGTCGTTCGCAAAATGGCGAAAGAAAAACGCAATGTTGTATTGCACCGCTATGGTGACTTGCCGATAATACTGGTAGGCGCTATGGAGCACAGGGGTTGTCTGCGCACGAATCAAGAGGAGGAGTTCGCGGTTCGCCTCGGCGCAGCCGGGCAGGTGGATTGTACAGCGATCCTTTAGCCGGAGAGTTTCCGTTTCTGCTCCCGGAGGGCAGCGCGACAACCCGAAGCTCTTTCGATGAGCTTAGGCAAATCGCGCTTGACGCTGCCGTCCGGCTCTGTCGGCACGGAGTCCCCCGGTCCGCACGGATGAAATCCGGGTCTACAGCATTTGCAGTTGTGATGGATGTGCCGTCTGCATTGTCAGTTTTGGATGTGAATCTCGAACGGCCATGAGTATCGTTCCTTTTGGAGGGTCGACCAAATGTCTAAGCAACGGATATTGTCGTTTTCTCTGGTTTTGCTCCTCGTTCTCGTAGGCCGCGGGCAGGCGGCTACACCCTTCGATCTGCTGCCCGTGTTCGACGGCCACGTGGGCAACGACGGACAGACGGGCCCAACTGCCTCCGCGACCACCGGCACCGGCATGGAAGCGCGGAACATTGCCACCCGACGCCGGGTGGCGTTCGCGGTCTACGACATCTCTGCCATCCGGGGAGCAGGACAGGTCTTCCAGAATGTCAGTTTCAGCAACTATGGGCATGATGTCGGCACCGTGGATGTTTACGGGGTGCTGGAGTCCCAGGAGCACTTGGTCACCACCGGGATCACCTGGAACAACGCCCCGGGCGTCAAGAACGATCCGACTCCGCCCCTCGATACGGACGTCGTTCTCGACCTGGCGGACGTGACCGGCATCCTGCTGACATTCGACGCGCCGGCCAGGGGAGTGAGGGCATCGACGCCCACGAGCCAGGCAGTGGCCGATTTCCTCAACAGCGACACCAATGGATCGGTGGCTTTCATGTTCGCGCCCAACGGCAGCTCCAGTGCGATCGTTCGAAGCGTGGAGATGGGAGCGGACGGCGGCACGCGGCTGCAAGGCGAGGTCGGCGGCGCGCCGGTAGGGGCGCGCGACCCGAGTCCCGCCGACGAGGCCGTGGATGTCTGGCGCGACGCGGTCCTGAGCTGGACGCCGGGGGCCTTGGCCGCCGGGCACAACGTCTATCTCGGAACTTCCCTCGACGATGTCACCGCCGCCAGCGTCCTCAACCCGCTCGGTGTGCTCGCCGGCCTGAATCAGAGTGCGACCAGCTACGACCCGCCCGGTCATCTCGCGTTCGATCAGACGTACTATTGGCGGATTGACGAGGTCAACGCGCCGCCCGATTCCACCGTGCACGCCGGCAACGTCTGGAGTTTCATCGTCGAGCCTTTCGCCCGCCGGATTGAAGGCATCCTGGCCACCGCCTCCAGCTCCAATACCGGCGTCGGACCTGAGAACACGGTCAACGACTCGGGCCTGAACGAAAACGGCCAGCACTCGACCTTGGACACGGCCATGTGGCTCAGCGCCAAAGACGGCCCGCAGCCGACCTGGATTCAGTACGAGTTCGACAGGACCTACAAGCTGCATGAGATGTGGGTGTGGAACTACAATATGTTGATCGAGCCCGCCGTCGGCCTGGGATTCAAGGACGTCACGGTAGAGTACTCCATCGACGGCACGGACTGGACCGTGCTGGGGGATCGCCTGTTCGAGCAGGGCGCTGGCGCCGATGCCTACGCCCACAATACCACCGTGTCTTTCGGCGGTGTGGCGGCCCGGTTCGTGCGGTTGACCGCCCGGAGCAACTGGGGTGACTTGTTGAGCCAGTATGGTCTGAGCGAGGTGCAGTTCTTCTATATCCCAACGCAGCCGGTGGCGCCGGATCCGGCGTCCGGGGCGACGGGCGTGGAAGTGGACGCTCTGCTGGGCTGGCGCGCAGGCCGGGAGGCCGCTTCACACCAGGTGTCCCTGAGTACGGAGCAGGACGCCGTGGCGAGCGGCACGGCCCCGGTCGAAACGGTCGACGCGAGCAGCTACGACCCCGGGCCTCTCGATCTGGGCAAGACGTACTACTGGAAAGTCAGTGAGGTCAACGACGCCGAGACTCCCGCCCTCTGGGAAGGCGATGTCTGGAGTTTCACCACGAAAGAGTACTTCGTCGTGGATGACTTCGAGAGTTATAACGACGAGGAGAATCAGGGTACGCGCATCTACGAGACCTGGCTCGATGGGTGGACCGTCACCCCAAAGAACGGCTCGACGGTGGGCAACTGGGACCCGCCGTTTGCCGAGCAGACGATCGTTCATGGCGGCACGCAGTCGATGCCGACAGAGTACAACAACGTCAACACGCCGTTCTATAGTGAGGTCGAGCGGAGCTGGGATACCGTCCAGGACTGGACGCTCAACGGCGCCGACACGCTGGTGTTGTACTTCCGCGGCTACCGGACGGGCTTCGTCGAGAGCGCATCCGGTGTCATCACCATGAGCGGGATCGGCGCGGACATTTGGGGTACCGCGGACCAGTTCCATTTTGCCTTCAAGTCGCTTAGTGGTGACGGCACGATCATCGCCCGGGTGGACAGCATCGAGAACACCGATCCCTGGGCCAAGGCCGGCGCGATGATCCGTGAGAGCCTGGACCCGGGCGCGCGTTTCGCCGCCGTTTATGCAACTCCGGGCAACGGTGTGCGCTTCCAGGCACGGCTGCTGAACGCGGGTGATGCGACCAGCGATACGACGGTTGCCACCGCCGAGCAGATGGCCCTGCAGGCGCCCGTCTGGATCAAGCTCGAGCGTTCGGGCACCAGCTACAGTGGCTTCTATTCGACGGACGGGGCGAAGTGGACCGCGATGTCCTGGAACCCGCAGACGATCACTATGGCCGGGACCATTTGCATCGGCCTGGCGGTGACCAGCCACAATGGGAGCATGGCAACCACGGGCGCATTCTCGAATGTTTCGTTGACCGGGGCCACGGGTTCCTGGCAGCGGGCCGCTATCGGCGTAGCCCAGCCGGCCAATGATTCGGACCAGTTGTACGTGGCGCTGCAGGACAAGGCGGGCCGTCGCGGCACCGTGAAACACGCCGACCCGGACGCGGTCCTGTTGGACACGTGGCAGGAGTGGCGCATTCCGCTGGTGGACTTCGAGAGCGCGGGTGTCAATACCACCGCCGTCAAGACGATGTACATCGGCGTCGGTGACCGCCAGAATCCGGTGAAAGCCGGGGCCGGCAAGCTTTACATCGACGATATCGGCGTCGGCCATCCCGTCGGTGCCCCGTGACAACGGCAGACCTGAAGCCGTGAAATCGCAGCAGCAGGGCCGGTGCCAAAAAGTATTGGCGCCGGCCCTGCTTTGTTGTTAGATATATCTCTTGGCATGGCGATGTCGCGTGTCAACCGGGAGCCATTCTCTTTGGGACAACGTCGGAGGTCCGCTATGAAACGAATCCAACGTACTCATGTGTGGCACGTGGTTGTGCTGTTCCTATTGGCCGCGTCGGCCGTGACAGGCTGGGCCGAGGTCTCGGGTGCGGCGCCCGTTGTAACACTTCATGCGGACCGGGTGGGTCCGCCGATCGATCCCTTCATCTACGGCCAGTTCATCGAGCACCTGGGCCGGTGCATCTATGGCGGCATTTGGTCCGAGATGCTGGAAGACCGCAAGTTCTACTTCCCCATCACGGCCGAGTACCAACCCTACCGCGGGCTGACGGACACCGCGTTTCCGGTGGTAGGGGCCTCGCCCTGGCAGATCATCGGATCGGCCGACGCCGTTACGATGGTGGAGAAAGACTCGTTCGTCGGCCGGCACACGCCACGCATCGGGACCGGGGCCGGCATCCGCCAGCGTGACCTGGCGGTGGTCAAGGACAAGGGCTACGTCGGCCATGTCTGGCTCGCGGCGCCCGAGGGCAAGGCATCTGCCACCGTCACTCTGGCCTGGGGCGAAGATGATGCCGCTCGCCAGACCATTCGCATCAAGAGTGTCAAGCGCAAGTATCAAAAGCACTCGTTGAAGTTCACCGCCGGCGCGAGTACGGACAAGGCAATGCTCGAAGTCCGCATCACGGGCGGCCCCGTGATGGTTGGCACCGTTTCCCTGATGCCCGCCGACAACGTCCGCGGCATGCGGGCCGACACGCTCAAGCTGCTCCGGCAGCTTGGCGCCACGATGTACCGCTGGCCGGGCGGGAATTTCGTCAGCGGCTACGATTGGCGCGACGGTCTCGGCGACCGCGACCGGCGCCCGCCCCGCAAGAATCCCGCCTGGACCGGCGTAGAACACAACGATTTCGGGCTGGACGAGTTTATCGACTTCTGCCGCACGGTCGGCACCGAGCCCGTCATCGCGGTCAATACCGGTTTCGGCGACGCCTACTCGGCGGCCCAGGAGGTGGAATACTGCAACAGCGCGAAGGATACCGTCGCCGGCGGCTGGCGGGCGAAGAACGGCCATGCGAAGCCGTACAACGTCCAGTACTGGTGCGTCGGCAACGAGATGTTCGGGCCCTGGCAACTGGGCTTCATGCAGTTGAGCCATTACGTGCAGAAACACAACCGTGTCGCAACGGCCATGTGGGAAAAGGACCCGTCCATCAAGCTCATCGGCGTCGGCAGTCTCGGCGGATTCAACCGTCGGCACGACCCCGACCAGAAAGTCGGCTGGACCGAAGGCATGCTGCGGGACTGCGCCGACTTCATGAACTATATCTCCGAGCATTTCTACCGCGGGCGCACGCCCTGGCAGCCGGAGAAGCCGGACACCATCGGCCACGTGGCCCTGCTGAAAGATTCGGTGCGCCAGAAGGCCGACGGCCACCGCAAGCTCCAGAAGGAACTGGGGCTGCTTGATGCGCGGCGCGTGCCCATTGCGATGGACGAGTGGAACTACTGGCACCAGCCGTACGTGTACGGCGAGCTCGGCTGCGTGTACGACCTCTCCGACGCCCTCGGCGTGGCCGCCGGACTGCACGAGTACTTCCGCAACAGCGACATTATCCAGATGGCCCACTACGCCCAGACGGTCAACGTCATCGGCTGCATCAAGACCACCAAGACCGAAGCCTTCTTCGACGCGACGGCCCTGCCGCTGATGCTCTACCGCCATCACTACGGCTCGCTCCCCATCGAGGTCACCGGCGACCATGCGAAGCTGGCCCTCGACGTGGCCGCCGCCTGGACCGCCGACCGCAAGGCTCTCACGATTGCCGTGGTCAATCCGAACCGCGAGCCCAAGACCCTGGAACTGAAGCTCGACGGCGCCGCCCTGGCCTCCCAGGGCACAAGCTGGACCATCTCCGGCAACGACCCGGCCCTGCACAACGACCCCGGCGTCGAACGCCTGAAAATCGTCGAGCGGCCCATCCAATGGACCGACCGCCCGGACGTCCCTGGGCTCGGTGTCATCGTAATGCGCTTCCCCGTCCGCTGACAAGAGGCGAGTACCGGCGTCACCAAGTGGGGTCTTTGCGAGCGGCTTGAGCCTATTTGCTTCGCCGGCGCCGGACTGTCACCCTTGCAGTGGCAAGCGTTCAGTCGTGCCGCGATGTGATAGGGAAGCAATGACTCTGGAGCGGGCTGCGGATAGCAGAGTCGCCCATTGCCTTCTCAGGAACATGGCACAGTCCCATATCGTGCGTTGTCTGGATTCCTGCCTGCGCAGGAATGACAGAGTCGCCGGCGCCGCGGCGGCAGTGGTATGAGCGAGAGGTCCGCTTCCGGGCGGTTACACCGGCTTGTTCTCCAGACGCCAGCTTGTCACCCCTGCGCAGGCAGGGGTCCAGCCGACGCACGTATGAGTGTGTGCGTGGCGTTCGGCAAACGGATCGACTCATCTGACAAGATCATCGAACAAGTCCCGCCATTCAGGATTGCCCTGCTCGATGAGCCGCAGTTTCCATTGCCTTTTCCACTTCTTCAGAAGCTTTTCCCTTCTGACGGCATCCTCAATGTGTGCGAACGTCTCGAAGTGCACCAGCTTGTGCACGCCATAACGTTGTGTGAAGCTTGGGGTTTCCGCACGCTTGTGCTGGTCGGCTCGGCGCATAAGATTACTGGTGACGCCTGTGTAGAGCGTGCCGTTTCGTCGGCTTGTCAGCATGTACACATAGTATGTCTTTGCCATGAGTGCCTTCAGGATTCCTGTCCCGTGTGTCTGGCCCTGCAAGACGCGTGCTGCAAGATTATATCTCTGGGCACGATTGTGACCGGCATCGGCGTGAAAAGCAAGGTAAAAGAAGACAACAAGAGAATGAACCGTTGCCTCTCACGGAGAACATGGTCTTGCGTTTTCGGCGGCCTCCACTGCCAGACCAAGTCCGGTATGGCAAGAAGGCACCGCATTGATCTTCCCTGCATTCGCACAGGCACCCGCCTGTCACCCCTGCGCAGGCAGGGCGGCCAGCCGCGCCCCGATGCGGAAGGGAGCTACGATTCTCGCGCGGGTCGCCAATACCGCAATTGTCCGTTGCCTTCCCTGGAACATGACACAATTCCGTTTCGCGCGTTGTCTGGATTCCTGCCTGCGCAGGAATGACAGGATCGGCAGCGATGAGCCGGCATCCATACGATAGGAAGGCCTTGCACGTGGTTTTGCTTTGGCGGCTTCGCAGGCTACCAAGTGGCTTTGCGGCCGAGGCAGAAGAGGTGGTGGAAGCCGCGGAGGAAGACCTGGCCGTCGCTGATGGCGGGGGAGGCGTAACATGACTCGCCCAGCTCGTATTGCGCGACGCGCTTGAACTGGGGGCCGGGTTTGATCACGTTTATCTGGCCGTCGTCGTTGATGAAGAAGACCAGTCCATCCACCAGAACGGGGGAGGCGTGGTGTCGCCCGAGCTTTTCCTGCCAGAGCACGTTGCCGGTGGCCGCTTCGTAGCAGAAGGCCACGCCCCTGTTGTTGACGGTGAGCAGGTAGTCGCCCGCGACCATCATGGAGGGGACGTAGGGGGCTCCCTTGTCGTCGCGCCAGGCGACGTGGCTCTCCGTGACATCGCCGGTTCCGTCGGGCCGGATTGCCAGCAGGATTTGCTTGGGCCAACTGCTGCTGACGAAGACCAGCCCGGCCCGCTCGCTGTAGACCGGCGTGGCGACGAATTCCTGCGAGGGGCCGTCTACCGTCCAGAGCGGCGCGCCCGTGTTCGGGTCGAAAGCGGCCACGCAGCGGTCGCCGCACTGAACCAGTTGCGTGCGGCCGGCCAGCTCGCGGATTAGCGGGGCGCTGTAGCTGATCCCCTGGTGGGTGCGATTGACGCGCCAGAGCGTTTTCCCGTCCGTGCGGCTCAGGGCGATCAGAAAGGAATCGCCCTTGCTGTCGCCGTCGACGATGACCTTGTCCTGGTACAGCACCGGCTCGTTGCTGAATCCCCATTCCCCGGTGTGGGTTCCCGGCCGAACCAGCCAAGCCTGCTTGCCGCCGGCCAGGTCGTGTGCGGCCACGACGATATCATCGCCGACGCGGAAGGCGACATAGACCCGCTCGCCATCGGTGGTGGGTGTGCCGGAGGCGTGGCTGTTTTCCTTGTTGATTTTCTCCAGCGGCCCCTGCACGACGGTCTGCTGCCAGAGGATTTTTCCAGTGGCGCGGTCGAGGCAAAGGAGCATACGCTCCTTGGTGTCGGGCAGGGCGGTGGCCGTGCACACGCGCTCGCCCCAGACGATCGGTGAAGCATGTCCCTGGCCCGGAAGCTCGACCTTCCAAAGTGCGCCGGCGGGATCCCAGTTGGTGGGAACGTCTTTCTCGACGCACGTGCCGTCGCCGCGCGGCCCGCGCCAGCCGGGCCAGAATTCGGCCCTGGCCGGGGTCGCAGAGTTGGTGAAAAGACCGACGAGCAGAATGACGAAAGCAAGACCTCGGTTCATGAGATTCAACGACTCCTTTGGGACCAATCCTCCAGGGACCGCACGCAGCCTCAAAACCAGGACAGAACACTCAATGTGTCCAGTCTGCTATGGTACACGAATTTCTCGGGATCGCAAGTCCTTCTGGCGACTGCAACCATCCGGGTGTGCGACTATATTTCATGGCGGCGCCATCCGGATTTGTCATGCTGAGCGAAGCGAAGCATCTGGCCCATGGACGGAACCAACGCTGGTTACCATGCTCAGCCCAGATCCCTCGCTGGCGCTCAGGATGACAGGATAGAGGCACGCCCTCCACGAACATTAGTCGCGCACTCATCGGGTATTGTCCACGGCTTGCAGCGTGACCGGGCCGAGCAGGCCGGACTCGATAAGGGGCGTGTCCTTCGTGAGCTTCCTGACGTTGGTCCGCGTGAACCGCCTTTCCGGCGGGAGGGATTGGTCGCCGATGATGCGGTTGGGCCAGAAGTTGACGACCTCAATCTCAAGCTGGTTGCCCGTGGGTTTGAGCACGTTCGTCACGTCCACGCGGAAGGGGAATGCCCAGAGCACGCCGAGGTTCCTCCCGTTGAGGCGGACTTCGGCCAGGTTCTTGATGTTGCCCAAATCGAGCGCCAAGTGCTGTCGGGAACGGCGGAGTGGTTCCGGCAGGTCGAACGAGGTTTGATAGACGGCCGTGCCGGAGTAGAATTTGATTCCTTCTTCCTGACGCTGCGTCCAACTGATGAGCTCGGGGAATTGGACCGAGGCAGGGCCGCCCCAGTTGGGGTCGAACCGCACGGTCCAGGGACCGGTGATCTCGCAGCGCGGCAGGAATCTCGGGAAGTTCCGGGCCGCAGTGGGTGACGGCACCGTGTCTGCTGCTTGGCGAAACATGACAAAGATCGAGCCGCAGGGTGCAAACTCCAACGGGAGCGTGGTGCGTCCGTCGGTTTGCGACCACGCTGTTGCGGGGCGGGTCTGGCCCGTGATCGGGTCCCACAACTCCGGCTGTTTTCCCATCACGCGGAAGGTGCAATCCGCCTGCTCGAAACGATTGGACCGGTTGGCGACGAAGTAGATATCTCTCTCACCGTCGCGGCGATGGATGTAGTCCAGCGCGGTGTTCGGGTCGTCACTGGAGAACTCGAAGTCCGGCCTCACGCCGTCGGCCAGCAGCACGTCGCGCGCGGTCTTGCCCCGGATAACGCGACCTCTGCCGAGGCGGTCTTTGTTTGTAGTGGCGCCGTCAGGCGTTTCAGTAGCATGGGCGTCCCGCCCATGAGTGGGTTCCCAAACGCGACGTATCGCGTTTGGGGTCCCAGTAGCACGGCCGTCCCGGCCGTGAGTGCCACGGGTATCCTGCCCGTGGATGCCCCTGATAATCATGGGCGGGACGCCCATGCTACTTGCGGGCAAGATGGGGACCCCCAACGCGGAATTATGCGTTGGGGACCCCGAATCCATGCCCGTGCTACGGGATGCCCTTACGGGCACAC
>CAYFUB010000866.1:0-3640 GCA_964346195.1 uncultured Pirellulales bacterium
AAGGGAAGGTGCCTCTTGTCCATAGCCAGATTTCTCCGCTCCGGCCTTCGGCCTCCGGTCGAAATGACAGTTCCAGAGGGTCTTCGCCGAATCTACCTACAAACATGACGTGCACCCAGCTGTGGATATAATCACGTTTTGTCATTGACTCGTTGCTGCAAGGGTCGTATCCTTGTCGTTGCTCGCGGCGGAGATGACCCCTGACAGGGATGTCCATCACGTGCCGGTATCGGATCGCGCAGGGCATCATGATGCTGTATGTGACCACGGTGGTGTGGTCCTGGTTGGATGGTTACATAGGGTTCTGTGGAGGTTTGAGAAATGATGGCGAGAAGAAGCTCTATCCTGACGTTGTTGGCGCTGTGCCTGTCGGCCTGTTATCCCGCGGCGGTCCAGGGGCGCGGGTTGCTGGGCGAGCGGTACGTCGACGCGCTGATCGGCGTAACGAAGCCCGGCGATGATGCCGTTGAACAGTACGACGATTCAATCGCCCTGTTTGGCGGTGATCTCAACTGGCCAGTCAACCCCAACCTCGATTTGCAGGTCAACGTCTCGTACGAGAAACTGGATGGATCCTACCTCTCGTGGGAACTCGTGGAGTTGGAGATCGAAACGACCGCCGTCTTGGTGGGGGCCAATTTTCGCTCTCGGCCCGGTCAGAAGGTGGATCCGTTCCTGATTGTGCGCTTTGGGATGGTGCGAGCCAGCGTGGAGGAGACTTTTGGACTCGGGGCCCCCGAAAGTCAGGATGATACGGGTCCAGCCGTTGTTCTTGGGGGAGGCATTCAACTCGATGCCAGCACGAACGTTGCCCTACGCCCGTCCCTGGTCTACAAGCGAGTCAGTTTGTTTGACGACACCACCAGCGATGTCGCACTTGGTGTCGATGTGAATCTTTGGCTTACGAAACATGTCTTTGGCCTCCTGGGTTTCGAAATCGGCTTTGACGAAAAGGATGTCACGTTTTTCGCCGGCGCGGGTCTTGGGTTTTGATGCGGCGCAGGTCAATCACGACCAACGAGTGTTCCGGCACGACGAGGCTGAGGCGCGTTGGGTCTGCTTGTGGTGGGATATCAGCCGGCTTGGGAACGACCTTCGCGGGAGTTTGCGGGGAGTTCGTGGCCTTGTAGGAATCGGCGGTCAGCACGGTCATTGACTGGACCGACCAATCGGACGCGCCGAGGTCGATATCCAGTTGCGCCGCGCGTTTCACGTCCCGATTGATGAGGAATACGCTCATCGACCGGCCGTCCCGGGCCCGGTAGACTCCGACGTCCAGGTAGGGGACTGCCTCCAGTTCCGGCACGATTCCGATCGCGGGCGTAGAGTAGCCGGGGGATTCGACCTGGACGGCCAGAACCTCCCGCTCTTTCATCCGGCTGTACATCTGAAAGACGTAGAAGACGCTGTTGCGCCACCATACGGGCTTGGGAGATGCGACGCGATAGCCGATCAAGGCCCCAAAGACGTCCTGACACAGCGGCAGGTGATTGGCGCACGTAACCTTGGGTTCCCTCAGGAAGACGTTGAACAGGCACGCCTGATACAGTGCCGCGGCCAGAGAGCGATTCCAGGCGGCGTCTTCCAGGGCGTCCTTCGGCCGAAAGGGATACACCAGCGGCCCATACTCGCTGATATGAATGTCGATCTTCTCCGCGGCCGCGGCGGCGTACCGGCGGATGTCGTTCTTCGTCGCCTCGATATTGCCCGCCACGTACTGAGAGGCGCCCATCATGCACAGGGCAAACGTGTCGTCGTCCGTCACCGGGGCGTTGGGTTCGAGGCCGGCGCGCAGGACGGGAGCGTAGCCGCAGTGCACATCGATGAAATCGATCCGGCCCGCGAGGCGGTTCAGGACGACCTTCATCCAGTCGGGATAATGGTTCATCCGGATGGCGCCGGTGTCGTGCAGCCCGATGGCTCCCAGCCGCGTGCCGGGGGCCACCTTCTCGATGGCGCTCTTGAACGCCAGGCACAGCTCGACGTATTGCTCCGGCGTTTTGTCCATGGGCAGGGACGGTATGGGCTCGCCGAAGGTCTTGGCCATGTAGATTTCGTTGCCCACCGTGAACCCCGTGACCGGGAAGCTTCGGTCCCGACAGTATTTCACCCAGCCGGCCGCCTGCTCGGGCGAGGCACTGTGGCCCGCGTTCAGAGTGATGGTGCCGGGGATGGCGAGCCTGCGACAAAGCGCCATGAACTCGTCCGGCCCGAAGTGCGGGTACTCGGGTTTTCCCTTCGGCTCGGCAAACGGGTTGGGCAGTGCCTGTCTCTGTGTCCCGACGGCCTTGTCCCAGTCAAAAAAGTCGGAGAGGGTCCCGCCCGGGTAACGCAGATGGGTCACGCCCGCCGCCCGCAGCTCCTCGACCAATTCCGTGCGGAATTCCTTCTCCTGCGGCATCCACAGCCCCATCCCGTCATTGACCCATTCGATGTTGTCACCAAGGACCCACGGTCGGACCGTGTTGAGCACCCGCTCCGTGACTTCGACGGTGGCCCGGTACGTGTCCTGGCTCGGCGCAGGAGATACGTTTTCGGTCTGGGCCGAACACAGATGCGCCGGGAACAAGCTCGCCAGGTAAATAACGAGATGGACAAGTGGTTGCTCCATGATTGACTCCGACCCGAATCGCGCCTCAGAGTGTCGCATCCCCACCACGGAGCCCGGCACAGCCGTTCCGCCGGTGTTATTGTTGCGGCTGGGTCTCTGCATGGAAGCGAATGTCTTTCGTATGTTCGCCTACTCGCACTTGGCCGGACCCTTCCGTCAACGGCGAGCCGAGGATCGAGACTTCTTCAAACGTCACATCCTGAACGTCGTGCTCGGCGTCGGCCCCTTGGATCTGCACCAGGTATTCCCCGGGCCGGCCTTCCAATGTCACGTTCTGGAATCGCACGTTGCGGATGAAGCCGGGCACTTTCTTGCGCATGTACTGATTCACCACGGGACGCAGGCGGATGAACTCGCGCTGGCCTTCGCCGTGGAGGCGGATGTTCTCGATCGTGATGTTTTCCAGGCGCATGTCCTCGCCCGGCTCCAGCAGGAACGGGGTCATGGAGAAATGGATGATGTCGAGGTTCCGCAGCGTCACATTCCGCATGAACGCCGCCCGGCTCTCGTGCCCGAGCAGGAAGATGCGGGCCCGGTCGCACCAGAGCGTCGAGTTCTCCACCGTGATCCGCTCGACGTTGCTGTTCGCGGCGCTGAAGTCGAGTCCCTTGAGGGCGACGCAGTCGTCGTCGCTGCGGATGAAACAATCCGCGATGAGCACGTCCTGCGAGTTGCACGGGTTGATGCCGTCGTCGTTCTGGACGCGCGAGTTGCACAGCTTCACATTGCGGATCGTCACGTTCCGGCTGTTCCTTGGGACAATGGTCCAGTGGGAGGAGCCGCGCAGGGTGATGTCGCGCACCTCGACGTCGGTGCAGTTGCGAATTGCGATCAGGTTACCGATAGGGCCTTTGCGCCATTCCCAGTCCGAGCCATCCAGAATGCCGCGTCCGCAAATCCGAATGTTGGTCCCCTGCGCGAGCACTTCGGCCTTCACGACCGCGCCGCCGGCCAGGTACAGGGTCTGGTTGCTGCCCAGGACGATCTTCTCGGGCTTGTGCAGTCCGGGGCCGAAATAGATGACGTTGG
>CAYFUB010000867.1:0-3209 GCA_964346195.1 uncultured Pirellulales bacterium
GTCTCGTTGGCCGGGCTGTAGTAGCTCTCGGCATGGCCTTCGATGGGCTCGACGGTGAACTGCCCGCGTGAGAACTCCTTTCTCCAGAGCACTTTGCCCGGCATGCTGTAGCCCGTCGAGCTGAGGCCGGAGGGGACGTCCTGCCGGATCGTCAGCGTGAACGTCACGTTCTCCGCGCTGCCGCTCGACAGGATATCGTGGTACCAGGAACCCCATAGCGTGATCCCGGTGATCGGCCCGGTCGTCTTGCACTCGAAGTCGTCCGCGCAGATGGTCGGGGGCCAGGTGGGCGGCAAATCTCTCGTGACATCCACGTCGATGCCGGTGCTGTCGAGATCGGGCTGCTGCGTCCACTTGGCGGCGGCGCCGGGGCCTTCGGTCGCCAGGGATTCCTCGTCCTCGTAGTGCGCCCAGTTGCGAATGCCGGTGAACGGCTGCTCCCATTTGATGTACTCGGGATTCGTATCCAGCTCGAACGCCATGTCATACTTATCCAGCCGCTCGCACACGAGTGAGTTGGTAATCGGGCGGGTGATCGCCGGATCGAGCGAGAATCCCGCCCGCAGATCGTCGCGCCGGAACTCGGCCTTTACCGCCGCGTCCATCCACGACTCGGGCCGGGTCTTCCAGCCCCAGGGGTTCTCCGGCTCCGGCAGACCGGTGTATGACGCAGTGATGCTGATCCAGAAGATGCCATCCTGGGTGTCGGTCAAATACCTGTCTTGCCAGAAGTACTCATTCGACCGGAGTCTCAGCAGGTACTGGAAGCACGTATCCGAGGGCTTCTGCGGAAACACGTCGGTACCGACCTTCTCTTCCTCAACGCGGGTCGGAGGCACATCGACCACCCATAGCAACTTCCCCGGCCGGCTGAACGCGTAGCGGCTGTCGGCCGGCACATTGCTCCAGAACCCGATCTTCCAGGACTCCGGCTTGGTGCGGGGCGCGGCCTCGCGGCCCCAGTTCTGGTAGGAGCCCCACCAGTGTACCGATGTCACCGGCATGTTCCCGGCACAGCGGAAATCGTCCGCCACCAGGTTCCAATCGGCATTGAAAATCACCAGCAGCCGGCTCGCGTAGGACGGCTCGTCCCAGCCGCAGTAAATGGGAGGCCCGAACACCGGGTCCCGCTCCAGGGGCGGCTGCGACCATTTCAGATGATCGACCGGCGGCTTGCCCGGCTCGACGATATCGATGATTTCGACTTGATAATCTTCGATTTCGCCGTCCAGCGCCGGGCCGTTGTACTCGAGCCCGCGCACCCTGCTGAAGCGGAAGCGCGCGAAGGTCTGGCCCGGCAACGCGTTGAGGGGCACATCGAACGACAACGTGTTGACCCCGGCGGCAAGCGTCCGGTCATCGAAGATCTGCTCGTTGCTGTCGTCCCAGTCGCCGTCGGCGTTCCAGTCGATCCAGGCATTCAATGAGCCCTGCGTGGAGGCGGTCACCTCGACAGTCGCCTTCTCTCCGGGCACGAGCGTGCTGGCGAAGAACACGCCATCGTCATCGTCGCTGCCGGCGTTGTCATCGCCCGTGGCTGTGGGGTTGGGCTGGCCATCGGACTCCGCGTCCACGAGCCGGCCCAGATACACCGCGGGGTCGATGGTGTGACGGGCGCCGTTGCTGACGTGCATCGTCGGGTAGGTCGGGTCGGGAGCATCGCCGAAATCGATGTCCTCCGGCGGCTCGCCCGTGACGACGAACGCCAGGTCCATCCGTCGGTTCTCGTACGCGTGCGTCAACGGATAGTACATGGGCAGCCAGCCCATGGTCGGGTGACGCCAGACGGCCGCATCGTTGAACTGCAGGCCCTGCCGGGTCGTCTTCCATCCGAACGTGTAGCTGGTATCCTGTCCCCGGATCTCCTTGATCTCGATCCAGTAAATGTTGCCGAGCCTCTGAATGAACAAATCGTCTTTTGGATCGAAGCAAATGTTGTACTGGAAGGTGCGCTTATGATTGCCGCGCTCGTAGAACTTGCTGGCCGGTTCGAACCAGCCTTCCATGATGGTGTTGCTCACTTCCGAGACGTCGTACGTGAATCTCGCGATCTGCCTGGTCCAAAGCAACTGGTTGGGCCGGCTCCACTGCACGACGCTGTCGGCCGGCTTGTCCGAGTAGATGTTGATCTCGAACACCAGGCTGTCGACGCCGAGTTCCGGCAGGACGTCATCCTTGAACGAGCCCCAGAAGTGGAGGTCCTTGATGGGACCGTTCTGGGCGCAGCGGAAATCGTCGGCCAGGCTGCTCCAGAACAGATCGACGTCGATTCCCGTGGTCTGCTGGTCGGGCAACTGCGCCCAGTGCATCTTGTGGGGATCGTCCTCTCTCCAGGTGCATACGGGCGGCGTCTCTTTGACGTAGAGAAGGTAATCCTCCGTCTCGCCATCCTTATAAACGCCATCGCCGTTCCAGCCCGGCACGGGGACCTGCCGGTCGCTGATGGTGAACCGGGCCCACACATAACCGGGGAAGGGCCCGATCTTGAAATTCGGCGGATTCAGTCCGGACAGCGGCCCGCTGTAACCGTTCGGCACGCGGAAGTTGACCAGCACGTGCTCCGGGACCTCCGCGGTCCCCCCGCACAGCACCGACCCTTCCCACTTGCCGTCATGGTCCCAGTCCATCAGCAGATTGACATAGGCCTCTCGACCGTCCGTGCTGGCGTTGCGAACCTCGATATCGATGGTCGTGCCCCATATGGCGGTGAAACAAGCGTTGCCGATGGATTCGGTTCCCGTGAAGATCAGCGGGTACACGTCCTCGCTGCCCACCGGACCCTTGATGGTATAGGCTCGGGGTTTGAGCAGGCCGGCATCGCCGTCGGTCGTGCCCATACCCTCATCGCGGTCGTACTGGTCGGGACTGAAAGTCGGGCATCGACCGGCATTGCCGTCACGCTCGAGGTCCACCTTGGGCCCGAAGTACATCCGCCCCTGGCTTTCATGCTCGATCCAGGCGGCCGGTCCCACCCCGATACACGTCGGGAACCGGCCCGTGATGCCCAGCGACGGATAGGCCAGGGCCCCTTCCGGAGCATCGCCGAAGTCGCGCTCTTCCGCCGGGGGCACGAAGTCCCGCTTGGGGACGCACTCGTGCCGGATCTGGCCTTCGATGCTGATATTCTGGCCGCGAATGTCGAGGGAGACCCACTGCGGGCAGTAGTCCGCAATCTCAACGGTGGCCGTGAGGAACAGCGACTGGCGCAC
>CAYFUB010000868.1:0-3876 GCA_964346195.1 uncultured Pirellulales bacterium
GAGTATTGCCTTTGCGGGCCTGCTCGCTCGTTCCTCCGAACGGCGCAAGGTCGGGCTGGAATTTCGTGAAGTCCCCTGCCTTGGCGGACGGCGAGGCTATCCAGGGATTGCGGTCGGCGGCCACGGCAAAGCCCGGCAAGTACGAGGTGTTCAGCGCGTACATGCCATAGGGCATATGATACGAGTAGCTGCAATGCAGCCACGGGGTGGGCCCGAAATCCCAGAAGTCGATCAGGTCAGCCTTCTTGTCCGGCACGCGGTACATGCCGCGTCTGAATTCACTCATTCCTTTCTCGAATCGGCTCTTCCTGGTCGTGCAAAGGAACGTCTTTGGCGCAACCTCGGAGTATTTGACGAGCAGATACAGGCTCGCGCTCATGCTCACTTGACCCCCGTCGCCATTGGTGCGGTTTATGCCGCAGGCGGTGTAGCGATCCGGGGCCGTCCAATCCGGTATGCTACCGGTCCACACACTGCTGCGTCCTCCCGCGCGAGGGAATTCATCTTCATAGTCGTTGGCGTAGATCAGCATCGCCCTGCCGATGCCGCAGAGGTTCGTGCTGCAGGTCATTCGGAAAGCCGTGGACCGACGCCGAGCCAGCATCGGCACCAGGATGACCAGCACAAGCATGCATATCAGTATCAGGAACAGAGTCTCGGCGAGGGTAAGGCCGTTTGGTTTGCCGTGTCTCGTCATGTTATGGCCCCTCTCATGGTTCCGCTCACGCGACCCGATGCCGCCGCGTGCGGCCGGCACGATGTCATTGCACGTATTGTAGCTCCCGAAGCGGACCTTATGCTCTTTTAGTAATCTGAGTAGTCCTTCGACTTCCATGTCGCTTGCGCAGGGACGCCATTTCCCGGCTCTTGCGGAGCATCATCTCAAAGCGCTGCTGCGTCGTCAGAGAGGCCAGGTAGTCCAGCTCGAACTCGATTTCCGCCCGCTCATTATGCGTGCGTGCTTTCCACACCGCCATGGCATTCACCTTGATCGAAGCATGTTCCTGTCGGGCACCGTATCGATCTTACCGAATTCCCGCCGCACAAGCAAGTGTCAAGTCAGAATCCGGCAGGGACGAGCGGCGACAAGATGGACCGCTCTCATCTTCGCGCCACAGGCGGGTTGCCCGCGGGCTCGGGGTCAAGCGGGGGGCCGTCGGGGAAGTTCAGAAAGGCGTGCTCGCCCTGGATTTCGCGGGCCAGCCGGTCGCGGGCGAGAGCAGCCTCGACCGCCGTCGCGTACGCGCCGCCGTGAGTCCTCTTGCCCTTGTGGTTGACCGCGGCCCCGTACTTATTCGTCTTATTCCGTTTGAGATAGTGGACGCCTTTAAGGCCGCAGCGACTGTCCCTGGCGCGAGTATTCAAGTTGTTCTGTGCCGGCGTGCAAATCCGCAGGTTGCTCTTGCAGTTGTTCAACCCGTTGCCGTCGATGTGGTCGACCACCATCCCCTTGGCCGGCTTCATAATCACGCGATGCATGGTGAGCGTCCTTTTCCCGACGTGCCGGGCCGCATAGAAGGTGTGGCGTCCGTCCTGCGCAAACCACTTATGCTTATTGAGTTCCTCGAAATCCTCGGCATCCACCATGGCGAACAGGTTGCGGGTCAGCGGGATATAGCGCACGTTCTCATTCGGCGGTTTCGGCGGTATCGCGCGTTCCCCGGCCCGGCAGCGTGGGCGGAAGTTCCGGCAGGTGCCGCCCCGCCAGGTCTCACTGATGACGCCGGGACAGTCCTCGCGGTTGAGACACAGCAGCAGACCCACCCAGCGGGACAGAATGATGCGCAGCCAGTGACTGCCCGGCCGTATGATATGGGCACAATCCTCGCAGCACCGCCTCTGCAAGCAGTCGGCGCAGCATGCCGCCCGCGCCCTGCCCCCGCGCGCCGGCATCTGGAAAGTTCTACGCGCCCTGCCGTCGACTTTCGCTCGTCTCTCACACTTGCCCATCGCTTCTCCTTTCCTCTTCAAATCGTAAATCGTAAATCATAAATCGTAGATCCCGAGGTCCGCCGGGCGGACCTCGGCGTCCCTCTACCTTTGGACGAAATTGCACGTTCTTGACGAAAAATCTCGCTTCTCACCTCCCTTCAAATCGCCGTAAGTCCCGCTCGCCACAGGAATAAAAAAAATTTCACTCCTCACCCGTTTTTGCTTTTCAAGTGTTGCACGTTTTTGACTATTCCTACTTGAACACAGGTGGTTCCCGCGCTCGCATTCCCGCCCCGCATTCGCCGGAATCGGAACACGGCTCCCCATTCCAGCACAGGCGGGAATCCAGGTTTCTTGAACCACAGATGAATGGGGATAGATGGCTGAGAGATAGTGACTTCGGCAGGGTTGGCCAGATTGTAATCTGTCTCGCTGTATTCTCTCGTCGGAAGTCGCTTTAGAGCTTGACCTTAGGCGAGTGTGGTGGTTAGAGTTGTGATTATGCACAAACCATTCTTGACGACGAGAAAAGGTGCTTTGTTTGCTGAAGATTGCATGACTTTTCTGAGCGATATGCGATCTTCATGCGTGGATTGCGTCTTTGCCGACCCACCGTTCAATCTGGGTAAGGACTACAGGAACGGCTATCATGATAAGATGTCCGAATTTGAGTACTTGCGCTGGTGCGAGAACTGGATTACAGAATGCTGCCGCGTCCTAAAGCCTGGCGGTGCCATTTTCATCTATGCCATACCGGAACTGGCGATCAAGTTTGGGAATGTACTGAACGACCTTGCGACCTTCAGGCACTGGATCGCTCTGACTATGAAGGGGACATATAGTCGAGGAAAGAAGCTGTATCCGGCCCATTATGCCCTGCTCTACTACACGCGAGGGCAGCCCAAGACGTTCAATCGCCTCCGACTGCCGGTTCCGACCTGCCGGCACTGTGGCAGAGAAGTGAAGGACTACGGCGGTCACCGCGATAAGCTGAACCCACTAGGGTTGAACCTCACGGATTTCTGGGAGGATACCTCGCCGAACCGTCATCCGAGATTCAAGGTACGCCCAGGTGTCAACGAGCTCAAACTCACGATCCCCCAGAGAGCGATCCTCATGTCGACCGATGAGAACGACATTGTGTTCGATCCCTTCGGTGGAGGAGGATCCACATTCCAGGCAGCCGAGCTGAACAACAGGTTTTGGATTGGCACGGAACTGTATGACAGCAAGCATATACGGCGTAGGTTCGAGGAGCGATTTCCCTTCTCGTTAGGCAAGAGGCCCGAGTTTGATGTACAGGAGCTGCTCAAGCAAAATGAAGATCACGAAGATGCGGTTCTACGACGGTGCGCGGGAGAGGGTCTGTCGGCTCGGGCTCGCTGACCTTCTATTGGAGCTCCAGGACATCCTTCTGTCCGTGAACGGTCTCTTACAGGAGGAAAGAGAGGCGAACGGTGCGGCTGTCCTGCGCAAGTTGATCGACGCCGAGTTTGAAGCGAGGGGCGGTTGGGAGAAAACCGGTGCGGGTGGGATCGACTGGATCAAGAAGCTCCGGTACAACCAAACCGTCCTCGTTCGATTGGGTGTGGAACTGCAGGTGTCAGCGCGTAGCGATATGCTAATTCGTGATGTTGTACACCTGCGAAATAGCATCGATGAGGGTTTGATCGATGTCGGTGTAGTTGTGGTTCCTGATGACCGTCTTCAGGTCTTTCTCCCAGATCGAACGCCCGCGTTCAGAGACGCAATAAGATATATTGAAGAAGAATTTCGTGAGGCAATGAACTACCCGTTTGTGGTTATTGCCATAGAGCATGACGGGCCGGGCGAACCTCTCCCAAAGCAGCTGCGCAAGGCGTGAGCCTCTTCTGTCGGCATGTAACCAAAGGACACCTTCCTCAAATCGGGACTGGAAATGAGTAAGGCGTCCCTGGAGTTCAG
>CAYFUB010000869.1:0-5175 GCA_964346195.1 uncultured Pirellulales bacterium
CTGCTGAGAGGCTTTATGCACATCGGGAGCCTTCGGCAGTCAGGGCGCTTCGGGCCGTGGATCGCCCGGATTGCCAGGAACCTGTGCCTCGATGCCATCCGCAAGCGGAAGCACAACACTATCTCCGGGTCCGTTGGCGCCGGTCGCGAAGGCGGGATGGATGCTGAGGACTGCGGACGGCTTGCAGCCGCATTGGCTCGCTTGAGCAGCGACTACCGCGTGCCGCTGCTGCTATTCTACTTCGACGGTCGCAGCACCCAGAACATCGCCGAGACGCTCGGCATCACGCGGGCGAATGTCCAGACCCGCTTGAGCAGGGCCCGCAGGCAATTGCGCGCGCTGCTCGCGGCTCAAGGAGACGACGAATGAACAGTCGATGCGAAGAATACAGATCCGTGATGCCTGATCTGCTCTCGGGATTGTTGGCCGAAGAGCGCCTCATGGACGTCAGGCGTCATCTGAATGATTGCCCCGGTTGCCGTGAGTATTTCGAGTCCCTGCGGTGCGACGATGCATTGCTGGTCGCCTTTACCCAGGCCATGCAGCCGATGGTGAGAGCCGTGGAGGATTCGGTTATCCAGTCGGTTCAGCGACGCTCTGTCAAGGTCGTATCGAGCCTTCCTTTCGGCGCATCGCTTCGGAGGAACTGGCTGAAGTTGGCGGCTGCGGCCGTAGTTGCGCTTGTGGTTCTGGGTGTGATGAGCCGCGCGCTGGGGCCGTTTCATGTAGCCGCCCCCAGTCTGGCTCAGACGCTGGAGACAATGCAGGGCAGGTCCTGGGTCCACAGCGTGACCACGGTGGAATCGTCCAAAGGGATCACAGTTCACGAGGACTGGGAGTGTTTCGGCGCCCGTATCAGAGCGAGCAAGAGGCCCGATGGTTTCGTTCGGTACGCGAACTGTGGCGAGAACGTCAGCTACAGCTACAATCCTTACTCCAACAAGATTACAATCGCCTTCACGACGGACAATTACATGGTTCCCGGGTGGGAGTCGCCGCTGGCGATGATATCCGGGATCATCGAGTCGGCACAGCAGTCCGGTGCGACGCTTAGCCGGGGCCGGGCCCCCGGGGACAACCGCCGCGCAGAACTGATCCGTCTCAGTTTCACCGGCAACCCACATTGCGAATCCGTCACGCTGATTCGGGATACCGAACGGAACCTGCTGGTGCAAATGGAACAGATGGCGCTGGAAGGTGGGGAGAGGGTTCGTATCGCGACGACGTTCGATTATCCGGAGCCGGGTCCGGCGAACATCTACTCGCTGGGCGTCCCCGCCTCTGCGACCGTCTATGACATCAGACCTGAAGGCCCGGCAATGGCCCTGGTTGACCAGGTCCAACAAAGGTTCGAGCGGGGATTTGGTGACCACCTGGCGGTCATTCTGGAATCTTATGTGGGGGAAGATGGCACGCTGGCGCCGTGCGAGATAGCCGTCCTACAGCAGAAAGGGAATCTCAAACGCAGCGATCATTACTGCGCCTTCAACTTCCGGGACCCGTCCCGCGATCCCAATACATTGTATTCTCAGGTCAAGGCGGATTGGCCCAACCTGACGATTCCGCAGGTGCTGCAACTGGAGAACGCCGGCGCGCTCGAACGGCAAATGCTCTTCGACGGCCGGCGGACCCTGAGGAGAATCCGCTCCCTCCGCGAGGGGGGTCTGGTTGCGGACGAGCATCCGACGGACCAGTTCAAGCTGCCGCATAGTGGACCTCTCGTAGATTCTCTGACGATGCTGATCTGGCCCAACCTTCATCTGGAGTTGCAGTCGGGGTCGTCCCAGTACAAGCGGGAGGTCCGGCTGCTCCCGGAAGACCCGAACCGGCCCAGCCTGGTGGGCCTGCGCTTCGTCCGCTTCGCGGAAACCGAAGATTTCTGGTTTGACCCGGACAAGGACTATATGTTGACCGAGCGAGTCAAGAGCCGGGAGGGAATCGGCGCCGTCGAGACCTACGTCGTCGTTCAATCCGAACGGGCAGCATCCGGCCGGTGGTATCCGGCCATCATGCGGACCGAGTTCACTACCTTTGCCTTGGACGCGAAGGCCAGAGTGACGCGCTACGAGACAAGAGTGCTGGTGGATACCAGTCCGGCGTTTGACGAAACGACATTTGCCCCCGCCGCGGCGACACGGCCGGATGACACTGCTCCGGACCCGAATGTCGCGGTGCCTCCTGTTACCGAGCCACCGGCCCCTGGGATGGCCGGTGTTGTCCGAGATGAGCAGGGCGAGACCGTTGCCGGTGCAACCGTGGTTCTGTTTCACAAACCTATGCGCTGGGGGCTCGACGACAAGATCCTGCAGACCGTGGTCACCGATCCGAACGGTCGCTATGTGCTGACTGTACCGATCCACTTCAAGCGCACCGAACCGCACGACTACGCGCAGGATTCGTACATTCTCTTCGCCGTCCATCCGGAGTACGCGCTCGCCTGGCAGAACATCCGGCAGGGGCAGGTGAAGCCAACTTACGAACTGACCCTGACGCGTCCGACAACGCGCACGATCATGGTTACAGACACGGCCGGCAATCCCATCCCCGGGGCACGCGTGTGGCTGTATGAGGCGGGGGACAGGACAGACTCCAATCCGCTATTCCGGGATTATCTCTTTGTCAAAACGGACGTCGGCCTTGTTGGAGGTACGACCGATGGTAATGGCTCCGTCACAGTCACGAACCTGCCGGCGACAGAATGCTGCTTCAATGCGTCGCTGAAGGGTTTCGCCACGGGCCTGGCGTTCTCAGGCCAGAGCCGTATCCGTCTCACGCCGGGAGCGGATGTATCTGGATGGGTCCTGACGCCTGCGGGCGCGCCTGTGGCCGGTGCGATCATCCGCCTCCAGGCGCAGTGGATGTGGAGACAATTCCCGGCCAGATCGGACGCCCAGGGCCGGTTCGAGTTCACCGATTTGCCGGCCGAAGGCTGGGACATGAGCCCGTGGGGCAGATCCGAGGGCGGCAGCGGGGCCTACAAGATCATTCTGGAACACGCAGAGCACGCGGCGTCCGACACAACGCTTGAACTGCTCCCCGGGCAGGTGATCGATGACCTCGTGATCGAGGTAGCCGCAGAGACAACCCTGGTGCACTGTCTGGTCCTTGAAGACGGGACCGACAAACCTGTGCCGGGGGCCCGGATCGCGGGCGACAACAAGATCGGAACGATCAATGGGTATTCAGACGAAAGCGGCGTCTTCACGGTGCGCGTGCTGCCGGGACCGACCTCTCTCTGGTTCGACTCTCCGCCCAATGGCGTGTACATTCTTGAGAATACCACTTCCCAGGGCAGCACAGTGCGGTTTGAGGCACAAGGTGCCGAGATGAGCGTCACGGTGAAGTCGCCGCCCATTGCCGGGCGGCTGACCACTGTGCTGGGGGTGGTTCTCCGGTCGGACCAGGAGCCGTTGGCCAACGTGGCGGTATATGCGGCCGCGGGTCGGTTCGAGACGGCTACTGCCGGTAATTATGTCCGTCCGACCGGGGCCGATGCGAGCGGTCGATTTGAGTTGAAAGAGGTCCCTGCCGGCCGCGATCTCCATCTGCTGGCCGAGACAAAGGACCATAAACTGGCTGTCACGAACGTCGTGCATGTCCCCGAAGATATCAATGACTTGCCGGACATAGCGCTGGTTCTGCAGCCGACGCAAAATTGCGCGGTGGTCATCCTGGGCGAGGACGGCAACCCGGCCGCAAATACGGCGTTGAGTGTTGAGCCCATGGTGGAAGGCGAGCGCATGTGGATGTCCTCGGCCGCGCGCGAAGGGAGAACCGATCAACTTGGCATCCTGCAGATGGATGGCATCATCCCTGGCCTGACGTACCACCTGTGTGACGCACGATTCGACAAGGTCTCCGGCCGACTGCCGGAGGACTCCAAAACGTGGCTCGATTGCGAGATGGTCCTCATCCCGCGGGAGCAGTAATTCAGAAGGGCAGGGATGGGAGTGCCCGGCAGGGGTCTTTACCCTCCCAAGCACTTCCACTGCCGTGGCATCAGCAGCTATTTGATCCCGGCATGGTAGCTCTGGAGCGAGCGGACGGGGGCGGCGCCGTTGCGGGTCTCGGCGATGCCTTTGACGGCCGCGGCGGCGGCCGCCACCGTCGTGATATAAGGGAGCTTGTACTTGATCGCGGCCTTGCGGATGTAGGAATCGTCGTGCTTGCCGAGCCTGCCCTCCGGCGTGTTGATGACGAGCTGGATCTCGCCGTTCTTGATCGCATCGACGATGTTCGGCCGGCCCTCGTGCATCTTGAGGATCTGCTCGGCCGCGACGCCGTCACCCGTCAGGAACTTGTAGGTGCCTTCGGTCGCCTTGATCCGAAAGCCGAGCTTCTGAAACTCCCGGGCCACCTTCAAGGCGTCCTTCTTGTCCGCGTCGGTGACGGTCATGAGCACGGTGCCCTGCAGAGGCAGGTACTGTTTGGCAGCCTCCTGCGATTTGTAGAAGGCCAGGCCGTAAGAGCCCGCCATGCCGAGCACCTCGCCCGTCGAACGCATCTCGGGCCCCAGCAGCGGGTCCACCTCCGGGAACATGTTGAACGGGAAGACGGCCTCCTTGACGCCGAAATGGGGGAACTGGCGTGGTTTGACGCCCAGCTCGGCGAGTTTCCGGCCGAGCATGCACTGCACCGCCAGTCGGGCCATCTGGATATTGCAAACCTTCGAGACCAGCGGCACGGTCCGCGAGGCGCGCGGATTGGCTTCGAGGATGTAGACAACCTCGTTGCAGATGGCGTACTGGATGTTCATCAGGCCGACGACGTTCAGCTCGTTCGCAATCCTGCGGGTGTACTCGTAGATGGTGTCGATGTGTTGGGCCGGGATGCTCACGGGCGGGATGACGCAGGCGGAGTCGCCCGAGTGGATGCCGGCCAGCTCGATGTGCTCCATGACGGCGGGCACGAAGGCATCGGCGCCGTCGGCGATGGCGTCCGCTTCGGTCTCAATCGCGTTTTCGAGGAATTTGTCGATCAGGATCGGCCGCTCGGGCGAGACCTCGACGGCCCGCGCGACATAGTGACGCAGCATCTCCTCGTCGTGGACGATTTCCATCGCCCGGCCGCCGAGCACGTAAGAGGGCCGGACCATCAGCGGATAGCCGATTTCGGCCGCGATTTTCAGCGCCTCTTCCGGGCTGTCGGCCATTCCCGAGGCCGGCTGTGGAATCC
>CAYFUB010000870.1:0-6552 GCA_964346195.1 uncultured Pirellulales bacterium
TTCCAGTCATACGCGGTCTCGACGGTGCCGCCCTCGACGACGCACCCGCCCGGGAACCGCACGAAGCCGGGCTTGAGGTCCGCGATCATCTGCGCGATGTCGCAGCGCAAGCCGTTCGACCGGTTCTTCCACGTCCGCGCCGGAAACAGGGACACAAAGTCCAGCCACACGGTGCCCTTTCCTCCGGTGATAATGACTAAGCGGGCTTTGGACTCAGTTCGCGACGCGGTGAGGTTGGCCTTGAACTGCCGCCAGTCATTCGTGATGTTCTCCACGCGAGCGGTATCTGAGCAGGCCTGGCCCGAAGCATTCTCCAAACGCACTGATAACGGTCCGCCGAATCCGTTCTCGCCCCGCGCATACAGTGACAATGCGTATTGCTCTCCTTTCGTGACGCCGATACCGAAGAAGCCTTCGTTCGCTACCCCGATTCGTCCGCGGGTGGCACCCTCAAGCGCAGCTTGGGGGTGGTTTTGCGACCGTGGGACACCATCGCCAAGACCTTCGGCCTTGACGCTGCCACCCGGCGCTACCCTCAATCCCGAATCCTTGACCTCCAAACGAAGGCAGTAGGGTGACTGGTCGGTGATGCCGCCGCTGGTTTGGAGCGACATGGTACCCTGGGCATCGCCTTGCTTGACCAGTGACCAGAAGGGTACGCCGTCGGTGGCGTAGCCGAACTGGGCAAAACCGGCGTCGTAGCCTTTGGCGTCCCGCCAGCGTCCGTTCTGCAGGGTGAAGCCCTCCGGGGCACGTGAGTCCTCGAAGCCGCGGTTGCGAATCAGCTCGGCATACAGACCGCCGTCCACGCCGTGATTGATCTCCTCCAGGAAGATCCCGTACATGCGCGGATTGATCTTGGGCCCCGGTTTGCCCGCATCGATGGTGATCGTGGCCGTCCCCGCCCCGAGCGGATTCGCGAGTACCAGGAGGATCCATGCCGCGAGAAACTGTTGGAAGCGGTTCATCTGTTCTTGCTTCTCCAAGGGCGGATGAGATGCCCGGGTTGCCCGTCCGTGCGGCCCATCCACGATTCGATCACAAGGGACAACAAGTCGCCCACCGTGGCCACTCTATGTCGCCCCGCAATTGTCGCACGATTCGGCGTGGCGGCACAAGACGATATTGCGTTCCATTGTAACCATTTTGCGCACGATAATTGTCGTCTCCCCTGTGTGGCACGGATGAGGGAGAATTCTTGCACGACAGGACTCTGTCATCCTGAGCGCCAGCGAAGGATCTGGCTCCCGAATGAGAGCTCTTTCTCGTTCGCGGGCCAGATCCTTCACTCCGCTTCGCTCCGTTCAGGATGACATTCCGCGTATAGATTGTTCATAATCTGTATGATTCGGCCCGTGAACAGCAGGCCCTCCGCGAAGCGGGTTGCATCCGGATGGGCGATGAACTGTCTGTTATCCCGACCCGCTAATTCGTGCCATTGCGGTCGGGGGGTTCGGCGCCGAGCAGGTGGCGCACGAAGAAGTCCTGCATGCGCCGCTGGCCGTAGGCGCCGCCCATGCCGTGGCCGGCGCCGGGGATGACGAGCAGGTCGAAGTCCTTTTCCGCTTTGATCAGGGCGTCCACGAAGCGCATCGTGGATTCCGGCGGGACGTTGTTGTCCATCTCGCCGACGATCAGGAACAGCTTGCCGCGCAGCCGGGCGGCGTTGTCGATATTGGAGCATTCCACATAGCACGGCCCGACCGGGTAGCCCATCCACTGCTCGTTCCACGAGGCCTTGTCCATCCGGTTGTCGTGGCACCCGCAGGAGGCCACGGCGGCCTTGTAGAACTCGGGATGGAACAGCACGGCGCCCGCGGCGTTCTGGCCGCCGGCGGAATTCCCGTACACGCCCACCCGGCTGATATCATAGTACGGATACTTCCTGGCCGCCGCCTGATGCCACAGGATGCGGTCCGGGAAGCCTGCGTCCTTGAGGTTCTTCCAACACACGTCGTGAAAGGCCTTGGATCGATTGGCCGTGCCCATGCCGTCCATCTGCACCACAATGAAGCCCAGGTCCGTCAGCGACGAGAACCGCGACGTCGGGCTGAAACTCTTGGGTACATACGAGCCCTGCGGCCCGGCGTAGATTTGCTCGATGACCGGGTATTTCTTGTCCGGGTCCAGGTCCTTGGGCCGGCAGATGATGCCCCAGATATCGGTCTTGCCGTCGCGTCCTTTGGCGACGAACACCTCCGGTGGGGTCCATCCCTTCGCGGTCAGCTCACTGATATCCGCCTTCTCCAGCGGGCAGACCAGCGTGCCATCGCAGACCCGCCGCAACTCGTGTACCGGCGGCATGTCCACGCGGCTGAAGGTGTCGATCAGGTAACGGCGGTCCGGCGAGTACTGGATCGAATGGTTCCCGTTGCCTTCCGTCAGCGCCACCAGGCCCGAACCGTCGAAGTTGATGCGATAGTAATGGAGGAAGTACGGGTCCTCGTTCGCATTCCTGCCGCCGGCATGGAACGAGACCTGACGGGCGTCTTCGTCAATGAGGTCGATGCCGCGCACGACCCACTCGCCTTTGGTAATCTGATTGCGGATTTCACCCTTTTCACCGTCAATGAGATAAAGATGCCGCCAGCCGTCCCGCTCGGAGACATAAATGATGTCGTCGGTCTTCTCCAGCCAGTTCACCAGGCGCAGCCTCAGGTTCTCCGTGTGCACGGTCCAGATGAAAGTCTCGGTCTTCTCGTCGACGAGGTTGCACGCGGCGCCCGTGTGAACATCCACCTCAATTACCCGCAACCGCTGGTGGCCGCGATCCACTTGCTGCCAGGCAATGCGGCGGCCGTCGCGGCTCCAGTGCGGGCGCGGCGCTTCCCAGCCGTGCTCGAACCGGTCCACCCGCGGCTTGAGCTGCGTGCGAGCGGCCACCTCAAAAAGGTTCAGCTCGTATAGGGGGAACTTGTCACCGGGCAGCGCGTAGGGCCGCGTCTCGAGCGTGGCCCGGCCACCTTCCGGCGGCGACGACCGCACCAGGTAAACCTCCTTGCGGTCGCCCGGCTCGACGCGCCAAGCGACCAGCACCGTCGAGTCCGGCGACCACGAGAGCAAACTGTAGGCGTTGTCCTCGGCGCCGTCGGTGCTGAGCTGGATTTCTTCATTCGGGTCGCGGGAACGGATAAACACGTTGTTGTCTTTGATGACAGCCGTCCACCGGCCGTCAGGTGATTCCGGCGCGGGGTCGCGGCCCGGGCCCCGCCCGCGCCCGCGCCGCCCGAATCGTGAGGTCTCATCGCTCCTGTCGCTCGACGGTTCAATCGGGCCCAGGTCCGTCTTCGTGCAGGTGTACGATGCCAGGTCACAGGCCCAGGTGGTCTGGTCCACCGTGAACCGGACCGTCCCGGTCCCATCCGCGAACTCAACTGTCTCGAAGGGCAGTCGGTCGGCCTGATACTCGGCCCCGGCGGCCTGAGATAGAGCGGCAGCCAGCCGGGCATGGTCGAATGCCGCCTGGCGGGTCCCTTCCTCGGCGTTGACCAGGACAAACTCCTTCGTGTCGCCGCTCAGGTCGTTGCGGTACCAGAAACATTTGTTGTCGGCAAACCAATGCGGCGTGATCCGGCCCTTGTAGTATCCTTCCACTCTGCGCGACCGTGAAAATCGGCCCTGCGGAGAGACCTTGCGGCTGGGGACTGGGGACTCAGGTTGCGCCGCCGATCCCGAATCGAGTCGGGCCCATGTGCCGAGCGCCAGGGATAGAGCGATGAGTCTGCCTAATGGAACGCCGATGGTCCCTGTCATAGTCTGCTCCCGATGTGATTTGTTTCAAAATACCCAGGAAACGACATCATCCACGCTGCGATTCCCAACCTCTCGAGTCCACATGTCAAACGTGGACCATTTCCTCACATGATAACAGGCTTCAGCCGGCCGGGAAAGCGCCGGACCGCCGTGTGCGACTAATTTTCGTGGGGGGCGTGCCTCCATTCTGTCGTCCTGAGCGCCGGCGAAGGATCTGGGTGAGCCTGTCAGCCAGGGTGGGTTCTATTCGTGGACCAGATGCTTCGCCTTGCTCAGCATGACAGATCGAGGGGGCGCCGCCACAGAATGTAGTCGCACACGGGTCGCCTCAATTTCTTCTTTTCCCTTGATGGTCGAATCAGCAGGCGTTAGGATGTGGAGGCTCGGTGACCGCGACCTCTAGAGGAGACGCATGGTGCCTGATTGGCGAGGACAAGCGATGAAAAGGATAATGCTATCGATTGCGGTTTGGGCTGCGTGCCCGGCGCTCTGCCGGGCCCAGGGAGTCACCGCCGGGGAGCTCCCAACGCCGATCGTCACGAAGAACGCCGTGGAAATTTGCCTGAACAGCAGGTACTCGCAACATACGCTGAGCAGAACGGCCGCCGGCGCCCAGCAGATCAGCAACATTCTGTGGGCGGCGGGAAGGGCGCCGGTCGTAGGGACTTTCCGAACCATCCATGTCGCCACGCCCACGGGGACGTATCTGTACCATCCCGCGAGCCATTCCCTCTCCTGGCACTCGAACGAGGCCGTGACCGACGGCGCTTTCGCCATCATTTATGACGCCCAGCTCGAATTCGACGCTGGGGTCATGTTCATGCCCGCGCTGCTCGCTTGTGTCTCTCTGGGACGCAGTACGGAAGCGCCGCTGGCATGTTGCCCGAAAGGGGTGGGCTACCCGAAGACAAGACTGTTCTTTGGCGTGCAGGCCGGCAAGGGGCTGACCACGGAGTTGGCGGCACGCTGCTCTGTGGCGGAAGGTCAGCCCGGCTGGCTGCCCGACCCGAACATGACCGCCGACAACAGCCTGGAGGAAGTCCTGGGCAATCTCAAGTACATCAGCCGCTTCACGCAGACGAGCCTGACCTTGCCGCAGATTTCCCAGGTTCTGTGGGCGGGCTATGGCTGCACGGCCCATACGACAAGCAACGGCCGGGCGGGTCTGACGGTCCCTTCCGCCTACGCCAATTACTACCTGTCGCGGAGCATCTACCTGGTGAACGAAGACGGTGTTTGTCGCTACCATAACCGCAATCCGAGCGCCAGCGCGGCCAGCCGGGATCACAGGCTTGAAACCCTCGGTGCTGATAGTAGCCCGCGCGGGCGCCGGCCCACAGGGGAGGATGAGGAGCAGCAGCCTGCGGATGCCAGGGTCAGACTGCGGTCGGCTGTGAACGGCCTGCCGGAGGCGCCGTGCTACGCCATACTTTGCCTCGAGTCCTCTTACACGGGGCAGCCGTACGCCCAACTGGAGACGGGTTTCGTGGCCGGCAACATGCTCATCCAGGCCAGCGCGATCGGTTTGGGCTGTCACTTCAAGGCTGCCCTGACCCCGGCCGAGAGGACCGGCATCCTCGCCGCCACGAGCATCCCGGCGTCACACATCCCCCAGGCGATCGTCAGTATCGGCCCCCCGGCAGTCCCGGCGCCCGTCGAGGGTGACGCCAACCAGGACCACATCGTGGACCTTGACGACTACGTCATTCTGTCGAGGTGTTGGCAAGCGTCCAAAACACAGAGCCAGTATGACGGCCGGGCGGATTTCAATGGTGACGGGCTCATCAACCTCGCCGATCTTGTCCTGCTGGCGGCCAACTGGCTGAAGACTCCGGAGTTGTCGCCATGAGTGCGGCAATCTGGTTGCGTTCGGCGACACCGTGAAAGCGGCGGCGCCGTTCAGAAACTCACGACGACCCGCGCGCCGCGAAACTCCACCTGTTTCTGTTGCCGCGTACTGTCCGCCAGTTCGACCGTAAAGGCTCGCGCGGCGGCACGGCCACCTGCCATCCGGTCATCCGGCTCCACCGTCAGCCGACGGGCGGAGTCGTCCCAATGCAGGCGAATCCATTGCGTCTTCGGATCGGAGCCGTCGCGGTAAGCGAGACTTTGGCCGTCGTCATCGTACAGCGTGAACGTGCCGTCGGCGCCGGGGAACACCCGCAGCACGGTGGGCCCGGTGACAGGCTGGGCCGTGAACTGGCGCACCGGATCGAGCGGAATGACGGCGCCGGCTCGGGCGTACAACGGCAGCGTGGCCAGGTCCACGGGACGCTCCAGCCAGCAGGGTCCGGTGACGTTCTCGCCGGCCCACCAGTCGTGCCAAGTGCCGACGGGCAGATACAGCCGGCGGACCTTCGCGCCTTTCTCGACCACCGGCGCCACGAGCAGGTCGCGGCCCCAGAGGTATTCACTGCCCAACTTCACCGCCTCGGCGTCGTCCGGGTAGTGCAGCCACAGGGCGCGCATGAGCGGCAGGCCGGTGTAGCAGGCCTCGCGCGCCAGCGTATAGTTGTAGGGCAATAGGCGGTAGCGCAGTTCGAGGTACTTGCGGCAGATCGGCTCAACCTCGGCGTTGTGCAACTCGGATTCGGCCGGACCCTGGTTGTGTTCCACCGGACCGAATTCGCCGGTGTTCCAGCCCCAGGGCAGGCGGAGCTTCCACGTGCGCCCGTGCGAGCGGAACAACGGGCAGAACGCGGAAAACTGAAACCACCGGGCATACAGCTCTCCCGTGAGCTCCGGCGTCGGATAGAACCCGCCTGTGTCCGTGCCCCAGAACGGCGTGAGACTCAGCGA
>CAYFUB010000871.1:0-8067 GCA_964346195.1 uncultured Pirellulales bacterium
CGCAGTACGTTATGAGGGCTTTCCCATTCGACGAACCTTTGGTTGCGGCTGATGGGCGAAGCCCGAGGCGGCGCCAGGAAATTCGTGCCATTTGTGGTTGAGAATCCGCATGGGCTCAAGGGGACCCCAAACGCGAATCATTGCGTTTGGGGACCCAAGCCCATCCTACGTGTCCTCTGCGTCCCCGCGTCTCTGCGCGAATAAATTGGTGAACGGTGCGTGGTACGCACCCTACCGGCTACGCTTTTTTTCGCCTTCTTTCGTTTTTTCTCGGCTATGGCCGTCCTCTGCGTCCCCGCGTCTCTGCGCGAGTAAATTGGAAACTTGTTCTCTGCGTCTCCGCGTCTCTGCGCGCGTAGCCCTTTGGCTGCGGCCGGAGGCCGGGCCGGGTGTTCAGCGTGCGTTTCGCCCTTGGCGGCGGACGCGATAGAGGCGTCCGGCGAAGCCGCTCTCCGTCTCGAAGGCCGTGGCCTGTGCGGCCAACTGGCGGTCGAGCAGGTGACAGCACGGGTTCGGCAGGGACAGGGCGCCGTTGGCCACCATCTGATCGTGCGTGCGGCTGCGCCTGTCGATATAGCGGTCGCAGAAACACACGGTCACGTCATAGATCGACTGCGCGACCCGGAAGCTTTTCAACTCCCGGTACGGAAGGTGCTCCGAAAGAAGGGCCGCACCCCTTCCCCCCGTCTTACTCAGGTTGAGGCCGGCTCATCACTGCGACAAGATGTTCGACGAAGCGACCGGCATCGACGGCGAGAACCACGCGAACGTTGGAGTCATTGTTCCTGGCTCTCTCCCTGAGATCAGCGACCGTCTGTCCGAAGGTCAGACCCTCGCGCGTATCGACCCGAACCGGTACCTGCCTGACATCCGTGGCCAAAGATCTGTCCATGGCCAGCCCAACCGCCAGTACGTCGTGGAGGTAGCAGCCCCAAAAACCCTCATAGTCGGCATGAAACTGGAAGTAGTACTGGAGCATCCGAGCAAGTGCTTCATTCAGGAGAGAACCGACACGGCGCAGGCTGTCGAGTTCCGTCCGTGTCAATCGCGTGCTGGTGGTCGCATCCAGCGGAACCAGGAGAATCGGAACGCGCGAGTCCAGAACACGCTCGGCGGCCTCGGGATCGGAATGGATATTGAATTCTGCACAGGGTGTGACATTGCCGATACCCCTGACTCCGCCTCCCATGGCAACGATTTCGCGGATGCGCGACCTTGTCTTCGGGAACTCTTCCAAGAGCACGGCTACATCCGTCAACGGCGACAACGCGATCACGGTGACCTGGTCATCGGCCTTTTCTATCGTCTCCGCCAGGGCGATCATACGGCCCATGTTTACCACGCGAGAACAACCCTTGAATTCTTCCTGGCCCGTGACGTCCCCCAGTCCGTCCCTGCCATGAATTTCCGCGGCGGGACAAAACCGGCCGCGAAAAGGCCTCTGGCGGCCCGCAACACAGAGGGGCACTGCCTCCTCATTCATCAGGGCGTACAGGAACTTCAGGTTCTCCATGCCCTGTTCGGGAAGTACGTTGCCGCCGGAAACACATACCGCAAGAACCTCCAGCGCGCGCGACCTGTGTGCAAACGACAACGCCAGTGCGTCGTCTATGCCCATGTCCGTGAAGATGACCGTCTTAGGCATGCTTCCGCCCTTCATATTGTTTCTTCACTCCAAGCAAAAGCCCTGCCAACAGGATCAGACGTGCTATTCGATCCGCCAGATGCTCCAGAGAAAATATATTTGCGAAAGGACTGTCGATGTTCAGCACCGCGGTAATGTCCTGATAAGGGAGCTTCTTGCCTCGTTTCACCGCCCTTTCAACCGTCGCCTGTTTGTATTCGACTCCCTGCTCGATAATCGGGATTGGGATATTGATCAAGGATCGCAACGTCAGCTTCTCGCCGGGCGTTGTCTCTGAGAAATAGACACGGCGATCGTGCCACGTGTCCGGTGAATGATACACGATGCCGTGGACGACGGCCCAGCCGCAGGTTCCCTCCTCTCTTTTCCGGTCTTTTCCGGGGTGGAGTCTGAATATGCGCCTCCTATGCAGATAGGAGTAGAAACCCTGATGCGTGCTTATCTCCAGATAGTAGCCTTTCCTATCTTTCTTGATGTCCATCCAGTTGCTGGCCAGATGATGCCGAACATCATCCGTTATGTGGACTGCCAAAGCAAGGATATTCCTTTGTACGTCCCTATACTTCCTGTCGAGGTCAGCCTTGCTGCGAATTCGCTTCTCCCTGACCATTACCCTCAACTCGTTGATTTCACTCCCTATGGTATTCTCGATCTCGCCCCATCTCAGCGGCTCCGGGAGTTCGCGGAGTTTTACTGATGTTCGTGGTTCCGCGCCTGCCGAGGACCTCACATCTTCCTTCCTCTTGTCAACACAGGAGGGGCTCTCGCCGGCCGTGCCCCTTCGTCTCGTCTTACCACCACTGAGAGGCTCGCGAGCCACGGGCGTGTCTCTGAGCAACCGCAACCAAGGGAGGTGAGTCAGCCGCCATCGTCCGTCATTGTTGGTCCTCCCTGCAATCAGGCAGGGTACCCAGCCGGCCCCCTTGGGCTCGTACTTTCGAAGCCAGACTTCACCCGTCCCTTCCTCAATGTTAAGGCACACGAAATTGTAGCCGTTTTCCTTGTCAGACCGCTGATAGCACGCGCCAGCCGCAATACGCGTGTGGCCTTTGTCATTGGTCGTCACCCACGCGTCATGCTCGTGCCCGTGCAAAGTGAACTTGAACTCTCGCTCAAGATCGCGCGAGAACTCTTCCGCTTCCCACTCGGTCAGCCAGTCTGGCGAATGGTGCATGAGGACAATGGATACGCCGGATTCCCCGAGCCCGAAGTCCAACTGTGCCGTCTGCCACTTGCTGCCCATCCACAGCAGGGATTTCTCCTTCTCGCGACAGCACGACCACGCCGTGTTGAATCCGCCGATACATACGTCAACATCTGCCTTTGTTCGACGGATGACGTGATACACCAAACGATGGGGATCCTGCAGGAGGTGGTGGAAGCCGTTGGCCTTCAGAAACGCACGGTATGCGCCGAGCCGTTTCATGTAGCGTTGCCACTCGGGACTCTTCTTCCCCCGTTCGATGACCGCCGTGATCTTCGCGGGGTCCTTTTGGCTGTCAAGCCAAGATGTCTGACTCTCAACCACCACTTTCCGGTTCACATCATGATTACCTGGGACAAGGAATATGTTCTGGATAGGAATCCTCGGGCTGAACGCCTGACGCACCTTGTTGAAGAACTCCGCAGCGATCTTGAATTGCCTCGACAGGGTCTCATTGGCATGAGAGCCAATCTGTCCGAAAGCGGCGTCGCCCGTGAAGAAGATGAAATCCGGACGCAGGCCATGTTTACTTGCCATCCGCTTGAGGTCGGCTATCAGTGTTGTTGTGACCCGCTTGGCGTCCCACTCAACTCCTGGTTTGCCTGCGTGCAGATCAGAGATGTGGAGCCATGTAATAGTCCTGCTCATTTCTGCTGTCCTCCCATCCAAGTGATCTCCCGTACAACACTTGCTCCCGGGGCGAAGTAAAGGTGTCGGGTACCTCGCCCGTTCCTCGTTGGGCAGTCACGCACCATCCAACACGACGGCACAATGATTGTATTGGATTGCCGGCCCATTGTAAAGCAGCAAATGCACTTCTGGAAGATACGAAAGGACAGGTGCCGCTGACAGGCGACAAACCTGGCCGCCGGGTGCCGGGAGGCCGTGCCCAGTGACAGGGTGGGCCGCCGGGCCGGCGGCTCTGCGCGAGTAGATTCGGAGATGGTGCGTGATACGCACCCTACCGGCTTGACACTTGCCGCCCCGGCGGTTTCCTTCTTATCGCTTGTCACTTGTCCCTTGTCACCCCCTCAGCGGACGAGGATGGCTTCAGTAAGGTCTTTGCGGTTGCGGCGGAGCCATTTGGTCTTGCGCAGGATCATTTCGAGGAAGTCCAGGCCGGAGAGGTGGCCGAAGAAGCCCGTGGCGGCGACCGGCAGCACGGCCTCAGCGATCATCGTCTCGATCATCAGGTCCACCAGACTATGGAGCTTGCGCTTGCTGACCTTCGTCACTTCGCGGTAGCCGTCGAGGAACTGGAAAAGGCGGCCGCGGTCGAAATGCGGCGGCCACTCGGCCGGGTTCGGGCGGTCGCCGACGATGGAGAACTGGAGCAGGCCGTTGGCCAGGTCCGTCACGGGCGGCGCGGTGCGGACGGAGTCGAAGTCCACGACCGCCACGATCTTTGGCCCGGCAAAGAGCAGGTTGCCCGGGTGCCAGTCGCCGTGGATGACCTGGCGCTTCCAGGTCTTGAATCCAAAGGCGTTCACGCGGACGGCGGATTTGTCATAGCGCAGGAGCAGGTCGTCCGCGACGGCCTGCATGCGCCGGGCCGGACCCGTGCGCCGGTCGGAGCTCAGCATCTTCAGGTGCCGGCGTACCGTGGCCGAGTTGTGGAAGCAGCCTTGCGCGGACTCGTCCCCGTTGCTGAACCCGGTCAGGTGTTTGTGGAAGACGGCCAACTGCCGGCCCGCCTCGCGCGTGGCCTCGGCCGAGCCGTCGTAACGTGAGCCCGTCACGTAGCGGAAAAATTCGTAGATGTGATTGTCCATGTTCAGGGCGGTGATGTGCTCGTCGTTCGTCACCAGCAGCGACGTGACGGGAAACGACCGGCCCGCGAGGTGCTTCTGGACGGCGTGGGCGATGGCGACGCGGCCCAGGTCGTCGCGGCCCCGGGGCCGGCGTTTGAGCAGGAAGGTCCCCTTATCGGCGGTGATGACCACCTTCGGCGCGCGGCGATTGCCGACCGTCAGCGGCTTGACCCGGTGGACGATGCCGACGTCGTAGTGACTCAGCACGCGAACCAGCTCCTCGGACGTGAAATGTGCACCACCTCTGGGCATGTGTATCTATATCGGCTGCGCCGGCGGGTGAGTTTGCGACCGGCGGCCCGGCCGTGCTCAGCGCTTCAGCAGCAGCAACAGAATAATGATCATGATCGAGATGGTGGTGACGACGCCCAGGACCAGGACGGCGAGGCGGTAGCGGGTAATGATCTCGTCCGGGTATTCCGGCTGCTCCATCTCGACGGCGTCGCCGTTTTCGAGTTGTTCGAGCAGGGAGACGTCGAACCGCTTATGGGCCTGGAGGGGCGGATGGCCGGTGCGAAGGGCCTCCAGGTCGGTCAGGAGTTCCTCGACGTTGTTGTAGCGGTCCTCGCGCCGTTTGGCCATCATGATCTCGATGACCTCGGAGACGCCGGCCGAGAGGACGGTGTTGATGTGGTCGGGCGGCACGAGCTTTTCGCGCAAGTGCTTCTTCATGATCTCCGCCGAGTCGTCGCCCGTGTACGGCACGCGGCCGGTAACCATGTGGTAAAAAGTGGCGCCGAGCCCATAGATATCGGCCCGCCCGTCGATGTCGATCTTGCCGCGAATCTGCTCGGGGGCGATGTAGTACGGGGTCCCGTAGGCCTTGCCCTCCTCGCTCTGGGCGGCCTCGATATCCGTGGTTTCGCGGGCCAGACCCATGTCGGCGAGCTTCACGACGCCCTGCTTGTTGATCATGATGTTCTTGGGCTTGACGTCGCGGTGCACCAGGCCGTGGGCGTGGGCGTGCGCCAGGGCGTGGCAGACCTGGATGATAATCTCGATCGCCTCCTGCTCCCCGAAGATCTTGCCGGCCGTGATGTCATCGGCAATCGTCTTGCCCTCGACGTATTCCATGACGAAGTAGTGATACCCCCCCGCCTCACCGACGTCGATGGCCTGGACGATGTTCGGGTGATTCAGCTTGCCCGCAGCCTGTCCTTCCTTATAGAAGCGCTGCACGTACTCCGGGTTCTCCGTGAACCGACGGGGCAGGACTTTGATGGCGACGCTGCGATTGAGGCTGAGCTGTTTGGCCCGATAAACCACGGCCATGGCGCCGGCGCCCAGCTTGCCGAGAATCTTGTACCCCGGGATCTGGTGGGCGGCGGCCTTGTTCTCCTTGAGGCTGGTCTTGAGTCGCTCGGCCTGGGTGGAGGTCACATAGCCGAGCTCGATCATGAGGTCCTGAAGCATGAGCGGATCGACCTTCCGCCGCTCCTTCAACTCCTGGATCGCACGGCGAAGCTCTTCATCCGTGCACAGTCCCTGTTCGACCGCCATCCGCCCGAAAAGCGTATCATAGCTGGTTTCGCCTGTGCTTGACATTCACGACCCCCTGGCTTTCCAGGGGTGCATCCTTTCGCCAAAATGCCCGGCGGTGCGGCTGCGGCGCTCACACCGGTAGTTCTATTGCCGCCGGGTGGTCATTATCGGCCCGTCGCGACCGTTGTCAAAGGAAATTTTTGCCCCTTCCGCCGCGCGGCCGACGCGGCTGCACACCCTTTCGACCGATTCTCGATAGGGCTTTATGTATTCATACGACGCCGGGAAAACCCTCGTTCTGACCACGCGGAATTTTCGGTTGACCTGAGCCCGAAGACCGGTAAACTTAGGTGTTCGGACAGCCCCCTGATAACCACAGAAGAAACAGGAGACAGCAGGTGAGCTATAACTGCGTTGTGCTGGCCAAGCAGGTGCCGGATACGCAAAGGATTACCGGACAGGTCATGAACGATGACGGGACGGTGAACCGCGCGGCCCTGCCGGCCATTTTCAATCCGGAGGACCTTAACGCCCTCGAAATGGCCCTGCAGATCAAGGACCGCTTCGGCGGCCGGGTTACCGTGATTACGATGGGTCTGCCCGCCGCCGCGAACGTCCTGCGGGACGCGCTTTATCGCGGGGCGGACGACGCCATTCTGGTCACGGACCCCCGTTGTGCCGCGAGCGATACGCTGGCGACGAGCTATATCCTCAGTTGTACGGTCAAGAAACTGGATTATGACATTGTCCTGTGCGGCCGGCAGGCGATCGACGGGGATACGGCCCAGGTCGGCCCCCAATTGGCCGAGAAGCTCGGGATTACCCAAATTACCTACGTGGAGGCGCTGGAGGGCCTCGAAGAAAACGTGATTACGGCCCGGCGGAATATCGGCAACGGCTGGCAACTGGTCAGAGCCCGGCTGCCGGTCCTGCTGACCGTCACCGGCGAGGCGAACGAGCCCCGTGTCGCGGTGGCCCGCAAGATGATGAGGTACAAGAACGCCCGCACGCGGGCCGAGATCGGGCAGGCCTTCAAAGCCGCCCATCCCGCGGCGGACGACGCGACCCTGAAGAAGCTCATCCAGGAGCAGGCGGACGACCTGGAGCAGCGGGGATTGCTCATCAAGCAGTGGGATTTGGACTATCTGGGGGCGGACATGACCTGGTGCGGCCGGAGCGGCTCGCCCACCAAGGTGCATCGAATCCAGAGCGTCGTCCTGGCCGCCAAGGCGAGCAAAGACGTCGCGGCCACCGACGACGGTATCGCCGGCATGGTCCACGAGCTGATCCAGGACAAGATTATCGCGTGAACGACCGGCAGGAAGACCTGAACATGCCCGACAAGTGCCTTATATGTCAATTTCGATACAAATCACCATTTGACCATTCTGTGGGACACAGACAACCCGCAGGAAACTGGCGAGAACTTGAAGACAACGATCCGAGCGAAGTTGGCAAATGATTGACGTACACGAAGCTTCTGTAGGGCTGCGTATTCTCGGTACCAACGGTGCCCGACGACCGGGGACGCTGTCCCCGGACCCCTGGCATTTTTCGCTTTTCGCCAATAGCATGACAGGAGAGCAAGGTCTGGACGTGCCGCGGCGCTGCGGGGCACGAGAGCAAGGCCCGGATACGCAGAGGCACTGCGGGATGGGAAAGCAAGGCGATGCCACCACGATGACGGCGTCGCCCATGCTACCGGACCGCTACGGCGCTCGGGGTGCTTGCCGGCAGAGTGGGTTCCCAAACGCGATGTATCGCGTTTGGAGTCCCAGCCCTATCCTCCGCAGCAGCGAGTCCAGACTACCGGCAAGGCCTAGCCTAGGCAAGGGGCAAGCCCATCGCATTTCTCATGCTATTGGCCCAAAACGACAAATGCCGTGGGTTTGGGGGCAGAGCCCCCCAGGTGCTCGCGCGACGGA
>CAYFUB010000872.1:0-13395 GCA_964346195.1 uncultured Pirellulales bacterium
GGGTCTACGGTGACTACATGACGATGATCAAATCGGAACTGGCCCTGGGGCCGGGGCAGCGGATCGACTTCGTCGCCGTGACCACGCCCAACAATTGGCACTTCCCCATCGCGCGGGACGTCCTCAAGGCCGGCTTCCACGTCATGTGCGAAAAGCCGATGACCATCACCTCGAAAGAGGCCAAAGAGCTGCAAAAGCTGGTGCAGAAGAAGGGGTTGGTCTTCGGCCTGATGCACAACTATACGGGCTACCCGATGGCGAAGCTGGCCCGGGACATGGTGAGAAAAGGCGACGTGGGCGACATCCGCAAGATCGTCGTCCAGTACCCGCAGGGGTGGCTGGCCACGGCCCTGGAGAGGACCGGCCAGATGCAGGCGAGCTGGCGGACCGATCCGAAGCAAAGCGGCGCCGGCGGCTGCGTCGGTGATATCGGAACCCACGCCGCGAATCTGGCGGAGTACATCTCGGGCCTGAAGATCACCCATATCTGCGCCGAGTTGACAACCTTCGTCAAGGGACGCCCGCTGGATGACGACTGCAACTGCCTGCTCAAGTTCGACAATGGGGCCAGCGGCGTTCTACACGCCAGCCAGATCGCCATTGGCGAGGAGAACAACCTGGCCATCTGGGTCCACGGCGAGAAGGCCAGCCTGGAGTGGCACCAGGAGCACCCGAATTACCTATACGTCCGGCGGATGGACGAGCCGGAAGCGGTCTGGAAACGAGGCAACGGGTACGTCGGCGCCTACAGCCCTGCCGCCGGACGCAACACCCGCCTGCCCTCCGGCCATCCCGAAGCTTTCCTCGAGGCCTTCGCCAACAACTACGCGAACTTCGCCGAGACCGTCAAATGCGCGATCGCCGGCGAGAGACCGAGCGAGCTTGCCCTCGACTTCCCGGGCGTGGACGCCGGCGTCCGGGGCATGCTCTTCATCGAGACCGTCGTCGCCAGCTCGAAGAGCAAGCAGAAGTGGATGCCGATAAAGAAGTGATGCCAGGCCGCATTCGCAGTACGCGCTGTTCGGCGCGCCGGCGCGCATGCGCCGAACAGCGTTCCCATCGGGAGGAGATTGCCTCGGAGACATCATGTTGGGTACCATGTCCACGCTTGCGTGGACATGCTCTATCCCGTAGCGCGATCATACTTACGCGAGCGCAAGCATGGCACCCTGTCAACTGAAAGCCAGTACCTCAGCAACAGGAGCATAGACATGAGAGACCCACAGCATCCCGGCGTTTCCCGCCGTCACTTCATCTCCAGCGCCACCGCGGCCGCTCTGGCGGTTTCGGCCGCGCCGGCCGTGACGAAGGCCGCTGATACGCCGAAGAAATTCAAGCTCAAGTACGCGCCGAGCCTGGGACAATTCCGGGAACACGCCGGCAACGATCCTATCGACAACCTCAAATTCATGGCCGATGAAGGCTTTTCAGCCATGTTCGACAACGGCCTGATGGGCAAACCGCCGGAGTTGCAGGAGAGAATCGCCCGGGAGATGGACCGGCTCGGAATGACCCTGGGGCCGTTCGTCATGTACGCGGAATTCGGCAAGCCGACCCTCGTCACGGCGGAGCAGGAGTTTCGCGACATGATCGTCAATCGCACGAAAGAAGCGGTCGAGGTTGCCAAACGCACGAACGCAAACTGGACGCTTATCGCCCCGGGATGTTGCAGCCAGAAGCTCGAGTGGGACTACCAGACGGCGAATCTGGTCGAGAACTTGCGCCGCTGCGCGGAGGTCGCCGAGCCGGCGGGCGTCGTCATCGTGATCGAGCCGCTGAACTGGTGGGCCAATCATCCCGGCCTGTTCCTACAGAAGATCCCGCAGGCGTACCAGATCTGCAAGGCCGTCAACAGCCCGTCGTGCAAGATCATCAACGATCTGTACCACCAGCAGATTACCGAGGGCAACCTTATCCCGAATATCAATATGGCCTGGAGCGAGATCGCCGCCTTCCATATCGGGGACAACCCCGGCCGAAACGAACCCGGCACCGGCGAGATCAATTACCGCAATGTCTTCAGGCATATCGGCAGGAAGGGTTACCAGGGGGTGTTGTGCATGGAGCACGGCAAGAGCAAGCGCGGCAAAGAAGGCGAGCGGGCCGTCATCGACGCCTACCGGACCTGCGATGATTTCGAGGTGTAGTACCTCAGGTACGAGATACGTGCCCTGTGGGTGTGTCGGGCGGCACCGATAGAATTATACGGATTATGGTTAATTCGTGCGCGGTCTGTCATCCTGAACGGAGCACGGTAGAGTGAAGGATCTGGCCTGCGAGCGAGAGAAACCTCCCTTTCGGTGGCCAGATCCTCCGCTGCCGCTCAGGATGACGAAGTCTCTATTGCGCACGAGTTCTTTCAAATTCATACGACACCTGCACGGAACGCGCAGAGTCAGTGCCGCCAGGCTTCATAATCAATTCGGTCCCGCCAGCGGTTCGAGTTGACGGAAAAAAGAAGTCGCGTCTTCCTTGACGCGACTTCTTCCCATCAACTCGACGTGCGTCCTATCCCTGAGACGCACGGAAATCGTTCTTCAGTCGAGCTGAACAATCTCGGTGAACTCGACGAAGGCCCGGGCCGTGGCTTCGTGCGGCTCAATCTTGCCGACCAGACCCACCTTGTGGCCTATGAACTTGCTCAGGTCCATGGTCGCCGCCGGGCCGCTGGGCATCACGTAGCAGACGGTCTTGCCGGACTCATTGAGAATCCGGAAGCGCTTGGTCTGTCCGGGCGAGTTGAAGAGACTCGAGCTCTCCAACTTGCCCATGATGGCGAACTTGCTGAGATCCACCACCTGTGCCAGTCTGGCGGCACGCGCCTCGTCGATCTTCGCCGTGACCTTCTGCCGCTCCTTGGTCTGCAGCTCCAGCTCCTTGGCCACTTTGCAGGCCAGCTCGAACCGGTCGACCTGCTCGAGGGTGAATTCGGCATACCGGGCCGCCCGCCCGCTCTCTTTCCTTGCGGCCAGCTCGGCGAGCTTGTTCTTCATCTCGGTATAGTCCTGCTCGCCAATCGGTTTTTCCTGCTCGGCCTTAACCTGCTCGACCAAGGCGTAATAGATATCGATATCCGACTTTGGCTCCGCCGTCACGCCCGGCCGTGGGTTCACGCCGGGCGTCTTGACCATGGCGCCGACATCCACAACGGGCGGCTTGGGGGCCGGGGCGCTCACGGTCTGGAGGAACTGAGCGCTCACCCAGAGGTACGCGCCTTGAGGGGGGACGATCTTGTAGTAATCGTCTTTCTCTTCGCTGAGCAACTTCACGATCTGCCCGCGATTGAGCGAGATCTGCTTGCTCGTGGAGTGCATCGGCAGCACGTAGTCCGAGCCAGCGTAAACCCCGACGTTGTCGCCGGTGACGATGCCCACCGTCGGATTCTCCAGATTGATGCTCACATACTGCATGGAAATCCACGAAAAGCTGCCGGGTGGCGGGACGATGCAGGACCAGCCGTCCTGCGCATTGATGACCTGGACGCGGTCGCCGGAATAGAGCTTGCCGCAGTGATAGAAATTCGTGCCGGGCCCGGAACGGATGTACACGTCGTTACCTGTGGCCTCCGCCACGTAAGGGCCCGCCGGCTCCCGGCCCGCTTCACCTCCTCCGGGGAGTACCACAGGTCCGGCCGGTTGATTCGAATCTCCCTGAGCGAACCCCGCAACGGCGAAGCCCGGCACAACGGCAAACAGCACAACGAGCAGCCAGCCACGAAACAGTACCATCCACATGGCGCGCTGCGATGAGGGTACGCGAGCTTGCATCCTTCGGCCTCCTAAAAGACGTTCCTGTCGATGCATTTCAGGAAACGGCCCGCAGGTAGGGCGATCCTTCAAGTAAGGGAACTACTGGTTCTTCGCGGATTTGTCAAGCGCAAAGCGGCTTGGAATGACGAAATAACGTAGAAAATTCCTATGCCCCCAGGCGCGCAAGCTCGTCCCGGCACATCTTCAACTGGCCCGGGTCGGAGAGCTTCTCGGCGGCCTTGCGGAGGTGCTCGATCGCATCCTCGGACCTGTCCAGATAGCGCGAATAGAGGATTCCCAGCATCAACTGCACCTGCTCGGCATACTCGTAGCTGCTGTAGTAGGTCAGGAACTGCTCGTAGGCCCGGGCCGCTTCGGCAGACCGGCCACTACTGGCCAACTGGTTGGCGATATCGAGCAGATGTTGACGGGGCAATATTTGCCCGGGCTCAGTCTGCATAAGCTCCAGGTAGAGGTTGGCCGCCGCCGGCAGATTCTTCTGTGCAATCCAACGGTCGATCTCATGACGAAGCTGTTCGACCTTGGCCTGCGACTGCGCGCTGAGGCTCGGTTGACCGACCTCCCGCGACTCCACGCGCTTGCGAGTGCCCGTATAGGTGAACGGATCATACCCCCCCGCCACCGCATCGCGATATTGCCGCCGACGGTTCCACTGCCTGATCATCGCCCACAGATCGAACTCGCTACTGCCGACAAGCTGCGTGGCCAAGAGAAACACAGTCACCCCGACGCCGTACGCATATCCGGCCAGATGCGCCTCGTAAGCAACCTGCGGCGCCATGCGAGCCAGCACGTTGTCGATCAGGATCATTTTCAGGCCGATGAAGTACAAAGCGGGTACCTCAACCGTCCCGATAAAGAAGAACCAGTAGACCACCGTGATGAGGGTGTGCGGAAACAGAACGAGATAGGCCCCCGTGACTGCCGCCACCGCCCCGCTGGCCCCGAGCGTCGGGGCCGGTGAGAATCGGTTCAGGAGCACATGCCCGGCACCGCTGAAGACGGCGCCCACCAGGTAGAAGAGCGCGTACCAGAAATTACCCAATTTATCATTGATGTTGTTCCCGAACAAGTAGAGGAAGAACATGTTGCCAGCGATGTGTAGAATGCTGCCGTGCAGAAAAGCATAGGTCAGAAACTGCCAATATCGCCACTCCATAGGCACCAGCATCCAGTTCCACGCCCACGGGCGAATCGGCAACGGGAGTATCTGCTCGCCGACGGGGTACGGATAGAATCTGTTGTGCGAATAGGAGAGAAGAAATATCAACACGTTGGCAATGATAAGGGCATAGTTGGCATAAGGTGTCCGTCTGGGCCTGATATTCGTCCGGATCGGCAATAGGAACATTCGTCAAGGGCTTCCAAATTCGTCGATTACATAAGAGTTCTGCAAAATGGACCGGACCATTTTAACCCGTTATCCCGTTTGGAACAAGGCAGAAAAGGACGGCAGCCGCCGTCCTACTCGTGGGAATGAGTCTTTAGGGCAGACAGTTCTCCCCAACGGAAAACACCGCGAACTGTCCGATCCGCAGTTGCCACCCCTTCTTCCATCCCGCTCTGTTGAAAGTATAGGAAACAACAAGCCCTCAAGCCAAATACCCCACGAAAGACCTTTATTTTTTGCCCGGTTCTTGATATGCAATGAGCCATGACCATAGAGTACATCACGCGACGTGTCAGAACCATCCGCGCCGACCTGGGCAAAAGACGAATCGACGCCCTGGTTCTCACGAAGCCGGCGGACGTCACCTACCTCACGGGCTTCCAGGGCGAGGACAGTTGGGCGACCGTCACCAGGAATGCGGTCTACCTGGTGACCGACAGCCGATACACGGAGCAGGCACGAAAGGAATGTGTCCGGACGACCATCGTGGAACGCAAAGGCCCGATCGCCGAGGCGACGGGCAAGCTGCTGGGAAGACTCAAATCGGTGCGAACGGCCGGCATCGATAGCTCCATTTCTCTGGTGCTCTACAGGGCCCTGAAGAAGAGTGCGGATGTGCCCGTGAAGGCGGTCGGCAATCCCCTCGAAGGCCCGCGCAGCCGCAAGGACCAAGCCGAGATCGCGGCCATCAGGGCCGCGGCATCGATCGCGGCGACAGCCTTTGAAAAAGCCGTACGCCGCATCAAACCGGGGATCACCGAGAACGAGTTGGCCGGCCTGCTCGACCTGGAAATGCGCCGGCTCGGGGCGAAGGTCGGCTTCGAGACCATCGTCGCCTTCGGCCCCAACGCCTCCCGGCCGCACCATCAGCCCTCTCTAAGGAAGCTCGGGCCCAGAGACACCGTCCTCATCGACTTCGGCGCCAGATGCGGCGGGTATTGCTGCGACATCACCCGATCCTTCGCCTTCGGCCAGACCACACCCGCCTACCAGCGGGCTTATGAGGTTACCGAGCGGGCGCAGGCCGCCGCCATCGAAGCCGCCCGGGCGGGAGCAGCCTTAACAGAAGTCGATGCCGCCGCCCGAAGGGTGATTCGGGACAGCGGCCTACCCGTCTACGGCCACGGCACCGGCCACGGCTTCGGGCTCGAAATCCATGAGACCCCCTTCCTCAAGGAAGAGGCGAAGGGCGAACTGGAAGCCGGCCAAGTCATCACCATCGAGCCCGGCATCTACATCGCCGGCAAGCTCGGCGTCCGCATCGAGGACGATATCCTCATCACTGAGGATGGCCGCGAAATCCTGACCGGCGCCTGCCCACGCCAGTCGCCTTTGGAAGAGGGTCACCGCTGAGGGCGCCCCAAACAAGAAGGCAACGGCCGGAGTTCTTGAGGTTTCCAGGACATTGGTAGGGTGGCAGCGTCAAGGCCACAGGCCTTGGCGATGGCTCTCGTGCATTGGCATGACCATCGCCAAGCTGCGCATGGGGCCCCCCAACGCGATACATCGCGTTGGGGACCCCTTGACGCTGCCACCCATCTCAACGTTCATACCGCCCAAATCTCAAGAACTTGGGACAAGCCCAACAAGGAAGGCCTTTACCAAGGCAAGCACGGTCAAACAAGTCCTGCCGTGCCACCCATCATCAGATCGGGCGAGCTCGACTCGTACCAAGGAAGAGCTTATTTGGGCAGGCCCTTCTTTTGGACCGGTTTTTTGCCATCAGGCTTGGGCACGAACAAATCATCGCGGGTCAGGTCGCAGCGCCTGGCCATCAGGCGGCTGTAGGCCAGGTCGCCCAAATCGTCGCTGCCGCCGTTGTTGGTGCCGAAAGCGAACCTGGCGCCGGCCGCCTTGGCCCTACGGATGAACTTCTCGCTGGGAAGCTTGTATCGGGAGTTGATCTCGATCGCGACGCCATTTCTCACGGCTGCCTCGATCACCCGGTCCATCCGCTCGTCGGTCCAGAGGGTATCGTATTCGCTTGCGATAGAGACCGGCAGGAAGGTCGGGTTGACGTAGATGTCGATGGGCTCGTCGTTCAGGATGCCGACCGTCCTGGCGACCAGCATGTCCATGAACGCCTGTTTATCGTCGACCTCGACCTCCTGCGGAATCCAGAGACGGGTCCGCCGACCCCGCTGGTCGGTGAACGTCATGGAATCCGTGAAGACATAGTCGAACTTCGCAATCATCTCGGGCGAGAACATCTTGACCCACTCGCGGCCCTCCGCCTGCATCGCCTGGTACACGGGCTGGCCTGCGAGCCTGTCGAGAACCCGCTGTAGGGCCTGGTCATTCGTGGTTGGGAAACCGACGCCGCAATTCTCGGCGATGCCGAACTTCATCCGGCGCCAGTTCGCCATCTCCACGGCCTGCTCCAGGGTCAAGCCGCCTTTCAAGTGGACATGATAATCAACCAGAACAGGCAAAGGCTTGACGCGGATGTTCCTATAGTACACCGTGCTGCCCGGGTCGTGTCCCTGCAGAGCGAAGGTCCCACTGTCCAGCAGGCGACGCGGCATGCCGGACGGCGGGCTCGGCGGCTGCCGCTCCGTCCAGTCAACCACGTCTTCGCCGTTCACGCTGACCGTGACGTGCTTGCCCCAGACGGTGACGTGCATGGTGAACCATTCCCCGTCCTGCACGGGCGATGCATCGACATCCTCCATCTTATACAGGCTGGCGGTCTTGCGCGGGTCACGCCGGTAGCTGTTGTTCACCTGAACTTCGAAACCCTTGTCGGGCCAGTTGCGGTCCTGATACTTCGTATGGAAGTAGATGCCGCCGTTGGACCCAGGCTCGGTCTTCACGTCCACCTTCAGCTCGAAATCGCGGAAGTTCGCGTTCTCGACCGGTCCCACGCAGAACAGATGATTCCGCCGCCCGTGTGCGACAATGGCGCCGTCTCGAACCGAGAAGGTGCCGGGGTCCTCGCGTTCGGCCGGCTTCCAGCCCTCCAGACTCGTGCCGTCGAACAGATTGATCCAGCCTCTCTCATCCACTGCCCCCCCAGCAAGAGCAATTGAAGCCAGCAGGGTCACTCCCACCCCAACCGTCGCCGCCATTATTCGCCTCATTCCAAATCTCCTTCCGTATCGAGAAGAACGGCATTGGCAAGCACGACACCGCCGGAAGAACCAAATTCCGGCAAAGCGACTGCCAAGCCGCTCCCATCAAAACACATCTGCCCCGATAATGCAACAGATGCGGCCGCCCACCACAGCCAGCCGGATGTCGTGGCAAACCATGCACATGAAAGGCAAGAGGGGGCGAACAATGATGCGCCCTGCACGGCTCGATGCTTCGCTCAGCATGACTCCCGCCCGGCAACGGCCCCGCCACGAAACACAATCGCGCACTGACCGTGCGAGTGTACGGGGCACGTCATGTTTGCAAGCGGACTTGTCGAAAAAACACTGCGACCGATTGACGCGGCGGGAGTGTGCGGCAGGCGGGCTCCGAGCGCAAGAAAAAAGGAGACCAAGGCGAGTACATTATAACTGGTTGTAGGCCGGTCTCCTTGTTGCGGCGTGCCAGGATGCACCGTACCGCGGATAGTGCTTACGAGACCCACTGATCTCCGTCTGCACCCGCAACTAAACATACTATACAGCATGACAGTTGGCCGGTCAAGTCAATTTTCGGACCATGCCATAGAAATCTGTAGGGAATTCCCTACATATCTCCGGATGAACGCCTGCTCGCGCGGTCAACATCCTGTTCGAAGGCCAGAGATGCTTCGCTTCGCTCAGCATGACATATACAGGTGCATGTTGAGGCCGTGCAGAACGGATGGGCATTTGCCAATACAGGCGTGGATTCACAGCTCGACGTCTATCGTGAACTCCGTGGGAAGCGTTTGCCGATCGCTGACGACCGCGGGCGCTCCGCTCAGGCGGACGTCGTCTCCGAAGGCCCGGATGCCAACGTGGTGCAACTCAACGGCCTGCGCCAGACTCGCCATCGGCTCGGCAATGCAGGCGGTTCCGCCGGGCCCGAGGATCTTCGGGGCGATATAGACGCAAACCTCGTCGGCCAATCCCTCGCGCAGAAACGACGCCAGGACCTGCGGCCCGCCCTCGACCAGCACCTGCTGAACGCCACGTCTGCTCAGCTCGTCGAGCAGGCCCCGCAGCCCGGAGGCTTCGGTCGTCTCGTCATAGGTGAGCACTTCCGCCCCCTTCCTGGCGATCCGCTCGGCATGCTTCGGATTCACGTCCACGGCGGCCTTTCGTGCATAGACCAGGACCGGGCTCGTCTTGAGGGTCCGCAGAAGCCGGCAACCGAGCGGGATCTTGAGCGAGTTGTCCAGGACGACCCGGATCGGCCTCTTACCCTTGCTCGGCCGGGGCGTCAGTAACGGATCGTCCGCCAAGACCGTGTTGATCCCCACCAGGATGGCCCCGACCCGCCGGCGCAGGCGGTGGGCATCGCTGCGGCCGGCCTCGTTCGTCAGCCAGCGCCTCTCCTGCGATTGGTCGGCGTAGGCCAGTTTGCCGTCGATGCTCTGGGCCCATTTCAGCACGACCCAGCACCTGCCGGTCGTGGCGTATTTGAAGAACGGCGCGTTGAGCAGTCTCGCCTCCTGTTCGCAGAGCCCGACCTCGACACCGATGCCGGCCCGCCGCAGTTGTTCCAGCCCCTTGCCGGCCGCGTGCTCGGAGGGGTCTTGCGTCGCGGCGACCACCCGTGCCAGTCCGGCCTCGATAATGGCCTGCGTGCACGGGCCGGTCTTGCCCTGATGGCAGCATGGCTCGAGCGTGACGTACAGGGTGCCGCCCTCGGGCTTGACGCCGAGCGTCTTACAGTCCTCAAGGGCATTGATCTCTGCGTGTGGCCCGCCGAACTTCTTATGATAGCCCCGCCCGATCACCTGGCCGGCCTTGACAATGATGCAGCCGACCGCCGGATTGGGCTCGACCGAGCTGATCCCCTTCTCCGCCAGCTTCAGGGCCGACCGCATGAATTTCTCATCCTGTGCATTCACGTCACTTTCCCTCTTTCTAACCGGCCTTTTGCAGAATGGATATTGGGCCTACTTTGGGAAGGAACAATCTCTTTTCTCGATTTTTTCTTCCCAAACCGTACTTGCGTGACAGACGCTGAATCGAACTGATTCTTCAAGGAAATCATGAAATCGATTTCCTTGAAGAATATAGGCCCAATATCCATTCTGCCAAACTCAACCTTCCAGCGTCTTCAAGAACTGCTCTTCATCAATCACTTCCACGCCAAGTTTGCGGGCCTTCTCCAGCTTGCTGCCCGGGTCCTCCCCTGCCAGGACAAAGTCAGTTTTCTTGCTGACGCTGCCGGCGGCCTTGCCGCCCGCTTCCCGGATCGCTTGCTCGGCCTGTTGCCGCGAGAAGTGCTTCAGCGTCCCCGTAACCACGACGGTCTTGCCCTGCAATCGGCCCGCGCGCTTCTTCGGTGCGGGCGGCTGGGGCCGGACACCGGCGGCGAGGAGGTCTTCGATCACGACCTGATGGCGCCTGTCGCGAAAGTACCGGTACACGCTCTCGGCCATGACCGGCCCCACCTGCTCCACGGCCTGCAACTGCTCCTCAGCGGCGTTCCTGATGGCGTCGAGCGAGCCGAAATGCTCGGCCAGGATCTGCGCCGACTGGCCGCCGACGTGCCGAATCCCCAGGGCCGCGAGGAACCGCCACAGCGGCCGGGTCTTGCTCGCCTCGATCGCGTCCAGCACGTTCTGAGCGCTCTTGTCGCCCATTCGCTCCAAGCCCAGCAGGTCCTCTTTTTGAAGCCGGTAGACATCGGCGAAGGTCTTCACCAATCCGTTCTCGATCAACTGCTCGATCAGTGCCACGCCCAGATGCTCGATATCCATTTGGTCCCGCCCGGCAAAATATCGCAATCGCTCCCTCAACATGCCCAGGCAATCCGGGTTCGGACAGCGGACGTACACCCCGGCCTTGTCCTTTTCCACCGCCGTGCCGCAGTTGGGGCATTTCTTCGGCACCGGGAACGGCGCCGCTCCCGCCGGGCGGAGTTCCTTCCTGACCTCGACCACCTGCGGGATGATCTCGCCGGCCTTCTCGATCATCACGGTATCGCCCGGCCGGACGTCCAGACGGCGCAGCTCGTCGAAATTGTGCAGGGTGGCACGCTTGACGGTCGTTCCCGCCAGCAGCACGGGCGTGAGATTGGCGACCGGCGTCAGCGTCCCGGTCTTGCCCACCTGAACCGCGATGGATTCCACGACGGTCCGGGCCTGCTCGGCCGGATACTTGTAGGCGATGCACCACCGCGGCGAGCGGCCCGTCGCGCCCAGGATCTCGCGCTGGTCGTAACGGTTGACCTTGATGACCATTCCGTCGATCTGGTAGTCCAGCTTGAATCGCTTATCGCTCCAGTTGTCACAGATAGCGATGGCCTCGTCGATATCCTTCGCCTTCTTGACATAGGGGTTCACGGGTATGCCGAGTTCCTTGAACTGCTGCAACGTGTGGTAGTGGTCAAGCGGGGGCGAATAATTATTCGCCCCTACGACTGCGCCGATGCCGTAGGCATAGAACGCCAGATTCCGCGTCGCCGTGATCCGGGCGTCCAGCAGCTTCAGCGACCCGGCGGCCGCATTGCGCGGATTGGCAAACACCGTCTCGCCCTGCTGGGCCCGGGCTTTGTTCAACTTCACAAAAGACGTCGTGGGCATGTACACCTCGCCCCGGACCTCGAGCACCGCCGCGTAGGGACCTTCGTGCAAACGCAGCGGAATGGCCTTGATGGTCCGGATGTTGGCGGTCACGTCGTCGCCAACCTCGCCGTCGCCGCGCGTCGCCCCGGTCACCAGGACGCCGTTCTCATAGCGCAGGCTCACGGCCAGCCCGTCAATCTTGGGCTCGACCACGTATTCATAATCGGGCGCCGCCAACTGCTTGCGAACCCGCTCGTCGAAAGCCCGTAGCTCATCGGCATTGTACGTGTTATCGACGCTCAACATGGGGAGCGCGTGCCGGACGGACTTGAACCCTTCCAAGGGCTTGCCCGCGACGCGCTGGGTCGGCGAGTCCTCGGTCACCAGCTCCGGGTGCTGGTCTTCCAGCTTCTTGAGCTCGGCAAAGAGCTCGTCATACTGCCGATCGCTGATTTCGGGCTGGTTCAGGACGTAATAGAGATAATCGTGCTTTCGTATCTCCCGCCTGAGCCGGTCCACGCGTTTGGCGACATCTGAAGCCATCTTGGTTCACCTGCCCGGTCCTTGCTACTGTTTGCGTGCCAGGTGTGATTATACGGCGTCGGATACCCGAATGCCACTGAGAATTGCCCCCGATGAAGGGCCAGATCGCCTGGTGGGCGTGATGTCGAAGGTCGTTACGGTCCGTGTGTGCGCGGCATCGTGCCCTTGGAAACTATCTCAAAACGGCACTTTGATTTGTCATGGTGAGCGAAGCGAACCATCTGGCCACCGACAAAGAGGTCTCTCAAGTCCGTAGCCCAGATTCTTCGCTGCGCTCCAAATGACATTGCCGTTTTGAGATAGGTTGTTAGTACAGCGTGGCCTCCAGCCGCACCCCAAGGTGCTTGCTGAAGAACAATACGTCGCGCCATCGCAGTGTAATGCCGGTTGCGATTGAATTTTTCGCAGTAGGCATGAAGATCGGGTGGCGTCGTCAAGGCCGAAGGTCCTGGCGATGGTTCCTGCGCGGGCGGGCGACGCCATCGCCAAGCAAGCCCGCAGCGCCGCTGCGCGTCGGGGCTTGACGCCGCTACCCAGAGATACGAAATACTCAATCGCAGCCGATATAACGAGCGGACGACAGAGCCGGCAGGTCTTGTCTTCTGTGTGGGTGCCTGGTTTGCCGCGAGACCCGGTCACACACGGCGGCGCGCCACCGGCGAGCATGCATCGTGAGCGAGCCGTCTGTGGCGGCCCGGCGGGCGCCCGGCGAGAGCCAGCCCGAGCAGCAGGAAGGCCGCCGTCGTGGGCTCGGGAGCGGTAATGGTGACTTGAAAGGAGTTGAAGGTGCCGACATTCGCATAGAACACATCATAGACCTGAAGTTCCCACGGGCCGTAAGCATCCTGGCCATCGAAGGCGTCGAGTGACATCACCGGTCTGTAGCTGCCTTCAAAAGGCGGCTCGCCCTCCTCGATCGGGATGTCCGCCTCGTCGTCGAACGTGGTGGAGCTGTAGTTTTCGCCCGTGTAGAACTTGTCCAAGTCGCTCGTGTTCAAGAGCACCCGCGTGCCGGCGGGACTTTCAAGATACAGTTG
>CAYFUB010000873.1:0-3608 GCA_964346195.1 uncultured Pirellulales bacterium
GCGCAGGATCCCGTCGGTGGCATTCAGTACTATTTCCAGAACGTCACCATCGGCGGTGGCAGCCACGACAGCGGCTGGCAGGGCTCGCGCACCTATACGGATACCGGACTCACAGCGAACACCCTCTACGAATACGAGGTCAAAGCGAGGAACGGCCAGGGAGTTGAGACCGTCCACTCCATCCCGCTGTCCGCACGCACGGAAGCCGTACCTGGCGCGATCCCCGAAGGCAGTGCCGAGCCGGTGTCGGGCGAACTGGGCAACGATCTGAACCTGCAGGTGGACCCGTTCACAGGCTCAGTCGGCTATACCCTGCCCATCGCGCTGCCGCCCGCCCGCCAGGGCAGCGAGCCGTCACTGGCCCTGCGGTACGGGGGCGGCGGCAACGGCTGGTGCGGCGTCGGCTGGTCGCTGGGCATGGGGGCGATCCAGCGCGATACCCGCAAGGGTGTGCCCGTGGCCCGCGACGGCGCCACGTTCCTGAACAAATACGACGATGATAAAGGTTTCGTCGTCGCCTTCGGCGCGGTCAACTCACGTCTGGTCCTGGTCGATGATCAGGGCGCGTTGCCGGAGTACCGTGCGGAGACCGACCAGGCCTTCCTGAAATACGAGTATGACGCCGCCTGCAGTCTCAACGGGTCCAACGGTCTCTGGACGGTCACCGACAAGAGCGGCAACAAGTTCTACTTTGGCCAAGTGGCGGGGGAAGGTCAAACCGCCGGGGCCGTGATGACCCATCCGAATTTCAGTTCGACCACAGCCGGCGATAAGGCCTTCCTGTGGGCTTTGGCCAAGATCCAGGACATCAACGGCAACCTGACATACGTCTACTACACGCAGGATGCGAATCAGTTCTATCTCGACGAAGTCCGCTACAACGGCCACACGACCGGCCCGCTCCAGACGACGCGGAGCGTGCAATTCGAGCTGGAGGACCGCGACGACAAGTCCATCTCCTACGCGACCGGCTACCGGATCGAAACGAACAAGAGACTCAAGGATATCCGCGTTGAGGTCCTCGATCTGACCCAGGCGCCCTCGCAATGGGTCCCCGTGCGGCGCTATCACCTGACGTACGCCAAGTCGCCGTCCACATTGCGCTCGCTGCTGCAGTCCGTGACGATGTACGGGGCGGACGACGTGAGCTCCCTGCCGCCGGTGACCTTTGAATACCAGCAGAAGCCTTTCGAATTCGAGCGGGACGCCTTCGGCGACCCTATCCTCCGCGACTGGGGTCCGACGAACATGACAGGATATTCCGGTGACTACTGGAACCAACCGGGGGCGACAGATTGGCACAATGAGGGCAGTGAGCACAACACCGAGGTGGCCCTGCTGGACATCAACAGTGACGGCCTGCCCGACCGAGTGTTGCGGAACACGACGACAAACCCCTACAACCCGGCCGGCAATCCCCCGGGGAACATTTTCAAAGTGCAGTTGAATATGGTAGAGAAGTGCTCAAGAGTATCAATTATCCCGGTGCAGGTGGAGGCTAGAAATGGTTCACGGAAGGTGGGCACAGATAGGTGACATTATCGAGATACGTACCTCACGCGGATTGGCATATGCCCAGTATACGCATGAACACTCGGCACGGCCTAGGTATGGATCCCTCATTAGGGTCCTGCCCGGGTTCTACGAGGAACCTCCGAAGACGTTCGACTCACTCGTTCAGCAGGCGCACGTCTTCATGGTGTTCTTCCCCCTGAACGCAGCCATTCGACAGGGGATCGTGCGCCGCGTGGCAAACGTGCCTGTTCCCCCCAGCCTAAGGGAATTTCCCGTGTTTCGTTGCGGGCTGGAGGATCCAGTAACTGGAAGGGTGGACGAACCGTGGCTTTGGGATGGCAAAAGAGAGTGGCGAGTCGAGGCCTTGACAGAGGAGCAAAAGTCATTCCCGATCCGGCAACTAGTGAATGACACGATGCTGATCATCATGATTGAAAAGGGGACGGCCGAGAGGTAGACGCGAGAATCGAGGTTGAGCGTCTTGCCAACTGTGAAGCGTGCCGGGACGTGGCGTGCGAAAGGAGGTCAGAGGAACCAGACAATGCTCTTTGACATAAGAATAGAAGGTTCCGAATAGTCTTGCAGTGAGTTGCGGGCAGAATATAACAGCCTGGACCGCAAGATCCGCTCCATCGATCTGGACATGGGCACCTGGACCTACGCGTACGACGATGCCGGCCGGATGACCGAGCAGGTGGACTCACGCGGCAACAAGATCTGGTTCTCCTACGAGCCCAACGAGCTGGGCCGCGTGATCCAAAAGACGGTCAGAAACGACGCCAACAGCGTTGTCGAGACAATCACGTACACCTACGATACCAGCGACGACCCCGCCTACACGGTCCACAAGGGCCAGCTTTACAAGGTCACCGACGGCCAGGGCTGGACCAAGACCGGCTACGACTCGCGCGGCCGGGCGATCAAAGCGACCCGTTATCTCTCCGAGAACGACAAGAGCTATACCACGCAGACGGCGTATGACCCCGCCGACCGGGTGACCCAGGTCACCTATCCCGGCAGCAAGGCCGTCATTGCCTACACGTACGACGAGGTCAGCCATCTGACCAAAGTCGAGAGCCTCTGGGGCACCGGGGCCGATGAGGTCTTCTACCAGGCGTCCGGCTTCAACGAGATGCACCAGGAAACGACCCTCACCTACGGCAGTACCGGGGTCCGGACCACGCAATACGAGTACTACGACCAGACCCGCCGGCTCAAGCGCATGCTCACGACCGGCGCCTCGACGATCCAGGAAATTCGCTACACCTATGACATGGCCTCGAACATCCTGAGCGTCACCGACGACGCCCATACCGGCGCGCAGTCCTGCGGCCTGGACAATATCGAGTATGATGACCTCTACCGGCTCACCTCCCTGTACTCGACGGCCGAATCGAAAACGATCACCTACGAGTACACGGCCATCGGCAATATCAACAAAAACGACGAGATGGGCACGGGCACCTATACCTACTCAGCCACCCAGCCGCACGCCGTCACGGCGGCCAACGGCAGCACCTACAGCTACGACGCAGCGGGTAACATGACTGCCCGCAACCGCTACGGCCAGGCCGGCCAGACGCTCACTTATGACGCACAGAACCGCCTCGTCCAGGTGGCGATTGCCGGCGGCAGCACGGTCCAGTTCGGCTATTCCGCCGGGGGTGCACGCCTCTGGAAGAAGGTTAACGGCCAGATCACGGGCCTCTGGATCGGCAGTCTCTACGAGGAGAAAGACGGCAAGGTCCTGTGCCACGTCTACGCCGGCGGCCGGCTGGTCGCCAGCTTCGAGCCTGAAGGCGGTTTCGCCTGCCTCATCGAGAACAACCGCTATCTGGCCGCCCTGTGGCACTGCGGCGACCGGACCCTCGCGGTCTTCTTCGGCGACGGCCGGACCCCGGTGACGGTCATGTGGGCGGCGGCCCTGGCCGGGCTCGCGCTGGGCCTGCGTTACAACCGCCGCCGGCTGCGGGACCGTTACGGCCTGGAGGCCTACTACGGCGTTCGCTGCATCGGCGGCACCGACCCCTGGCGGCAGATGGTCCTGCTGTGCCTGGCCGCCTCGGTCTTCCTGTCGTCGAACCCGCAGGCGG
>CAYFUB010000874.1:0-1743 GCA_964346195.1 uncultured Pirellulales bacterium
CGGTACCTTCGCGCCGACGGGATGCGGCTGCCCTTCAGAGATGCTGTCTTCGATGTGGTCTTCGCCATCGACGTTATCGAACATGTGCCGGACGAACGGCAGCTGATCAATGAAGCGCTACGGATGCTCCGTCCCGGCGGCCGATTGATCCTGACCACGCCCAACGTTACGGTGCGGATCTTTCCCAAGGTGCTCGAGCCCTGGATCGACAAGCGCTGGGGTCATGACCGCGTACCCGGCTTCAGCCCCGAGCACCTCGAGAGTATTCTCGGAAGGCACAGGCCGGCCCACGTGCAGATGAAGCCGCTAGCCATCAGCGCCTTTCGGTGGGGCTATCTGCTACTGAGGCTCCTGTGGAGCCTGCCGGGCCCCTTGGGCCAGTGGCTCGCCACGGCTGCAGCCGCCTGGGATTCGCGGCATCTCGAGGGTGAGCGCGGGTCCGTACTCGTGCAGGTCACGCGCTAGGCCCGCTTCCAACAAGGCTCAAGCTGAGCCGCTGCCGGAGTTCATCGCCTTGGTGAGCAGATTGCCGTAACCGGCAGTCACGCTGCCCCGGTCGGACCTTCGCCGTACCCAGCGACGGGCCAGCTCTCCCATACGCTCGGCCCTGTCCGGAGATTCTAGCAACTGCGCGACCGCGGCGGCGAGGGCGTTGGGCGACTCTGGCTCTATCAGCAGTCCGGTGCGGCCCGGGATCACCACTTCCGGGATGCCGCCGACCGAGGTTGCCACGACAGGCCGGCCTGCGGCCATCGCCTCCAAGAGCGCCACCGGCATGGCCTCCGTGTCCCCGGACCGGGCCACAATTGAAGGCATGCCAGTTATGCGCCAGGCGGCGATGAACACCAGAACGACAAGCAAGCCGCCGAACAGGGCGGGCACCGCCGTGGCAAACTCAGGCCGGCCGATGGCGATCAACGGGGCGTAGATGGCCACCTGGACCGGTGGGGCCAGTATGTCAACCCATTCGTGGTTCCCGTTGACCGCGGCTTTCGCGATGGCAAGGGCAAATCCGGAATCAGACCCTATGACCGGGATGCTCGCGCCGACGGCAAGGCCGACGACGGCAAAGTAGACGACGAATACAACAAGCGCCGCCTCTAGGGCGGGCACGATCACGGACCCAAGGCCGCCGTACGTCATCGCCGCAAGCGGGGTTGGCTGCCGCCACCGATTTACCGCGACCATGGCCAGCCATATCCTAGCCCCGAACCTTCGAGGTCTCTCGTGGGACAGTCCCTCCATTTGCTCCTCGCGGGTTTCTCGCTCGGCTCGCCTATGCTTCCATGCACGCTGCCCTGATGCCCGATGTTTGCTGAGCCGACCTCAGGGGGTCAGATGCGACTCACTGGCGGGAAAGGTCCATTCGGCGGAGCCGCTCATAGTTATGTTCTAAGCCTTGTCCTCTAAACACTCCCCCAATCCCATATCCCGGCCTATGTCATGAAGAATTTGCTGCACGCTGCGGTTCAGGCTGAGGTACTCGGCGAGTTCTCGGGCACCCTCAGGACGAGGCGGGACGCCCTCGTGGAATCTCAAAATGCCTTCCGCCAGCGCCTGGGGCGATTCGGGGGGAACGCATAGCCCCACGCCGTAGTCTCTCACCAGGCGGCCCATATCCCCTACGTCGGTGGCTATGACCGGGCAGCCAGCCTGGGCCGCGTCAGAAAGTATCAACGGGATACTCTCAATTCGGGACGATATTATCAGGCAGCGCACCGCCCGTAGGTAGGCCGCCAGATC
>CAYFUB010000875.1:0-4468 GCA_964346195.1 uncultured Pirellulales bacterium
TTCACGCTGGCTTCTGTGTTCGATCTGTCTTTCGGCCATGAGGCCAAGAAACCGACGTTCATACACATCCCAACTGCCCTTGTTCTTCTTATAATCATCCAGTATTTCCTGGGTGGGAGCGAGTTGTGGCAAGTGGAGATAGTCAATGCCACAGATCGTCTTCACGAAATACCGCAGATCGTCCTTCTTGGTAAACCCGGCAAGCTGCGACACATTGTTGAGTCGCACATCAACTAGTCGCTTAACGCCCGCCCGCTGCAATTTGGTGAAGAAGGACTCAGCTGATTTCTTAGTGAAACCAATTGTGAAGATCTTCATCGGGTACTTCTCCTAATCGGGTCCACCTCGCCAGAAGGCATGGTCGTCCTGTAAGCGATGCGCTCGCCCTGGATCCTATAGGCATCTGCGATCATGTCATCGTGAGATCGAAACAGATCGGAGTCCTGGAGATCAAGTTGACGCAACAGTCGTGCTATAGTTTGTCTGTGGTTTTCTAATCTGCCGTCCGCCAAGATATGTTCGACATTAATCCCGATGGAGTCGAGGCAACGAGAAATGAGAATAGTCCTGTGGCAATCCAATGGATCCTTCTCCGCGCACATGATGGCAACGCGATGGGTTCGCATCCTTTCTCGTAGCTCGTCCATACCCGTCCGAAACAGGGCGCTTCCAGCGAGGCAACTATATTGAACTCTGCCACGCACGTAACACAATGGATCGCTGCTTCTTGCGCCGAGTTCTTTGCCGAGGAAGACATATGCAATACCGTTCTTCTCGAGAACTTGTCGCAACACCTCACGATTGAACTGAGGATTCGTGCGACTGTATGGGCTAGACCTTACATCACATACGGCATCAATGCCATGCTGCTTCAACAAAGCGATGAAGTGCTCCATCGAGTGATTCGAGTGCCCAACTGTATATACTGTCTCATTCATTGATTGCCTCGCAGCAACTCTTCTGTAATAACGGAAGCCACGAGCTTATAACAACAGTCATCTGTGTGCGGCTCACCAAGGCTTACGCACAAATAGGCATCGTCCATTGGATACCGGCCATCAGACCCAGCCAGAAATGCTCTCTCCGCGACCGGATCAGTGACGACTATGAGGTAACTCACATCTCGGTACTTAAAATCAGCCCGTACCCGTCTTCTGGGATTGCCGAACACCGCTCCTTCTTCGCGGACAACGATGGATAGATCCTGCGGACGAATCAGTACAAGTGAGTCGGCCATTCTCGCCGCCACATCGAGCTTGACACGATCGTTGCGCCCATAGTAGGTGGAATCGCCGTTGGACCACAGCGTTTCTGGTTCATCGACAGGTTCTCCCAAGCTGGTCCATCGAAGCCTACTTATCCTGGTCCAGTAATACTCTGCATCAATTATGTGATTCTCAGTCTGATGAAGCACGGGGGCAGGCGCAAGCATCGGAACGTCGACTATGTCGAGAACCTGCGGGTCGTCGCCATTACTGTAACGTCGCTCCTCCTCAGAGAGCTCAGCAGAGGGACGGGCGCTCACGGGACGAATCCATCTGCCGTACCTACCGTCCAAGACCTCCTTCCCGGCGATGCATCTGCCGGAGTACTTTCGAGAATTGGCAAGACAGACGATTCTCTTGACGTAGTTCACCATCGATACCCCTGTTCATAACGACAACGCATTCCAGCCCGATTGCCTGCTGTCATCCGTCGGCTGGCCCCAGACGCGGTTGCCGAAAAGGATTACCCTGTCCTGGGGCAACGGTCTTAGCGCCTCGCCGATCCGGGTTTCCAACTCATTCGAGAGCTTCATCGTGTCTTTTGGCATAGCCTGATTATACCAGCACAGTCGCAACGTGTACAGGACGAGTCGCATGCGTATCCGGGCAATCGCATCTAAATCAGGCGCGCTTCTTGGCCTCAAAAACGCCGTTCAGAAAGCTGCTACTCTGGGTTAAAGTCGCCCATGATCGGGATAGACCTGCGGTTCTGAACTCAGAATCGGGATCGGCCAATTTAGATGCGATTGCCCTGGCGTGCTTACTACAGCCTCTGCTGTCGGAGTTCGCGGAGCCATTCCTCGGACTGGGTTTTGCCGCAGCCCAGGAAGGCGGAATCCACTTCGTGTGTTCGGAAGGCCTCGTTGGCCGTGGCCTTGTTGGCGTTGGCGTAGCAATAGACGCAGCCGTGCGGGCAGGTGTCGTACGTGCCGATGTCAATGCTTTCGGTGCAGCCGCATTCTTTGCGCGTGGGTTTTGTATGGTAGTCAAGTCCCTGCGGACAGAACAATTGCTCGATGACGGCGCCGTCGATGCAATGGGCCTTGTGAATCCGATCGCTGAGCAGATAGTCACCGCAGCAGGAGTACATCCGGATGCCGTGACGCTCGGCCAGCGCCGCAAGCCGGTCGGCCAGCGCGATCTTCTGGTCCGGATGCACGTCCGGAATGGTAATACCTGTGTGGGTCCGCAGTTGCAGGAAGTTGCGCTTGACCTTGCCGTACTCGGTGACGAAGCTGAAGTAACATCGCTCGACCCGGCCCGCCAGCCGGGCGGCCAGACGCTCGAAGGCGTCCAGATAGAATGCGCTGTCGGTGATACTGGAGAGGATAATCGGGTCGAACCGCCAGTTGATATGCCCCGGCGAGTAGCGGTCACTGAGATACGTTAGGCTCTTGAACGCGGCGTCCTTGTCCACGTTGTTCTCAAAGACGGCCGGCAGGGCCGTTAGGGTGTAATTGAAGTAGAACGTGTAGCCGAGACGGTCGAGCGCGTCGAGGCGCCGGAGAAAGGGGGCGAAATCCTTCGACCAGAAGACGAAACAAGTCACGTCTTCCGGCTTCAGCGAGACGGCATAGCGCTTGCCGCCGTAGGGGCTTACCACGCCGGCAAAGCCTTCGTGTATCCGGCGCATGAACCACTCGCTGTAGAACGCCGGTACATCCGTTCGTCGGGATACCGAAATGATTCGCTTCATCGGAATCCTATCGCGCCGGACAGGCGGCATCCGCCGGCCCGGCACTCTCATCGCCGGCGCGGTCCGCTCGGCCCGGCGGCGCCGGCACGTAGATATCGCCGTCCTCATCGCCCAGGTTGTGCTCGATTGCCGTTTTGTCGGTGGCCACGCTTTTCATGGGGCCGGGGAACGACAAGGTCGCCGGGCCGTTGCCCTTCGGGTTGTAGGCGGCCATCCCGTGCTGGAAGGCTCGGGTGACAACTCCGTCCTCCCGTACGACCTGCGCCGCGATGGGTTTGCCCAGCTTCATTCGGCCCCCTTCGAGCCGCTTGTCCCAGAACGGGTACCAGTTGTGCAAATGGTCCGGCCGGGGAAGGGGATTGGGGTCGGAAAACAGACAGTAGCCGTTGGAATGCGTCAGACTCAGCGTGGTCGTCGCCCGCATCAGGTGCAGGTCCGCGCGCGATCTGTGGAACCATGTCTCCAGACAATTGATACGAGGGGCCAACAGGTGTTCTTCCGCCCACAGCAAGGTCTGCGCCACGCGCTGCCAGTCGCCAGCCGTCTCGGTCGTGGTGACTTCCATGAATAGTCCGTTCACGTAGGATACCGTATTCGGTATCGTGCGGTCGTTCGAATTGACCACGATCACAGGACCATACCCGATCGCGTTGCGGACAGCCCGGATCAGCCGCAGCCGGTCCTCGTCGTCGTTCCACCAATCCAGCAGAATGCCATCCACGACACCACTGTCTACCGCTGCCTTGCATCGCGCCGCCACGTGGGCCTGGAAGTCGGCATCCGGGTAGTTCAGCAGATGGAATCCCCCTTCCGCCCAACCCGGCCGGCGCCGACCCGCGCCGTCACGCATCCACCAGGGCGAATCCCTCGGGAGGAAACCGTCCCCGGCGTCGCGGTAACGAATCTCCAGCAGCAGAATCATGTTCGGGTTCCGCGCGAGCAACTCCCGGCGATAAGCCTGACCCGCAGCGATACCGGCCGGCGTAAAGGATTCGGCCAGGCCCTCGGGACTCGCGTCCCAGGCCAGCTTGAAAGAGCGGGCTCCCCGCCAGACCAGGTCGTGTCGAGCCAGGGTGTCCGTCGGATGCTCGCCAGACAGGTTATCCGCCGGGCTCCACGCCTGAAACACCGAGGGAAAATCCCGGTTGGAAACACGGTCTTCTATCGTCTGAGCCCCTTTCACCGTGCCGAAGAGACACAGTAAGAGGCCGCTTGTCAGATGGAGGATTCGATGTCCTGTTCCCATATCAGACTCGTGACGCCAACCCGGAACGTTGCTCCATGCAACAGGGGTACGAAGGCGGCTCGATCTCCATGATGGCTATGTCGCGAACGATTGCCATCATATCGTCGCGACCGGTCCGAGGCCATCGAGAAGTGTGCGACTGATTTTCGTGGGGGGGCATACATCAATGCTGTCATCCTGAGCGCCAGCGAAGGATCTGGGGTGGGCATGGTAACCAGCGTCGGTTCTATTCGTGAGCGAGATGCTTCGCTTCGCTCAGCA
>CAYFUB010000876.1:0-8990 GCA_964346195.1 uncultured Pirellulales bacterium
AAGGGAAGGTGCCTCTTGTCCATAGCCAGATTTCTCCGCTCCGGCCTTCGGCCTCCGGTCGAAATGACAGTTCCAGAGGGTCTTCGCCGAATCTACCTACAAACATGACGTGCACCCAGGGTGCGTGCGAGGCCGAAATTGACATCCCTCCGGCTCAGGGTTCTAATGCACATGGATACGAGTCGGTGCTCCCGGTCTCGGATTGTGGACTCCGGCGGGAGCAGGACGCAAAACGCGCTTTTACTGAGAACTACTTGAGGTGGCCATGCAGCCTAGCGGATTTGGGAAGGTCGCAATCATCGGTGATGGAGGGATGGGAACGGTACTATCGATCCTTCTCTGTGAGAAGAGAGTGGCCACACGCATGTGGGGCCATGATGCGGAGCAATTGGCCCAGATCGAGCGAGACCATGAGAACAAGCGCTTTCTGCCGGGCTACCGGTTGCCCGATTCGCTCGTGTTCGAGGCCCGGGATGACCGTGCGCTGGCGGGCGCCGAGCTGATTGTTTCGGCCGTTCCCTGCCAATACCTGCGCGGGGTCTGGGACCGCCTGGCCCGGCACGCTCCGGCGGACGTGCCGATTGTCTCCGTGGCCAAGGGGATCGAGAACGACACGCTGCTGCGTCCGACGCAGATCCTTACCGACGTGCTCGGGAAGGATACCGCCGTCGCGGCATTGAGCGGGCCGACGATTGCCGATGAGCTGGCCCGCAAGCTCCCGGCCACCGCCTGCGCGGCGGCCGAGGACAACGCCCTCGCCCAGAGGATCCAGCAGACGTTCACCTGTCCTTGGCTGCGCGTCTACACGAATACCGATCTGATCGGCGTGGAATTGGCCGGGGCGATGAAGAACGTGATTGCCATCGCCGCCGGGATCATCGACGGCGTCGGGGCCGGCGATAACGCCAAGGCGGCCCTGCTCGCGCGTGGCCTGGCGGAGATCACGCGTCTTGGACTGGCCATGGGGGCCCAGGAGCACACGTTCTCGGGTCTGACCGGACTGGGCGATCTCGTCACGACCTGCATCTCGCCGAAAGGACGCAACCGCTCGCTGGGCGAGAGGATCGGCAAAGGCCAGACCCTGGAGCAGGCTCAGGGGGCGACCGACTCGGTGGTCGAGGGAATCTCCACGTGCCGATCGGTGGTGGCCCTGGCGGAGCGGTACGGCGTGGAAATGCCGATCACCCAGGCCGTCTATGAAGTGCTCTTCAACGGCAAGCCGGTGCCGGTGGCTATCGACGACCTGATGAGCCGTCGGCTCAAGGCGGAATACGGCGCGAGCCGTTGTTAGCTCCACGGGAACTGCGCGGACACCATGAAAGCGCCGGTCAAAGCCGGCTGGGAATCGGGATACAAGAGGCGCATAAGAAAGGAATAGCGAACCGTCTCGACCTCGAGTCATAAACACACCTCTGTCGGCGGCGCCAGCTACACCTGCGACGACAACGGCAATCTCACCTATGACGGCCTGTTCTGCTACTATGACTGCGAGAACCGCCTGACCGACGTCAACGACACCCTTTTGCGGAAAATTCACTTATGGCCCCGGCCTCGATGAGCCGCATTTGACGTGGTTCAGAGTCTGTCCTGAGCATAAGCAAATGCGAATTCCGGGGACACATACTAATCAGGGAGGGGGTTTTGTGTTGACGAGTGCAGGGAGTGGTCGGGCTCGCGGCATGGCATGAATGGCGAGAGTAGTAGTCGCGGTCCTGCCGCGCCACAGCACGCAGCGGGGCAACCGCCGTCAGCAGACGTTCTTTCGGGACGGTGATGTGGTGCGCCCCAGCCGGCGGGGTCCCAAGCCCAAAAGACCCAAGAGTTAAATAAGGTGAGCCGCTCGCTTAAGCCGGAGCGAAGCACAGGCAACCGACAACCCGTTGATGATCCGGATGGGATGCCGACGATTCGCGGCCCGGGACGAACGCCGGCCACGCGCAGGGTCACATAACTCGATAGGGTTCTCGATGTCACTTCAAATCCCCCGGCCGGCACATTCCTGCACGTTATCGGAAGTGAATTCCTTCTGGCAGAAGGAAAGACCCATTTAGCGAGCGAATAATGCCGCCCGTTTTTGGTTCCGGCCCATTCCATTTCATATATTTTAATCGGCGCCGGACGGTTTGTCGAAATAGTACTGCCGGATGGAGAAAGATAAGGGCCGGCGCGATCAAGTACCTGACGGAAAGAAGGGTTCGACCGGGTGGTACAAGAGAGCATAACCCCTGATCCGCGGGATCGGAGGACGCAGGCTGAAGTTGGTTTATAGGTGGGTTGGCCTCGTATGTTTGGATTTGGGAAGAAGCAATCATATGTTATTGGCGTAGACCTGGGCAACGATTGCCTGAAGCTGGCACAACTGGCCAACGGCACGGAAGACACAAGCCTGGTTGCCGGTCAGTACGTCAATCGACCCCCCGATATCACGCCGGGAACGGCGCGCTGGCAGCGTTGGGCCATCGAGGTCATGCGGCAGGCCGTAGCGGATGGACGCTTCAAAGGCAAAGAGGTCGTGGCGGCCTTGCCCGCGAGTGACATCTTCATCGATCACTTCCGCTGGCCCAGGAAATTTGACGGCAAGATTGAAGACGCCATCTTCGCCAAGATCAGGCAGAAGCTGCCTTTCGAGCCGATTCAGCAGAACACCCTCATCAAGTACGTTCCGACGGAGCAGGACAACGTCATGGTGCTGGCGACGGAGCGGACCGTGATCGATCACCATCTGGCGATTTACGAGCGGGCGGGTCTGACGATCAGCTCCATCGGCGTGTGGCCGGTGGCGCTGGCCGGTTGTTACGCCCAGTTTTTCGGCCGGCGCAAGACCGATCTCGATGCCATTGTCATGCTGCTCGACATCCAGTCGGACGGCACGAACATGGTGATTTGCCGACACAAGAATGCGCTGTATGCGTCCTTTGTACCGGTCGGCACCAGGCAGCTCAAGGACGAACAGTTCGTCGGCAGGCTCGTGATGGAACTGACGGCGGGCCGACGCGAGTTTCTCATGCTTTATAAGAATGTCCAGATCGAACGCCTGATCTTCCTGTCCGGGCTGGCCGTGGAAGCGGATATCTACCGCACCATCGCCCGGCAGTTGGAAGTCCAGGCTCAGATGGGCGATTGTATGGCGGCCGTGGAGGTCAGCGATCCGGACCGGTTCGGGCTGGACCGGAGAAATGGTACGGTGAGCTGGGCTCTGGCGTTTGGGCTCAGTCTCTCCTGACGGGAGCGGCCGATATCATATAAAGGTGCCATGAACGGAGGTAGCAGACACGATGGCCAACATAAACTTTGTACCGGATGATTACGTTCAAAGCAACGAGTCACGCAGAGCCAATCTGATGTGTCTTGTCCTGTTTTGTGTCGTCATGGCCGCTCTGGCCGGCTCCTTCTTGAGGATCAAGATGCGACAGCGCGCGTTCAGTATGGAGGAATCGCTCGTGAACGCGAAGATGGCCAAGATGCAGGAATCGATCAAGCAGTTCGAGGAACTGCAGGCGAAGCGCAAAGAGATGGTGCGAACGGCCTTGACGACGGCGGAGCTGATCGAGCCGGTCCCCCGGAGCGTCGTCCTGGCTTCGCTCACGAACAACCTGCCCGCGGGTGTGTCGCTGACCAAGCTCAGGCTGGTTCAAAAGGAACCTCCGAAGACGGCTTCCGACAGGACGGCGAGGAACCGGTACCAGGCGGCCCGGGGCGGACTCAGATCGGATGGGAGGGTCTCGTCGGAGAAGCTGTTGGTGACTCACATGGAAATCGAAGGGATGGCCCCCAGCGACCTCCAGGTATCCGCTTACATGGAGCGTTTGAGCAACTCCATTCTGATGGACAGCGTGGCCCTGATCGAATCGGCGGAGAAGAAGGTCCAAGGTACCGCCTACCGGCACTTCCGGCTGACGGCCGTGCTGAGCCCCGAAGTGCATCTCACGAAGGAGGACATCGATGAGATCAGGACCCAGGCGGAGCATTCGGTGTACCAGTTTTAGATTCGTCCGCATGGTGCGGGCGCAGCCACGGGCAAGACAATGAACGCCCTGATATGGGAGTAGCTACCATGACCAGTGGTTTGAGAAAGGCAGTGTTCTTCCTGTTGTTGATCGGCGTGGCCGCTGCAGGATATCATTATATGATCAAACCCGCCAACCAGCACCTGGCGGAAGCGCGGCAGCGCGTCGGGGGCAAGCGGGCCAAGCTGGCCGAATTCGAGGACGCGACGGCGAAGGCGGAAGACCTCAACAAGCAGCTCGAACAGCTCCAGGAGGCGGTGCGATTCTTCGAGAGCAAGCTGCCCCCGACCAGCGAGGTCCACAAAGTCCTGGAACAGGTGACCGTGATTGCCCAGAAGCAGGGCCTCAAGCCCAAGACGATCCGGACACTGCAACAGAAGGACAACAGCGGCTACATCGAGCAGCCGATGAATATGAAGCTGGTGGGCGATTTCACTTCGTTCTACTCCTTCCTGCTCGAGCTCGAGAAGCAGCCTCGCATCATGAGGCTCAGAGAGCTCAGGCTCGACAAGCAGAGCACGGGTGAGGGGGAGGTTGCGGCCGAATTCATTCTCTGCATCTTCTTTCAAAACAAGGTGGCCTGATGGTGAGATCCATCCCACGTGGAGCGTCCCTGTCGCGCAACGAGACAGGGAATTAATGGAGTCGACCTATGCTATCTTTCATGCGTGAACAGGAAATCGGAAACCCATCCGACCGTTCGTCCAAGGGCACCGGTTCACGGGATGCCAGGTCCCCGGACGGCCCTCAAGAGTACCTTACCGTCACGGCGAACAGCAGGAACTTGCGCCGGAGTACCATTTTCGTCATCGTTCTCTTCTGCATAGGCCTTGCCGGTTTGTGGCTGATGGTTCGCAAGAGCAAGCCACAGGCGGCATCCGCCCAGCGGTCCCGCGACGACGAGATAAGGATCGAAACCGCCATCAGTGAGCTTACCGGCGTCAGCTCGGAGATGACCAGTCGCATGGACGAGATCGTCCAGAAGTTCTACGAGTTCTCGGACGTGGTCCAGGTGAAGGTCAGCGAGCTTGTCAAGAATCCGTTCCAGGTGGAAGGCTGCATGCAGGAGCTCAAGGACCAGATCGTCGTCGCCGACGATTCGGAGACGCAGGCCGAACTGATCAGACGGCAGCGGCTCCAGCAAAGGGCCCGCAATCTGCGGTTGCTGAGCGTGATGCGCTCCGAGAACGGTCGCTCCTGCATGATCAACGACCAGATTCTCCGAGAGGGCGACAAAATCGAAGACTTTACCGTCGCTCAGATCGGCAGCAATTCCGTCGAGATCGTCTGGCAGCATGAGGACGACGCCGACGAGAGCGTATCGGAAACCCAGGATCTGAAAATTGTTCTTAAGCTGTCAGAATGATGTTGCGCTTTCTATCTCATCCAAAAGACAAAGGCAAGGTGCCGTCGGGGCCGAATCCGATGGGCGGTGGGCGAGCGCCGGCCGTCACGGTATACCCGGACGATGAAGAAGTGCGCGGGCTGTGTGATTTGTACTCGCCCGAGCCGACGAGCCACGCGCAGGTGCATGACGTGGTCGACGTTCTGCTCGAGATGGAGAGGATCACCGACGAGCAGTACGGCCGTGTCCGTCGTGAATCGATAGCCCGTCCCGGCGTGGACCCGACGAGGTCACTGTTGAAGGAAGGGCTGGTTGATGCCAACGACGTTCTCGAAGCCAAGGCGAAGCTCAATGGTCTGGAGTTTCGCCGCATCTCGGCCGAGGACGTGAACAAAGAGGCGTTCAAGAAGCTCGACGTGGACTTCATCAAGCGGAGCTGTATCGTTCCCATAACGGTTGACGACGGCAAGCTGGTCGTGGCGACCAGCGAGCCCACGAACGTCTTCGCGCTGGAGGACGTAAAACGGCAAACGGGCATGGAACTGCAGGTGCTCGTCTGCGCGCCGGAGGATATCGGCGCCGTGTGCACGGCGCTGCACGAAGAGTCCGCCGAGTACGTCCTTGACGATATCATCAGCGATATGACCGAGGTCGAGGTCGTCCAGGACCAGGAAGACGTGTCGGAGGACCTCGAGAGAATGGCCGGCCAGTCGCCGATCATCAAGTTCGTCAACTATCTCATCAGCAACGCGGTCCGCGAGGGGGCCAGCGATATCCATATCGAGCCCAAGGAAAAGCAGACCAAGGTCCGCTACCGCATCGACGGCGTGCTGTTCGAAGCGACGCAGGCGCCCCAGAACATGCATCCGGCGGTTGTCTCCCGTATCAAGATCATGGCGAATCTGGATATCTCGGAGCGGCGGGTGCCTCAGGACGGGAAGGTCGCCGCGGTCGTCGGGGGCCGGGCCATCGATCTGCGTATCTCGGTGCTGCCCACCAATCACGGCGAGAAGGCCGTGATTCGTATCCTCGACAGCAAGTCCATTGGCCGCGGGCTCCAGCACGTCGGCATGGAGCCGGACATCTGCCGGGCCTTCAAGGATCAGGTGGCGCTGCCGCACGGGATTCTCCTCGTGACCGGACCGACGGGCTCGGGCAAGAGCACCACGCTCTACTCGGCGCTGGGCGAGATGGACGGCGAGCGGCTGAATATCTCCACCGTCGAGGACCCGGTCGAGTACGAGCTCGATTCCTGCAACCAGGTCCAGGTCAACGAGAAGACCGGTTTGACGTTCGCGGCGGCCCTGCGGAGTCTGCTGCGCCAGGACCCGGACATCGTCATGGTCGGCGAAATCCGCGACAACGAGACCGCACGCATTGCGGTGCAGGCGGCCTTGACGGGCCACCTGGTCCTCTCGACCCTGCACACGAACGATGCGGCCACCAGTGTTACGCGTCTGGTGAATATCGGCATCGAGCCGTATCTGATCGCCGCGTCCCTGAACGCCGCCGTGGCCCAGCGACTGGTCCGAAGGATCTGCCCCAAGTGCAAGGAACCGTACAAAGTGCCCGACAAGATGAAACGGTACTTCGAGAAGGCCGGGGCCAATCCGGCTGAGATCGTCCACGGGGCCGGCTGCGATGCCTGCCGTGGGTCCGGATACGTCGGTCGCGCCGGCATCTTCGAGCTGCTCGTGATCGACGACGGATTCCGCGACATGATTCACCAGGATACCTCGGTGAGCAGCATGCGCCGGGCGTTCCGGGAAAGCGGCCGGGATACCCTGTTCGACGACGGCATCAAGAAGGTCAAGCAGGGAATCACCACGGTCGAAGAGGTCCTGCGCGTCACCGAGGTGTACGGACGAAGTGAAGACGAGGTGTTTGTTGAGAATCTTGGCTGACCTGCATCAGGTTTTGCAGGCTTGGGATGAAGAAATCTTATGATAGACATCAAAATGATTCTGACGGCGGCCATCGAGAACGAGGCCAGTGACGTGCACATCAATGTCGGCATGCCCCCGGTGTTACGCAAGGACACCGAGCTGATCGACATGGACTACCCACCCGTGACCAACCAGGACGCGCGGACCATGGTGCTATCGATGGTCGGGCCCGAGAAAATGAAGAAATTCGATGAAACGCGTGACCTGGACTTCTCGACGGGAATCACGGGCGGGCACCGCTTCCGTGTCAACGCTCACTACCAGCGCGATACCGTCGCCATCTCGTTCCGTGTTATTCCCAACGAGGTACACAGCATCGAGGACTTGCACCTCCCGCCCATCGTCAAGGAGCTGACGGACCTGCCGCGGGGGCTCGTCCTGGTGACGGGCCACACCGGCTCGGGTAAGAGCACGACGCTCGCCGCCATGATCGGGCTGATCAACACACGGTACGGCAAGCGCATCATCACCCTGGAGGACCCGGTCGAGTACCTCATCGAGAATGAACGGTCCATGATCGAGCAGCGAGAAATCGGTGCCGACTGTCCGAATTTCGCCTCCGGCCTGCGCCATGCGTTGCGTCAGGACCCGGATATCATCATGGTGGGCGAAATGCGTGACCTCGAGACGACGAGCTTCACCATTACGGCGGCCGAGACGGGCCACCTGGTGTTCAGCACGCTGCACACGATCAACGCGGCGCAGAGCATCGAGCGTATCATCGACATCTATCCCTCCGGACAGCAGAACCAGATCCGCACCATGCTGGCAAACACGCTCCAGGCGGTGATCTCCCAGACGCTGTTCAGGCGGGTCGATCAGCCCGGCATGGTGCCTTGCATCGAGATCCTGCTGTGCACTTCGGCCACACGAAACTGCATTCGCGAGAACAGGATCTACGAGATCCCGAATATCATAGAAACCTCACGACGGATCGGCATGCAGAGCATGGACAACAGCATTGTCGAGATGTACTTCAAGGGCTACATCGACCGGGACGAGGCGATCGTGCGGTCGAGCAACCCTGGAAAAATGGAAAAGACGCTGGGGACCGGCAAGACAAGTGGTGCCGCCAAAGCGGCGACGACCGGGGCTGCTACGTAAAGGGGAGCATGAATGGCGACAGAAATACTCGAGAAGAATGACAAAACCACCGCTTACGAAGGTTGGCAGCGCGGGTTCGGGGAGGGCTCACGCAGGTTCGGATCGTCGGAATCCTCCGGCAGCACGAACGCGTCGGCCCTGGAAAAGCTGCGCGGCTTCCGCGTGGAGTTCGGTCCCAGCCGCAAGGATATTCTGCACTTCACGAGCCAGTTGGCCGTCATGGTCCGCGCCGGCATCAGTCTCCAGGATTCCCTGGAGGCCATTGCCGGGCAGCATGACAACCTGAAGTTCAAGGCCGTGCTGCGCGACCTGAAGACCCGCATCGAGGAAGGCAACAGTTTCTCCCAGGCCCTGGCCGAGCATCCGCAGATCTTCAGCAATCTGTACATCAACATGGTGGCAGCGGCCGAGGCGTCCGGCTCGCTGAGCGACATGCTGCAAAAGCTCGCCGAGTATCTCGACGAGGAAGCGGAAACGCGCTCACAGGTCAAGAGCGCGATGGTCTATCCCGTGATTATCGCGGTCATGGCCGTCAGCGTCACGGTCTTCCTGCTGTGCTTCGTGCTGCCGCGGTTCACGGCGATCTTC
>CAYFUB010000877.1:0-23941 GCA_964346195.1 uncultured Pirellulales bacterium
ATGGAAAATTCCTGCGCGGCACAGACTCAGTCATCCTGAGGCGAAGCCGAAGGATCTGGCCTCCGGATGAGACGTTTCTCCCGTTCGTAGGCCAGATCCTTCACTGCGCTGCGCTTCGTCCAGGATGACACACGGGGCGCTAGAATTCTTCATAATCCGTATTAAACCATCGCCAAGCTTCGCTTGACGATGCCACCCGGCGATCCGGCTTGCACGGGCTGGCGAGCCCACTCTCAAGTGCAGCCTGGGGCTGGCTCGAGACAATCGGTATCCGACCATCGCCATTTTCACGTTTCATTGCATGCTTTTACCTATCTTCTTCGGCGCGCCGCCGGGCGTATTCCGTTTGACCGGCCGTCGGCGGCGCCGTTGCTGGTCGCCGGGCGGCACAGGGAAAACGTGAATCGGAGCGAATTACCATGGAACGGGATCGCATTTATTCATATCCGGCGGGAACGTCCCAGCCGCAGATGTGGCTCATGATTGTGCTGCTGGCGGCCGTCCCCTTGCTCTTCCTGAATGAGGCGCGGTCGTGGTTCGCCGATGTTCATTACCGGGGGGCCCAGCCGCGCCTCGTGGCGGTGCGGGGCGAGCTGGCGTCGGATGAGCAGAGCACCATCGCGCTGTTCAAAGCCGTTGCGCCCTCGGTGGTGTACATCACGGGCGTGTCATTCCAGAAAGACTGTTTCTATTGCCGGGCGCTGGAGGTCCAGAAGGGCACGGGCTCCGGCTTCGTCTGGGACGCCAACGGCTACATCGTGACGAACTATCACGTGATCGCCAATACCGACTCGGCGCAGGTCGCCCTGGCGGATCAGTCCACGTGGAAGGCCGCGCTCGTCGGGTCCGATCCCGACCTGGACATCGCCGTGCTGAAGATCGACGCGCCAAGACACCTCCTGCCCCCGATTCCGATTGGCACGTCTGCGGACCTGCAAGTCGGGCAGAAGGTCTTTGCCATCGGCAATCCCTTCGGCTTCGACCAGACGCTCACCGCCGGCATCATCAGCGGCCTGGGCCGCGAGATCACCGGCGCGACGAACCGGCCAATCCGCGGCGTCATTCAGACCGACGCCGCCATCAACCCGGGCAACTCGGGCGGCCCGCTGCTCGACAGCACCGGTCGCGTGATCGGGATCAATACGGCTATCCTCAGCCCGTCCGGCGCCTATGCCGGCATCGGCTTCGCCACGCCGGTGGACACGCTCAACCGCATCGTCCCACTGATCATTCGCGGCGAACATGTCGAGAAGCCCCGCCTGGGCATCATTACGGCGGAGGACTACCTGGTTCGGCGGCTCGGCCTGGAGGGGGCGCTGATTCTCACCGTTACACCCAACGGTGCGGCCGACAGGGCGGGCCTGCGCGCCACCCGGCGGGATGAAAGCGGCGGGATCACGCTGGGTGATTTGATCGTTGCCATCGACGGCGAGCCTGTCCGCAGCACGAACGACCTCTTTCGCATTATCGACAACCACAAGATCGGCGATACCGTGCGCGTCACGGTCATGCGGGAGGACCGAAAGATCGAGGCACAAGTCAAGCTCCAGGCCGTGCCCTGACGCCCTCCGGTCCGCACCGAGATGAGTGCGTGGACATGCTCGACCCACGGCGAAAGAGGCGTGCTTACGCAAGCGTAAGCATGGCACCCGGCATCCGGCCTGGTAAGAGCGGCAATGTGTCATGCTGCGCGAAGCGAAGCATCCAGCCTCGCATGAGAAACGATGCGGCGCCAACCTCGCCCGTACGCAGTTGGAGACTATCTCAAAACGGCACTTTGACTTGTCATGGTGAGCGAAGCGAACCATCTGGCCACCGAAAGAAAGGTTTCTCAAGTCCGTAGCCCGGATTCTTCGCTTCGCTCAGAATGACATTGCCGTTTTGAGATAGTTTCTTATTAATCCTCAGATACTCCAGTCGTATTGCCTCACCCCGGAATGGCAGCGGTAGGTGCGACTTGCCGATGGGTCTCTGCCGCTACCGTGGAATCATGGGCAAGCCCTTCGGCCTTGCCGCTGCCGCCCGGCAACCACGGGATTACCGGCAGGGCGGCGCATGCGGTGTCGGCCCGTCGAGATGGCATGCGTCCGTTCGTTCGCCCAGGCATGATTTTGACAACCGGCGCCGGGGGCTCTATATTGTGTAAGGCCCGCCCGCGGCGCTGTTGTGAAGCGCCGGGCGGCGTAAACAGATACGTGTTAGAGCGAGTCGATATGGAATGGGATCGTGATCACGCGCGTTCTGCCGGAAGCTCAAAACCGCAGACCTGGCTGGCCATACTCCTGTTGGTCCTGGTTGCACTGCTGCTCTTCCGGGAGGCGCGGAACTGGTTCGCCGGCGTCTACTACAAAGGCGCCGGGCCCCGCGCGATCACGGCTCGCGGCGAGCTGGCGCCGGATGAGCAGAGTACCATCGCGGTATTTAAGGCGGTCTCGCCTTCCGTGGTGTTCATCACGAGTCTGGCGTTGCGGCAGGATTTCTTCAGTTTCCGGGCGCTGGAGATCCCGCAAGGCGCCGGCTCCGGGTTTATTTGGGACGACAGGGGCTACATCGTAACGAACTACCACGTGATCGCCGAGGCCCAGGGGGCGCAGGTGACGCTGGCGGACCACTCGAGCTGGCGGGCGCAGCTCGTCGGGGTCGAGCCGGACAAGGATGTTGCCGTCCTGAAGATCGAGGCGCCGAAGCACCTGTTGCCGCCCATCCCGGTCGGCACGTCGGACGATCTCCAGGTCGGGCAGAAGGTCTTCGCCATCGGCAATCCGTTCGGGTTCGATCAGACCCTGACGACCGGCGTCATCAGCAGTCTGGGCCGCGAGATCGAGGCCGCGACGGGCCGGCCCATCCAGGGCGTCATTCAGACCGACGCGGCCATCAATCCGGGCAACTCGGGCGGCCCGCTGCTCGACAGCGCGGGGCGCGTGATCGGGATCAATACCGCGATCGTCAGCCCGTCCGGGGCCTACGCCGGCATCGGATTCGCCGTGCCCATCGACGCGGTGAACCACATCGTGCCGCGAATCATTCGAGGCGAGCCAGCCCGAAAGCCAGGGCTGGGCATTATCATCGCCGAGGACTACATGGTTCGCCGCCTCGGTCTCGAAGGTGTTTTGATTCGCGGGGTAACGCCGGGCAGTGCGGCTGAGAAAGCGGGATTGCGTCCGATGAGCCGAGACCCCAGCGGCAGAATCGTGCTCGGCGATGTGATTGTTGCTGCGAATGGAAAGCCGGTGCGTGGCACGAACGACCTCTATCGTATCCTCGATGAGCACGAGGTCGGCGATACGCTGCAATTGAGAATCCTCCGTCGCGGTCGTGAGGTCAGCGTAGAGGTCACGCTTCAGGCGCTGCCCTGAGTTGTTGCCGGTCGTGAGACCCATCCCATCAAGGCTGCCTGTCGATTCTGTGGCGGTTCATCGTGCCGGTGGGAACGATGGTGGGGCTGCCTCATGGATCGGCTCATGACCTGTGCTATTCTCGTTAATCCGGCGCGCAAAAAAAGCCCCGCTTTCAGGCGGGGCCTCTCGACTCTCATGCTTGTTGTCTTGTCACTTGGGAACGACGCCGGTCGCGCATGGGCCCTTTTTGCCCTGTCCGACCTGGAACTCGACCTTCTGGCCTTCGCGCAGCTCCGCCCGCCCCGCGCCTTTGACCTCCGAGTGGTGGACGAACAAATCGCTGCCGCCGTCATCCGGGCTGATGAAACCGTAGCCCTTCTCTGCATTGAACCATTTCACTGTACCTGTTGCCACGTCTTTTTCTCCTTACTCATCCGGACCCGTACCATGCCATCCCCCGGCTGCCGAACACGGGCAGGCCCTGAGGGAAAAGAGCACACACCTCAACGACCGGAAAAGTCTACCATATCACTGGCCGTTTGTCCAGAGGATAAATGTGGTGATCGGCGTAGCTGGGGCCGGGCCTGTTTGGAGTCCCGCGTTTACGCGGTCTTGGGTTCCCAAAGGCGATGTATCCCCTGTGGGGACCGGGTCCCTTGAAGCCGCCTGAAGGCGGTACTCCGAACGCGCTTTACTCACAGATTCAATAGTCCTTGAACCGCCGCATCCACTCGGGCCAGTCCTCCGGCCGCACGCCCCCGGCGCGGGTCCACGGGCCGTCTGTCTCGTACAGCTTGTGCCATTGGAGCGTCCAGAGTTCCTTCAGGCCGACCTTGCGCACCGACCAGTCCAGGAACAGGACGTTCACGCCGCCGCTGTGGCGATTGATGCACTCAGGGTTGTCATAGGTGGTAGGTCGTCCCGGCACCCTGACGTACAGCGTCGGTATGGCGTCACATTCCGGCGGGGAAGGTCCGAAGCCGTCCCAGTAAGACTTGCACCCTCCCGAAGCGCTATCGAGCAATACCGATATTCTGTCCCGACCCCGGACATCGGTCGTTCGCCAGAGCCGCTTTTCAAGATCGTTCCATACGGGGGAATTCAAATCCCATCCCGCGTAGGCATTGAAGCCATAGCTGCCATGGGCGTAATAGGGGGACTTCGCAGCTTCGGGGGACTGGTTACACCAGGCCGCGAAGGTGCCACCAAACCAAGCGGTCGCTGGCTCCACGGGAGCGACGAATCGCGTGGCCATGGGACAACAGACGATGTCCTTGGTCTCGAAATGGCCGCCCAGCTCCCAGAATCTCGAAGAAGCACGCGTCGTGAGACGCCCGTCATTGTCATTGACAGACATGGCCATCAGGGTGCCCCATTGCCTCAAGTTGGCCTGGCACACCACGGCCCGGGGTTGCTTCCGCACCCGCGACACGACTGGCGGCAGAATCGCCATGAGCAGGGCAATAATGGAAATGACCACGAGCAGTTCGATCAGGGTAAAACCAAGGAGATTGATGAAGGATGATTGACTATTGATGATTGGGGTCTGATCCGGGGGGCGATTCTCGTGCTTGGTCTTCGGTTCTCTTGCGAAGGTCATGGGAACTGCTCCGCAATTTGCCTGCATCCACGCAGCCAGGCGGCTCCGGCCCGCCCCGGCTGGATGCCATCTTTGAGAATACCCAAAAACGTCTTCTCCGGCCGCTCGCACGCGTCGGAATATGATGCGGCCCGTGCGAATCCAAGGATGTCCATCAAGCTGCGTATCGCTCCTTTCATTATGCCGGTCGGCCCCGATAGTGCAAGCAGAAGATGAACCTGAAAGAAGACCGGGTGCGACGAAATTTCGTGGGGCAGATTCGGCCAGCCGCTCCGCGAAATCCTGCCTTTGGCCCCGTATCCGCCCACGCCAGGGGCATCGTGCGAGGACGCACGACCTACGAAGAGTGCCGATGGCTCTGCACGTCGGGTGGGCGTGGGTTCGGGTCCCCGTCCTCGCCCGCCCTGCGAAGTCATTGGGGTCCCCAACGCATGACTCCACATTGGGGTCCCCTCCCAAAACGCGCAGACCACGTTTGGGGGGACTCTTCATGGGCAGAATGCCCATGCTACTGACGGGGTTTTCAAACCTCGTCAGATCACATGCCCGCCGGCTGGGATTTGATAATCCGGATGTCGTCGACGTAGATTTGGCCGTGGCTGCCGGGAGTCCCTTGGACCCTGTCGCCCAAGCCGATGTACATCTTTTTGATCCTGGAGCTATTCACGCCGGCAAAGTCGCCGAGCAGAATCTTCCACTCTATCCAGGTGGTCGCGTTCGCGACCGCGGCGTCGGGGTGCGGGACCGTGGCCATCTTGCCGGCGCTGTCTTCCAGTCTGACATAGAGTGGGGCGGCGACGTTGCCGGCCTTGCCGCGTACGTAGAGCACCAGGGTATCGACGCCGTTGATCGTCCAGTCCGGCGCCGAGAGGAAGTCCCGCTCGGTTTCGGAATAGTAGGGCGCGCCCACATTGTTATAGTCGAGAGGCATGGACTGGCCGCCGCTGTGGACGATGGTCTGCTCCGCGAACGGCGCCTCGCTGTGGCCGACGACTGCGCCGAATCCGCCTGTGACAATAACGTCCCAGTCGTCGAGCCAGGTCTCGTAGATGCGATTGCCTTCGTCGTCCGTGTAGCTCTCGAAGTCGTCGACCACAAGGAAATCGGCCGTGGTGAAACTCCAGAGGGCGCCGGTCCACGGGCTTTTTGGCTCGGCCGTGTTCACTTCGTCCACACGCCAGTAATAAGTTTGGTTCCACTCCAGCGTGCCGGGATCGAACGTGGTTTCGTCCGATGCCTGACGGCCCTGGTAAATGTCGGCGGTCGCCACGTCTGCATTGGCCACGGCGTCGGCGTCTTCGCCGAAGTACACGTCCTGACCCGTGGCCTGTTGGCCGGCGCTCCAGCGCAGCAGCGGCGTGTGGATCGCGTTGACGGCGGTGTTCGCCGGATAGGGGCCCGTGGCCCGGACCGGCAACTGCAAGGGGCCGGCGGGGATGACCCGCCGGGGGATCGAGGGGCTCTGCCACGACAGTCGCGCCACCGCGCTGCCACTGTTCTCGTACCACTCCATGCGCAGCAAGTAGAATTGGCCCGCGACGAGATTGACAGTCGCCACGTCGTCGGTGCTGCCGTGGTTCGTCCAGTTGTTGATGACTCGCCGGCCGTCGAGCCACAGGCGGACGCCGTCGTCGGTGGTGGTAATCAACCAGTAGGTCTCCGTAAACGGGGCCTCCAGATTGGCCGTCCACACGGCCGAGAGGCTGTCGCTCAGACCGGGGACCACCTCGCTGCCGCCCCAGTCGTGATCGATCGCATCCTCGATTCGTGTCAGTACAGGGACCCCGACGGGGTCAATGCCCCGGAAGTATCGGGCTTCGACGCCCAGGCCGGGGCCGGTGGTCGCAAAGCTCCATACTTCGCCCGTGTGGATTTCGCCGGTCACATCGTGCTCGTCGATCCGCCAAAAGTAGGTGGTATTCAGGGTCAGGGGGCCCGGCTCGTATTTCGGCACCACATGACTGCCTTTGAAGACACTGGGGTCGCCGGCGGCGACCGCGGCTTTGTCCGTTCCGAAGTACACGTCGTGCGATATGGCCCCCGTACCCATGCTCCAGGCCAGGCCCGTATGCACGTCCACGCCGTCGAGGCCGTTCCACGGCTCGGGAGCGTACGCCGTCGCGGGTGCGGAGGTGAAGCGCCAGATATCGCCCGGGTAGATGGTCGTGCCGTCGGCGCCGATTTCGTTGATACACCAATAATACGTCGTGCTCGGGGCAATGCCGGGGGCATGATAATACATCGCCGACGACAGGGGCAGACGCTCCCGGAACTCGGCCTCGCCCGGCGTCGGGTTGGTTCCGAAGTACACGTTATGGGCGACCGCGGTAATCCCGGGCGTCCAGGTCAGCAGCGGCGTCACCACGTTCCTGGCCCCGTCGGCCGGATTGGGGCCCGAAGCCTTCATCGGCCCTCTGTCGAATACGGCGGTGATTAGCTTGCCGCCGACCTCCGACGTGACGGCGTAGCCGATATAGGTGCTCTTGGGTATGCCCGGGGCCTCGGTGCTGTATCGTTCCGTCCACTCCTTGCCGTCGGGCGAGGAGTAACCGGCGAACGTGTCTCCGGTCCGCTTGACCTTGACCCAGTAGGGCGGGGTCAGGGCTCCGGTGCTCTCGTGGTCGGCGGTGGCATCGAACGCCTCCCGGCCCCACATCGTGATGGCGTGATTCTGCCCATCCGTATTGGCGCTCATTCCCTGGAATATGTACGGCGAGCCGGGCGTGAGCATGACACGAATCATCACACCGGCCATGGACCAGTCAGCCAGCAGCGGGTCAAGGCTGACGACGCGCGCCGCCAGCTCGCCGTCACCCGACAATGTCTTGTATACGTACTGGAACTGGTCAGCCGTGCCGCGGAGGCCCGTGCCGTCGCCGCGGATCGTCCAGGTTTCCGTGTCCTTATCATACTGTGCGCTCCCGGCGGCAGTGGGACTGCCGATGTCCCGGCTCGTCCAGCCCGCCGGCAATTGGGCGAAAAGGGCGCTCGTCGTGACTGCCATCAGAAGGAGTGATACCGGATGAACCAGTTCTTTACGCATGGCAAACCTCCTCAAAAGAGTCAAAGCAGCGCTACGCGTACCCTGTAAACCCCGGAAAAACCTCCAAAATGCCAAAGCAGCACAGACCGCACTACTATGAATTTTACCACATAATCCCCGCCCATTTCAAGAAGAATCACCTTCTTCCCACGCATTGTGTGCGACCAAGTTTCGTGGGGGACTGTAGCTCTTTGTCATGCTGAGCGAAGCCTCCGGCCCAAGAACGGGAAACCCGCAGCGCCTGGCACGAAGCCTCTCGTGCGATGCCCAGGTCCCTCGCTGTACTCAGGATGACACGGTCTATACCCCGTCATTCCCACGAAATTCAGTCGCATACCCCGCGCTGGGGTGTGGTTGGCATTCGGTGGTGGATTCTGTACGGTGTGCAGGGGCCCCCTCGACGCGGAACAATGCGTTGGGGACCCCAAACCCCGCCACGTGTACCCTGCGACGGTGGCGCAAAAGAAAAGGACGGTACGTGATACGTACCCTGCACCTGCCGTCGGGGCGAACGATGGTTCGCCCCTACCACTACCAGATGCGAAGTTCTGCGTTCGGGGCCCCCTTCGTTCTGCGGAAGCTGCACGGATTGCCGCCGTATTCCGAGCACACCCCCCGCGCTGCTTGGCCCCTGCCTGAAAAGGTGGTCCGGGCCCGGCCATGAATTTCGTGTCGCGAGACAGAATTTTCACTTGAATGGCGCTTCCTTTCCACATAGAATCGACGTGACGGGACGCAGCGAAGATGCGACTGCTACGAGGTTAACACCGTGATGCGCCCGCCAGGGACGAATACTGTGCGATTCGCGCAGTGTGGTGGTTGAGAGGCAGTAGGTCTGACCTAATGGTGGTTCGTTGAGGGTCGCCAACGTTGGCGACCAGACTTGCACTGCAGGCACAACGTGCCGTAACCACGCCCGACCGGATCGTCTCGGGAGATTGCGAAAGCACGATCTTGTGTGTTTTCACATCGTCGTCCTGATTGCGCGTGCGTTGTGTCGCACTCAACGTGATCCAGAGAAGGGGAACGGGACAATGGCCGACGAGGGGAAAGACTATCAGTTGTCCTGCATGGCGGGCGCATACGGTCCTCAAGACCGCATCCCTTTACTCGATGACCTCTTGGGACCCGCTTTGGTTCACATGATCTCCTTAGGCTACGCGACGTATGCCCAGGGATATACCTGTGGCATATTTCAGAATGACGGCAAGATCTTTCCGAACGATAGTCGAGAAGAAAGTCTGCGCGTGGACGTCCGACACATGTATTGTCAGGCCATCCGCTCGACGAAAGAGGGCCGACGGCGCTGTCTTGCGTGCGACTGCCAGGGAATTCGCAATTATGCGGGCGGGACGCACAAATCGTTCCCCGAGGAATTTGTCCCGGTCATCGACAGGCACCCCGTCAGACTCATAATGCACTACCCAAAGCACAAAGTATATTGCTACACATGTCATGGAGGGCTCGTTGAGCTTGTTCGTGGGCTTTCACTAGAGTTCAAGGACAGGGGTACTGCTGAAATGCCCGTGGCTGCGATCTGGGCAGGTCAACACGGATTGAGAGGCCACACGCTGAGTCGGGAGCAGGTGTTGCAGTTGGCCAGAGATATTGAGTATGCGGACCCAGAGGGCCTCGCCTCGTACTACGAGGGGATCACCAAGCATCTTCTCGTCACCCTCGAGGGATTGGAGATGCGAGCCAAGGACTTGGACGAGATGGCCCACCGGGTGGCTGAATCTGTTCGCTTCGCGTTCGAGCACGCCAAGACGCTGCAGTTCCAGAAGATCAATCAGGACGTTTTGGGAATCTTGAGAGGACCGTTGCAGGGCATTGAGGAGAAGACCCCCCGCGTTCTCCAAGACCACCTGAGTGAAGCTCTCTCTGACGCCCTGCGGATGGTGGTGGAGGAAGTGGCCAACTGTAGCTCCGCTATCTGCACGGTGCCGTGTGACTGGCGGGACCAGAGCGAACTTGAGATCCGCATTGTTGCCAGTGCTTTGGAAGAGGGTTCTCGGGACATTCAGTGTGACTATTTCACGGTGAAACAAGCGGATCTTTGCCAGATACTTGATGAGCTTCAGGACGAAGGACCGAAATGTCTTTCGGGAGCAGCCCTTGATTGGAGGTTCTGTGCGAAGGTGTTTGGTGCCGTGGGTGCTGGGCGACCTCATCTTGCCGTTGTGAACCGAATCCCTCCCATGCGAGCGGACGACAGCATTCTGCTATGGATGTTGTTCTTGACCAGCGATTGCCAACTGATTCTGGGTGAACGGGAGATTTACCCGGAGGCAGTGGAGATGCTGCAGCGCCTCTCGGAGCACATGCAACAGATCAAGAACGTCATTGATTTACTTGTTCAGAATAAGATAACGGTGGACGAGCTACGTCAGCGTCAGACACAACTCGAGAACGGCAAGAGGCGAATGAATCTCCTCGTGACAAACATGGCGCATCAGGTCGTAAGGCCGATCGTCGAACTAAAATACACGGCATACATGATCTCGCGGGGCTTCATGAGGGAAGCATATCCGTTATTTCGTGCCGCCCTGGTTGAGGTGGACAGAGGTGCGAGGAATTTTGCCAATTACGAAAGGATAACAAGTCAAGTGGAACGTCAGGAAGCGGGCGAGGGTGTTCAGAGCAGCTTCGACCTTCTGGAAGTCCTTGGTATCGCTCGCAAGAGGCTCAACCCTCTTCTTGAAGTGACAGGTATGACGTTGTCGGTGAATGCGAGAGAGCGTTCGTTGCCTCGCTTTGCAGGCGACCGGGACGTAATGCTGGAGTGTTTCCTGAACGTCCTGCACAATGCAATCAAATACTCACTCGGCGGGGTCCCGGTCGAGGTTCGTATTGACTATAACAGGAATGCGCGGCAAGTCTCCGTTCGAGTCACCGACGTTGGAATCGAACTGCCACAGGCCAACTGGGAGACGATATTCGAACCGGCGAGACGCGCGGAGACGGCCAAGCAGATGGCCATTGAGGGATCTGGCCTGGGCTTATACATTACGCGTGAGTTCTTGAAAGCCTTCAACGGAAACATCCGTGTGGTATCGTGCAGCCCTTGGGGTGCTTCGAAGGGCGGGACGCCCCGCTGGCGGACGACTTTCTTGATTACCCTTGAGATATCCAGGAGATAAAGCCATGCCTAACGACAAACATCGCATTCTTATTGTTGAGGATGCTGTGGGCGTTGCCCGAATGTACAAGCAACTGTTGTCGAGTGAATACGACGTCGAGGTCTGTCATTCCGGGTTGGAAGCTCAAGCCGTCATCGATCTTGGCACAAAGTTCGACTTGGTGATAATGGACATAGTCTTGCCTCCTGAAGACATGAAGAAGTACTCCCTCGATGAGTGTCAAAGAACCGGTCTGAGATTGATGGAGGCCATGATCGGCAAGAATATATGCTCACGCTTCTACGTGATTACCGTTCTAAAGGACCTGAAAGAAAAAGTGGAGGCGATCTGCAGAGACGCTCGCGCAGTTCTCCAGTTCGTGTATAAACTGGATAGCGAGCCGGAGGAACTGGTGGACAATATCAAGAGCCTCCTGGCGCAACAAGTCGGGTAACCGCTTTGGTGGCCTTTCATAAATGCATCCTTTTGCTGGATTACTGAGAGAGTTGGGTTCGCATCTTTCGCAGCTCGAAGCGTATACGAGAAAGCTGGGGTCTATGGATGGTGATTCCATAGACATTGCTGTCGGGCTGCCGATAGAATCAATCTGGCTGATGCTGCGTGATGATATTGTGCTCGAGAGAATGTTCAGTCACGAGCGCTTCCGCACCGGGCTTACGACGCTCCTCTCGCGCATCCACGTCGTTCTTAAGCTGATGTATCTGCCCAGCCGATTCATAACGCCCGATATCGAGGTGTATGGCAATAGAGTCACTCGCAGGATAGAGGAACTGTTAACGGAATATGGGTGGCAGGCTTGACATCCCGCTACTCGTCGGTTCGCCGTCCGCGCTTACGCCGGCCTGACCGTGTGAATCGCGCGGTTGCTGCTCGATAGGCTATCTGCGTATCTCCGATAGATGGCGAGGGCGGGCCGTAGTCCTGGGGGAACAAGCTTCGAAATGGAGAAGACATGAAGAGACTCAAGCCCAGGATCCTCGTTGCGGAGGACTCCAAAAGCGTCGCGCGCATGTACAGACAGTTGCTCTCAGGCGAACACGATGTGACGATGTGTTGTTCGGGCACCGAAGTTCAATCCTTGATCCGCCAGCATCGAAGGTTCGACTTGGCTATCATGGACATCGTGCTCCCTCCGGAAGACGAGGGGCTGCCACTTGTTGACTCCCAGAGAACCGGATTGCGACTGATGGAAAGCATGGCGCGCAGCGGCACATGCCCGCGGTTCTACGTGATTACCGTTCAAAAGGACCTGAAAGAGAAAGTGGAGGCGATCTGCAGGGACGCTCGCGCGGTTCTCCAGTTCGTGTATAAACTGGATAGCGAGCCAGAGGAACTGGTGGAGAACGTCCGTCATCTTTTGACTATTCGACCGCGTGGTGAAGTCTCTTATACTCTTGGCGGGCTTCGCATGGTTGTCCAAGAGACTCGGGATTACCTGGAGTTATGCCGAGAATTCAACAGATCGGCCGATTCGCTCGGCGTACAGCAGACCGCCAGGCTCGGGGCCGCCATGAGGTGGCTGTCTAAGGCTTTGAACAACCCATGGTTCCTTGACTTCTACCGTGACAGGGTGCTGACCGACCCGGATGTTGGAGAAACGTGGGCCGAGTGGTTGAGGACCCTGAAACAAATCAAGGCGTTGCTTGAGGAGAAGTTCAGGCCTGCCGTGCACGGCACGCTTTACGACGAGATTGACGGTGCGGTCATTGCAATTGAGGCTTTCGCGACGGAGTTCAGATTGCCTGACGTGCCGTAATCAAGGGAGACAACCCTTCGTCGGCCCATCTTGGTGCGATTGCGTGTTTCCTCTCTCAGCGATACGCGGTAATCGACACATTCGCCATATGTCTGCGGCAAGCAGCACGTCTGCTGTTGCACGCGGCGGAGCCGCCTTGACCGCCGGCAGCATCTCTCAAAAGTCATATCCACGACTGCACGCCTGTGAGGAAGTACGCGGTTTTGGGCGGTCCTCTGCCAACTCGGATTTTATACGGATTCCGATTGAATCTTTCGTAGTGTAGCATGAGCACCGGGTGGCAGCGTCAAGACCGGAGGTCTTGGCGATGGTTCGTGCGCAGGCTACCCGGCCATCGCCAAGCTGCGCTTGACGCTGCCACCCGGAGATACGAAATTCTCAATCGTAGTCGGTATTAGGCCGAGCTGCTGGCCGCTGAGCACGCTGCCGTGAAAAACGGCCATCGCGCCGCGATGCCTCTTGACTGGGGGCCGGTCCCCGGTTACAATAACAAGGAAGATATGTCTCGTCCCTCCGGGGCTGTTTGACGTGGAGAAGAGAAGGTCATGAGGAAAGGCGATGAAACGGCTATCATTCCTGCTGGGGCTGTCGTTGTGTCTGTTTGTCACGGCGTCGGCTGAAGAGCCCGTTCGCTTCGAGGACTGGAATCTAGGGGCCGTGGTGGAGGACGCGCTGTGGATTACCAGCCCGACGCCCTCGGACATGCTGGAAATGCTGTATCTGGACGCGACCGCCAAGGACATCCAGAAGCTGACGGGCCTGGAGCATGCCACGAATCTGCTGGCGCTGATGCTGGGTGATAATCAGTATATCGCGGACCTCTCGCCCCTGGCGGGGCTCAACAGCCTGACGCAGTTGGTCCTCAATCAGAACCGGATCAGCGACCTCTCTCCTCTGTCGGGGCTGACCCGGCTCCGGGAGCTGGACGTTCATCACAATCAGATCAGCGATATCTCCCCCCTGGCCGGTTTGACCCGTCTGCAAAGGCTCGCCCTGCGCGAGAACCCGATTCGCGACATCTCCGTCCTGTCGGGTCTGACCATGCTCGACGATCTGATCCTCAGTATCACCGAGGTCAGTGACATCTCCCCGCTGTCAGGGCTGAGGTCTTTGAGGCGTCTCGACCTGCGGGGCTGCCCTCTGGATCGGGCCGCCCGCGAGGTTTACATCCCGCAGATCATCGCCAACAATCCGGGCATCCATATTCTCTATGAGCCGCCGAGTCACCACTCCGTCGTGATCTCCTCCACGGCCGGCGGAACCGTGCCGGAGCCCGGGGAAGGGGCCTTCACCTTCGAGGCCGGTACAGCCATCTTCCTGTGGGCCGAGGCGGCCCCCCAGCACACGTTTTTCCACTGGTCGGGCAGTCTGGGCGGCACGCAGAATCCCGTGGTTCTTACGATCTCCAACGACTACGACATCCGCGCGAATTTCTACGATCTGTCGCGTACGTTATTCGTGGACGCCGCCGGTCTGTATGATGTGAGACCGGGAGATCCAAGCGCGGGCGACCCACACGAGGATGGAACACAGGGACATCCGTTCGATATGATTCAGGAGGCGATCGACGCCGCGACGGACGGCACGTCCATCTTCGTCCGCCCGGGGACCTATCGCGAGAACATCGACTTTCTCGGTAAGAGCATCCGGGTCATCGGCTTGAACCCGGACGACCCCAGTGGGCCGCCCTACCCCGTGATTGACGGCGCCGGCATGGGTCCGGTCGTATGCCTCATTGGCGGTGAAGGTCCCGACTGCACGCTGGCCGGGTTCGTGGTCACGCGCGGGGCAGGCCATCTGGCCAGTGCGATTCACTGCCATGCCAGCAGCCCGACCATTGCCAACTGCCTGATTGTCGGCAATCACTCGACCGGTTTGAAAGGGGCGGCAATCTATTGCAGGAGCAGCCATGCCGCCCTGGTCAACTGCACGATTGCCGACAACCTCGCGGGCCAGCAGGGTGCAGGGCTTTATCTCATCGACAGCGAAATCGTGCTGACGAATTCCATCATGTGGGGCAACCGGCCGCGTCAGATCCTCGGGACCGGCGCAGGCGCGCCCGTGGTGACCTATTCCGATATCGAAGGCGGGTGGTCCGGCACGGGGGTCATCGACGCCGACCCGTTGTTTGTCCGGGCCGGCTCCTGGGTGGATCCTGGCGATCCCGAGGTAGCGCCCGAGCCCGGCGGCCCCTATGCCGTCTGGATAGCGGGAGACTACCATCTGAGATCCCGGGGTGGCCGGCGCAATCCGGATACGCCGGGCTGGCAATTTGACAATATGACCAGCCCCTGCCTCGATGCCGGCGACCCCTTCAGCCCCGTCGCTGATGAGCCGGCCCCCAACGGCAATCGCATCAATCTGGGCGCCTACGGCGGCGCCCCTCAAGCGAGTAAATCCCTCTTTGGGCCCTGAGATCGGCATTACCGGCCCGGGGCCTGGGTTTCAACACACCGAGAATTCGTGTGCGAACAACCTCTGTGGCCCAACCAGGCATGGGCGGGATTTGCCGCAGCAGGGCGAGCGCGGGTTCTCAAACGCGATTCTTCGCGATTGGGGGTCCCCATCCTCGCACGTCTGAAAATGTCGTGCGGGGACGCACGACCTCCAAAAGCCACGAAGCATGGGCGCACCCCAAGAATTCCTGCGATTCGCACTTGCCTGATGGGGAATCTTGATATTATACTTTAGTTGGGTAAATCCAATAGAAGTGTTTGAGACTCATGCCTTAGAAGTGTCACCAGCGTCGAATGTCTGTATCTATCTTACTCGGAAAGCCTGGTGATTTGCTGCCCTGATGCTGCTGTCATGTGCCCCTCCGTAGATGTGCTATCGATTCAGACACACGGTGTGATTGCGGGCATCAGTGGCTCTGCAAGGAGTCTGGCTATGATTGGTATCGGTAAGAGCATTGCGACCGGCACGAAACGATGGGGTAGCCGCCCCGCGCTGACGTGTCTGGCCGCAGCGATTGTTTTGACGTGGTCGAGCATGTGTGGCGCGGATATCGTGAACCCCAGTTTTGAAACGACTTATCCGGGTCTGCCCTGGCCCCGGCCGCTTCCAGCAGGCTGGATACGCGCGGACAATCCCTCGTTCAACTCGTACTGCACGCCTGTATGGCACACGGACGGCGCCCAGGCGGCAGGGCTGTTCAGCCGGCTCGGATACTCCGTTTACCAGGACAGCTATCAGGGTTTCCACCAATGGGTCGACTTGACGGGGGTCGGCAGCATCGAGTTCGATGTCCGGCTGGCCGCGTACCCGTCGGGTGTATTCGAGCACTTCCAGGCCGAGTTCCTGGTGGGTACCGAGATCCTGTGGAGTGAGACCGAAAATGGTGTGCACCCGAATCAGAAGGTCAACGTGTCAGGTAAGGCCGGCTGGCATCGCATCGAGATACGCATCAAGGCCCTGGAGAGCGGACAGTTCCCCTTGGCTTATTGGACCCAGTGGGACAACCTGCGGCTCGTAGCGGGTCCGGCGACGGTACCGGCCGTCATCGATCTTGACCCTGATACGCTCAACCTCGACAGCAACGGCAAATGGATCACCTGCTACATCGAGCTGGAGGAGGGCTTTGATGTCGATGTCAACGACATCGAAGGAGCGACGGTGAAACTCGACGACATCCCCGCTTATGTGGATGGGGAAGGCTGGGCCACGTCTGCGGGGAATGCGGGCAATATCATGGACTATGATGGCGACGAGGTTCTCGAGCGGATGGTCAAGTTCGACAGGTCCGCCGTCCAGGCCGTCGTCCAGCCCCCGGAGGCCGCGGTGACGGTCACGGGCGAACTGACCGACGGCAGGCCCTTTGAGGGTGCTGCGACCCTCAGAGTCGTCAAGAAGGGTCCCAAACAAAAGTGATTGACCATTTGCGAGGTCGTGTCTCGATAAAGGTCCACAGCGACTACGAGCATCCGGGTGGCGAAGTCCGATATGTAGCCTCTTGATCATGGCCGAGGTCCGCCGCCCGGATGTTTTTTTTATTTTCCCTCAGACGCGATCCTGTACTTTCATTCGTGCCGCGGCACGGGTGGGCACGCGTAGCCTCCGTGCAGTGTCGTCATCCCCCGGTTCCCGAAGCCTTCGCTGTCAACTTTTCGGCCCTCCCTCTCCCCATACCGGCGGTCAGGCAGATGCGTAAGATTCGATTCTCGCTTGGCAGGTTCTTTTGGTCAGACGTTGGAGCCTCCTTACCCGCTCGACCAGATATTCAAGCTGTTTTCTGGTGATCCGGTAACGCGGGTTGTAGCGGGCTTCGACGTAGGCTCGTCTGAGCAGGTCGAAGCACTCCTTTTGCTCTTCGGTTGCCTGCGGAAAGACCGTCAGCAGGGCCGGGTCGCAGCCGGCAACCATGTGACTGAGCTTCTCCAAATCGTGCGTCTTGGGCCGGTAGTTTGTGAAGACCAGCAGGATCGCGCCATAGAAACGCTCTGTGGCCTGATGGAGATCGAAGGCAGCCCATTTGTACTGCCGTTTTCCCATGTGATAGGCCGCCGTGTCAAGAATCTCCTTCGCACTGGCGAACCACTCCTTGAAATGGGCTCTGGCCTGGCCTCGGCGTTCCTTGGGATTCAACTCTCGCCGGCGGGCGAGCTTGAATTCGGCGGTGTCGTAGAGCACGATGCCTTCCTTCCGGATGTCGCTGAAGAAGTAATTGCCTTTGGCCAAGGCGTTGTTGACGGTCTCGCTGGATTCGACAATCAGGTTCGTCCAGGTCCGGATGGGAAAGCGTCGCGCCCGAGCCTCGGCCCTTCGCCAGGTGTCCGTGCTGTTGACGATCCTATTGGAGCGGACGATGACGAGGATATCGAAGTCGGAGGCGTATTCGTAGGTGATACCGTCCTCGACGTAGGTGTCTTCCACCCAATCGCCCCGGGCGTACGAGCCGAAGAGGATGACCATCAGGACGGTCGGGCATTCTCCGAGAATGATCTCGGTGACGAGCTTCAGTTCGTCGCGCTTATGCTTCGGCAGATGGGCCAGCGATTTCTTCATAGGGGTATTATCCGCCCCGGCCCGCAAAGGTAAAGAAAAAGTGCGGGTATGGCCCACAGGGGAACCTCTCGCCGGCCCATCCACCTAGCACAGTGGCACGTCATGCCGTGGGATGCCGGTGACCGCCCGAGTCCCAAGCCCCCGCGTCAATCTCGCTTCCTCTGCCTCTCAAATATGCGGGGGCCTCTTTCCCGGTCTTAGTTGACGCAACTCTGCGCCCAGGACCGACCGGTCGCTGCCTCCATCGCATTCTAGTCGGTGTCCGGCATCTGCCAGAGGAAATCCAGCCCCGCCCGCTGCTCCACGGCATCGACTGTGACAACGTGGTCGATCACCGGCGATGTCCGGGCCGTGGCCTGGTCCATGATGAAGGCGGCCACGCGCAGTGTGCCCAGGCCGTTGACGGCAACAATCTGCCAGAACCCGCTTGGCGCTTTATGGGTTTCATCGCAATCCGGCAACGGCGGCATGGTAGCCTCGTATAACGGACCGGTCATCACCCACACGCCGCGGTACTTGCGCGCAAGCTCCCGTACCTTTGCCTCAAGCTGCTGCCATGGGCCTTGATTGATTCCGCTGAAAAAGCAGTATTATTGTCCTTTTTACCTTCATTTTTGGCCACGAAGACGCGGGTATTTCGGCGATTTTCGGGGTTCTTCAGCGGAATCTTGATTGAGGTCTGACCCTTGCGGGACGACGTTGCTGTAATAATTGACGTGTGAGGCGTACCGGGAGCCCTTGAACGACGCCAGCGGGGTCATGTGCCCCCGGTCGTACCCTTGCTGGCTATGGGCGTTGCGGTAGCCGTCTTTGCGGGCAGGTGTGCCCTCCAGGGTCTCGGACGCATCCAGCCACGGGCCGTTACGCCACTGCCGTTCCAGGTCCAGGTCGCCGTCAACCTCTTGGCAGGTCAGATAGAAGCAGACCCAATCCGGGAACTTAGTCGTGTTGTTCGAGGACAGGGCGTAGCAGTCCCGGATAATCAGGTCGTTGGAGGCTGGGGTTCCGAGCGGGTAGCCGTGGATGAGATGCTTGCAGAGGATTTCGGGGCGTGTCACGGGTGCTGCTTGGCTGATGACATCCTGCAAGCAGCTTGCGGCCACGACCAGAACCGTCACGGCGGCTAACATACGGCTCTTTTTCATGGCTGGCCCCGTAAGAAGATGTTCTCGGACATGGATGATTTTACCTGTGACGATCCTGACAATCTATCGGGGATTCTGGCTGTTGACAACACCGCCCTAATCTGGTAGACTGATAGCCCGAACGAAGGTATGTTCGTCAGGGAGGATGGGCGAGGTCGTTCCATTCGTTGCACGGTGAGAGAGCTGTGTTTCAACATACGCGAAACGAACCGATATATTTGGAGGAGAGAATGGTGAAAACAACAAAGATCTCTGTCCCCGTTTTGGTTCTGCTCGTATCCCTGCCGGTGGTCTCGGCGCGCGCAGGGCTGAGCGTGAACTTTCTCAGTGAGAGTTACCACGTGTCTGGGTGGGCCGAGGGTATACATTACCCCGACGGCAAATATGTAACGTTCTCATACAACCTGACGCTCTCAACGCCGCCCGCTTACGGCGAGATTATCCACGGCGCTCGTTACCCGTCGGTTTTTGATGACGACGCGGATAGTGTGCTGCATGTCTACAGTCTGGCGACGGCGTATTCGAGCGGGGGCAATATTATCTTCACCGTGGCTCAGAACACTATGTGTGTGTTTCATTCTGACGCCGTGCCTCTAAACTGGGCCGAAGCCTCCCTGGTCGTAGACTTCGCGCTTGAAGGCGTGGGTACTCAGTTACCCATCAATGCTTGGCGTAACGTGTACGGCGACATCGGGCCTTGGGGGTGGGCGGCGGCAACGCTGATCGACCTGACCACACAGCAGTCATGGGACATTCTGGGCTGGCCCTCAGGGGGTTGGCTTGAAACGGGGCCAACTCTGGAGACGTCGATGTCAGTTCCCATTGATACGACGCATACGTACAGGTTGAAGATGTGGGCCGATGCACCTGAATTGCACGAATCCAGCATAACCGTGGTCTTCGCCATCCCCGCTCCCGGCGCAGTTCTGCTCGGCACTATCGGCATGGGCTTGGTCGGCTGGCTGCGCAGGCGCCAAACACTATAACCTGATCCGCCTACACGGCGACGCGGGCCGCCTACCTCGACAACGTCAACAATTCCGCGCTCAAGACCACGGCGGCCCAGACGGGCGACGCTTACGCCGTGGCCGTGACCCTGCCTTTGATTGCGGATGTCAACACGGCGCCGGACAGCAAACTACCCGCTGACTTCAACACGATCACGGTTGCGGACGGGAAGATCGCCGCTAGCGCCTACGGCACATCGTTGGCGAGCGGCACGACCCAGGCGGGCACGCCCTATACGATTACTCTGGCTGCCGACGCCAATGCCATTGACGACTTCTATCCGCCCAACAAGTGCCGTATCGTTCTGACCGGCGGTACGGGCAGCGGGCAGAGCCGACTCGTCAAGGGCTACAACGGCGCGACCAAAATTCTGAAGATCGAGGGTATCTGGCTCACCGTCCCGGACGGAACGACCACGTACGAGATTCAGCCGGCGGAAGTTTACAATCCTTGCCAGAAACGCTAAGTGACGATTCACGCTGGATGTGGCGAAGATTGCCGCGGCGACCGTGACGGTGGCAACCGTGAACACGCTCGACGGCACGAATGGGGCCTGCCCACCCGCGTGCTCGACGCCAACGATGACCCGATTACACCCACGCCGCCGGCGGTGATAGTCTGGTTGCTCCCGGCATATATTCTGTGTGGGTTTGGCGGGGCCAGGCACGCCATCACCGGCCACAGTGCGGTCAGAAAGGGACTGGGCCGGCGGTAGGGCATGGCCTCGGGCCTGTACCATTCATGGAGGGCTGGCTGGCAGTCCGGGAAGGAAGGGGGTGGTAGAGGTCAAGACCAGGGCTGAACGGGGCGGGGGAATTGGGGCGTGGGGGAATCGAGGGGCACGGGGGGCGGTGCGAAGGACGGCGGAACAGGATGGGCGGCGGGCGAAGAGGCCGGGGAGGCGGGGCCGATGGTCGGATGCGGCAAGAAGGTCGCCAGCACGGCGGCAATTGGGACAGGCCGCTAACCGCTGGAGGAGCGGGCGGCAAGAGAAAAAAGCCGGCGAAAGGAGGATGGCAACCCGAGAAGTCCGCCATGTCACGATTCACTGTCTGCTCCCTTCTGCCCACCCGCCTCGTGTATCATTCCCCAGTTGGCGCGCGGATGCTGGGCACAGGGATACCCGTCAACACAAAGGGAATCTTCACCTCAACCGGATGAACGCCAACAACGTGGCGTATCGTGTCATAGCTGTTGTCGTCCTGGCTCGGCCACCCGAGGCAGTGGGCTCCCACGCCCAGAGCAAATTCACTGACCGCCCGTTGTTGCGTCGGGAAGCGTGTGCATTTATTGTGCTGGGAGTCAAACAATTGTGTCTCTACTATGACATGACTGACCGCACCATAGATACTGGGAGAATATGACACGGTGCCCAGGGCCATAATCAGATGCGCTGTCTTCGATTTCACCGATGTCATGTAGCTATACAGCGCTATCTGTTTCGGTCTGGAACGAACATATGGTGTGGCCAGAGCAGCCGGGATGGGTATATACTGGAGTGGCCCCGGTGCCGGCGGATTCGCCGGATCGACAAGGATCAGCAGGTCCGCGTCCGCGTGGGGCTCAACCCACCCACCGTTGGGATCATACGGCACATCCACCTCAATGACATCGTCCACATAGAGGCCGTGAAGATACCCTTTGATTGAGGCAATCGAAGAGGGCGGGGCATGATTGGGGTCCAACTGCAACTCAATCACCGTACCCACCGGCATGAACTTATCTACCAGAGAGCCATCAACGTGAACCGTCTCTATTCCCACTCTGTGATACTGTCGCAAATCGTCCAGTGGGTTACCCTGCCAAGCCATGTGGCCGCCGTGTGCATTGAGCACGGCGAAAACCACGGGGTTGTCCACATCCAGCGCAAGCAAGCCCTCGGTATTGAGGATGCTTAGTTTGACCGAAACCGTGAGCCTGCTTCCTCCTCCCTGCATCTGCGGGTCTTCGCTCCCGACGGGGTTCACGGTCTGGACGGACAGTTCAGCCGAGCTCCACAGGAACTTGAACCTGTCCGCCAGATCGAAACGCAAGCCATTTGGCTCCCCAGAGAATTGCTGCGTGCAAGCGGCCAGCGCAGCCGACGGGCAGGCCAGCGCAACCGCCCCTGCCGAGGCCCCCGTGACCAAAAGCAGCCAAGCGAATCTCGTACATTGTCTCATTGCTCTTCCTCCTTCGGCTTCACCAAGGCTACAAAGGCCAAGGTGCCCCTGGGATTCTCTGTGCCACACCTCTGTTATGTGGAAATAATCCCCACAACTCACAAAACAGGCATCCGCCTCGTATGACTATGGTCATTCTGTCATATACATCATGCAAAGTCAATGATAAAGCACGATGCGATACTCTCTTTGAGACAAGGGGCCGCAGAAACGTTTGTCTGCCCATAGAATGGGCCCCTTAGCATGTGTCTCACCGCGCCGTTGCGGCTTGGCCAAACACTAGTGTAGTGTTTAACTCAGATGCAACATTAAGTTCGTGGTTAATGGCTGGAGATCCATTCTCTGGTGCCGCAAAAATGGGCATATGCCGTACAACTGTAATCGCGAGTATTTGTCAACCACTACACTAGTTGGCGCAAATCAGTCGCTTCCGCCATCAAGACCTTTTTACCTGCAAGAGTTTCTTCAACTCAATCCCACGGCGTCAACCGAGTTCCTGCCAGGCTCGCACTGAAACGGGTGGTCGCGTCCAAATCACATCCATGTGCGGCTGGCGCATTTCGCTCGGTCAAGCTCCGTTTCCGGTCAGGAGCGCGCGGCGACCAAGCAACCGACAGACGTTGCATGGGATCGCCGCATCGTTCCACCAGCGATGTGGGCGCGAAGAGGTTCATCCAGGCCATGAATCTCTCCTGGAGAGATCCTGATCCTGCCGATGTCCCCGTCCACTGTCAGTAGTCATAGTAACCATCTTCCCGCACATGCTCGTATCCTGGATACTGCGTGATCTTCTGACCAGGGGTTGCGGTGACGTAGAACCCGCCACCATGGTAGTCAGCTCCTGGCGGTTCCGAAGGTATGGTCGCGTTGAGCAAGAAAGACACATAGCCTGTGAAACCGGTAGTCCGCCAACCGGACCACGCGCATATCTGCTCAGCTAAGTTGCCTTCAAAACAGCCTCTAAAGTGTAGCGTCGTACCGTCGTATTCGGGAGTGTTCGGGTCATCGGCCTTCGTAACGGCCCCAAGTATTATAGAGTAGTGTTCGAGGGCTGAATAATCTGCAGATGGCAGGTCCTCCCAAAACTGATAATCTCCCAGCTCCACGCCATATTTGGTGGGATCGCACGTCTCGTGCTCCCAGGATTCGCATCTGAGACCATGGTCGAAGAAATAGACGTCTGTCACGTCGATCCCCTGAGATTTTAGATCGTCAAGAGCATATATTATGTATGCTTCGGGTCTCCAACCCTCTGCCTCACCACCTCTCATATCGTAGGATAGGTCGAAGTAATCATCATCAGCACAGCCCTTCCACCTTGGCTCGATATCGCCTCCATCATAAAACGCAACCCTGACCAACCCGCTCGGGTCCACAAAAGCGATAGGGTTGTTCCCGCAGTACCTGTACAGGTTCATCCCCGCCCCGTAGCGTACTAGGTCGGTCTGGAGGAAGCGGCCGATTTCGGGGTGGTAGTAGCGCGCGCGGTAGTAGTAGAGCCCTGTGTCGGCGTCGAACTCGCGGCCCGTGAACATAAAGCGGTTGGGATGGTTCGGGTCACTGGCAGCCACCTGGCCGTAGACGCTGTACTCGTACAGCACGGCGGTGTTGCCGTCGGCGCCGCTCAAGGCAATACAGGAGCCCAGGGCGTCGAAGTGGGAGTAGTGCGCGGGCAAATTCGAAATCCGAATGTCGAAATTCGAGACAAAAGCCAATGACGGAAACCCGAAATCCCAAACGGCCGG
>CAYFUB010000878.1:0-4718 GCA_964346195.1 uncultured Pirellulales bacterium
AAGACGCTGTTGGTGGTGATTCCTCTGGCCTTGTTCATCATCTTCCTGATTCTCTATTTGCAGTTTCGCACCGTCTCGACGACGTTGCTCATTTTCTCGGGTATCATCGTGGCCTGGTCGGGCGGCTTTCTGCTGATCTGGCTGTACGGCCAATCCTGGTTCCTGGACTTTAACGTGTTCGGCGTCAATATGCGGACGCTGTTCCAGGTCCACGCGATCAATCTGAGCGTGGCGATCTGGGTCGGTTTTCTGGCCCTGTTCGGCATTGCCTCCGACGACGGGGTGGTGATGAGCACGTACCTGGAGCAAACGTTCCGTAACAGGTCCCCTGCGGACAAGCGACAAATCCGTCAGGCCGTGATCGAGGCGGGCTCCCGGCGGGTACGGCCCTGCCTGATGACGACCGCCACGACGATCCTGGCCCTGATCCCGATCCTGACCTCGACCGGTCGGGGCTCGGACATCATGGTCCCGATGGCTATCCCCTCCTTCGGCGGCATGACCATCGAGGTCCTCACGATGCTGGTGGTGCCCGTCCTCTACTCCATGGTGCGGGAGAGAAGACTGCGAAGAACCACCCGGGTACCGGCCGCCGCGTAATATGGTGTGCGATTACGTTTCGTGAGGACGACAGACGCACAGGAGGCAACGGTTTGCACAGGCTCCGTCATCCTGAACGCAGCGAAGGATCTGGGCATCGCATATGAGGTCTCGCTTGCCTGTGACCAAGACCTCTCGTTCACAGGCCAGATGCTTCACTCCGTTCAGCATGACAAATGTAGCTTGCCCCGCAGAGTGTAGTCGCAGACTCGACACGATTTCTGCAAAAAAGCGCTTGTTCATCGTGGCGGGCATGGTTACAATGAAGGTGTGCTTCGGGGCGTGGCGCAGTTTGGCTAGCGCGCTTGCATGGGGTGCAAGAGGTCGGTGGTTCAAGTCCACTCGCCCCGATTGGCGTTGGTCCCCACGAGGGACCTTCAGGCTCCGGCAGTCGCGAGCTGGAGCCGGCTAAGGCGAGCGGTTCCCACCTGCCTCGCCTTGTCCATTGCGCCGTCGTCCGGGGCCGGGTACTTTTCCGTCGTCTCGATACTGCTATGGCCCATCAGGCTCTGGACGCTCCGCAGATCGAGGCCGTCCCGCAGGCGGTTCGTCGCGAACGTGCTGCGGAGGTGCTTCTGGGCCAGGCCGGCTGTGCCGGCCTTCTCCCGGACCCGGCGCCGCGAACGCCAATTGTCATCGAGGCATTTGTACATGCGGGGCGTCATCCACCCGCGCGACCACAGCCACAGCAGATATGCGTACCGCTCCTCACCGAGCAGCAGATCCCCGCAAACCGCGATCAACTGGGCAAACGCCAGGCGCCTCATGTACCGGGTCCCTTCCTCCTGGTCGGGAAATGTGCGATCAAACTTTTCCAATAACAGGCTGAACGTCGTAACTTCGGTGTGCTCTAAGTTCATAGGTACCTCCTTTTGTTCGAGCACGCCGCAAGCCCGCACCCGGCCGCGTCCGGCCGGGTTCAGGCCCACAGCATACGAGGTACCCGTGCAGCGCGCCAGGTCCAAACGCACGCCACAAGCCCGATGCGAAAAACTATTCAGTTACCAAAGAGCGGCACTTGTCAACCACGGCCCTGCGAATCAGGCCATTTCGAAATCGTCGATCACGGTGACATCCGCCGGGCCGGGAACCGCGGCGCGCGGGACCGTATTGCTGTCCGTCGCCTGACTCACGCCGCGGAGGCTGCCCTCCTGGCGTGGGCACAGGACGATGCAGCCGAAGCGATTGAACGGCGGGACCAGGATCCCTTCGGCCTCCGCGACGACGCGCTCCAAGGCCTGGTATTCCTGCGCGCGGACGTGCATCCGCTCGGCTGGCTGCTGGTGAGTCATTGGACACCTCGCCGGCCCTGCCGGCCGTCCCGGACGCGATAGTCGGCCAGGTTGCCCGGGGCCGGCCGACACGGTCCCAGGGGGCCGCCCTCGCTGTCACAGACGATGCGGTAGTGCTTGCCCTCGTGCCAGAAGGCCCCAAAGCGGATCCAGCGCTACCGGTGGTCGCGGTTGCCGATAGCAATCCCCACCGCCAGCGAAAGGGAAGAAGGCGAGACAACCACAGGTCGAGACCTCGGTAGGGAAGAGGTTGCCGGCTGTTTCGCCGTGGCTCGCATCTGTCCATGCCTGTCACCCGGTCCCGCATGTTTCCCTTCCTGCGGCCCTATCCTAAAACGGACAAGATCTTCTTGACGCCGGCGCGTCCATGACCTATAGTGCCAACGGCGGTTTTGGAGGATCGCCGCATCATTCACATCAGACCGGTGGTCGCCGATCTGTTGTCCTACCGGGATGGAGCCCCACCGACCGTGCCGCGCGCGAACTTGCCGTCGCCCTGCGTGCCGATCTGATTTGACTCGTTCGGGATGTCATTTCTTCCCTACCGGAAAAGGTTCATCCACAACTCACTCAATCATCATCCGGATGGCCAGAAGCGTGCACACATTTGTGAACATAAAGATCATTATGAAAGCACAAAGAGACTATTTGATTCTGTAGAGGCGGCTAACTCGCGGTGTATGCTATGGTTATGGCAAAAAAAAGGTGGAGCGACAAAAGCTGACAGAGAGTGCCACGGTGCGACTTTATCCGGGCATTCTCAACAAGATGCAGGAGGCCGTGCCGCAGGGCTTTACCATTGGGCACTGCTGGAGCGCTGCGGCCAAACTGTGGATCGATCTCCCCGAGCAGACCCGGCTGCAGCTTCTCACCGGCCAGTTCGAGAACTCGCTGGTCGAGGTCGTGCGGGAGATCATCGAGGAGCGGATTGGCGCCGGCCGAGCCGCCGCTGAAGAACTTCTCGGGCCCCGTGGCAAAAAGCGAGGTCGAAAGGGTTGACACGAGAGTGGAGCAAAACCTGGATGACGATGGGGTCCTTGATCTCCGTGCCGCTGCTGGTGCTCATGGATACTACCTCGATTGTGTGACGCCCGCCCGGCCCCGGTAGCCCCGCGCTGGCGCGTGTCAGCCGGTCGGGTATTGTATACAAGAGATTCCGGGAGCCAAGAATTCGCGAGTTAGCCCCCCCACGTTTATGGAAGCGAAATCCGGGGGCCGATGTTGATGGGAATCTTCAGATTTTTTTTGACCGCGCGCGAGGCGGCAGAAAGGAGAGGAGAAAGATGTTGTGGCTAGCCCAAGTCCCCGATGCGGCGGCGGACGCGATGGCGATGTTTCTTTTTTATGCCGGAGTGGTCCTCATCATTTTCCTGATCCAAGTGGCGATCCTCCGCTGGATCATACGCGTGAACGTTATCGTCAAGAACCAGGAGAAGATGATTGACCTGCTGCGGCAACTCGTAGCAGAGCGTAGGCCGTCGTAGGCAGTTTTGACTATAACAATTCGAGACAAAAGGCGGAGAGAAACATGAAATGTACAATCTGGCTCACCATTGTGTTCTTGGCGGCCGGGGGGTGCGGTGGAGGGACGGTGCGGGAGCAAGCAACGGCGGGCGGGCGCGGGCGGGAAGAGACCCTTGATACCGAGATGTCCTATCTCGCCGCCTGCCGGGCCATTTTGGGCGAACTCCGCCGGGAGTTGGTGGAGAACGCCCTGCACCACGAGATCTGGCCGGATATCGAGGAGAGCAATATCTATGTCTCCCATGCCGGCACACGGGGCGTGGCGGTGCTGATCACGATCCGGGCCACCGGGCCGAACCACTGCCGCGTGACGGTTTTCTGCACCACGGGCTTCTGGCGCGAGCACGTTATGCCGGCCGTCGAAAAGGCCTTGGCCGGCTAGCGAAAAAGGAGAGGAGAACTTCGCAGACCAACAGGCCGGGACACGGGCCGGCCCGGCCTGCGGCGAGCGGGGGACCAAGAATGCGACCGGCGGTCCCAGCAGCCTGACGGATGATTCGCCAAGGCCGTTTTTTGCCTTGCCAATTCCCGAGCCGTGACGTAGAATTGACGAGGTCTTTTGAGGAGCGAAGGATGGCAAAGAAGAAAAGACTCAAGCCGCCCTCCAAAAGGGAGATAGGACGGTTGCCCCACTGGGCGCAGGTAGCCTTTGCGGCCCGCAGTGCCCGCCGCGTCCAGCCGCTCTTTCAGGCTGGCTGGCCTGACGCGCCTGCCGAGGACGTCTACCGCGTCGAACGGGCGATCACCGCTGCTGAGAGGTCGGCCGCCGGCATACCCAGCGCCGCCACCGACCCTGTGGCGGCCTCCGTCTTTTCCGCCGCTGTTTCCGCCGGCGACCACGTCCGCGCTTTCTCCGCTGCGCGTGCTGCTGCCGACGCCTACCAGGCCCCCGTTTCTGGGGCCGTCACCCGGGACGTTGCCGCCCGGGCCACTGCCAATGCCGCCGACGCCGTCCAGGGCACCGCGGCAGAGGGCCCCATGGTTCGCGCGATGCGAATAGACTTTGAGATGCTCAGGACGGCGGCGAAGATGGAGGGCTGGACGGACAAGGCGCCGGTTCCGCCGGAATTCTTCGGGCCCTTGTGGCCCGAAGGTGAGCCCCCCGGCTGGCCGACGATCGCCAAGGACACGATGATTGTCGGGGAGAGGGTGATAGGCGAGCTGAAGAGGAAACCGGAACTGCCCCGCGAAAAGGAGATAAAGCGGTTGCCTCGCTGGGCCCAGGTGGCCTTTGCGGCCCGCTGTGCCCGCCGCGTCCAGCCGCTCTTTCAGGCTGGCTGGCCTGACGCGCCTGCCGAGGAC
>CAYFUB010000879.1:0-9826 GCA_964346195.1 uncultured Pirellulales bacterium
CGGGCGGGCGCGTCAAGGGCGCCAGCGTGAGCCTGCCGATTGTCAAATTCGATCACAGCCGCGCGCGGATGGCGGATTGCGCCGTACTCGCGGGGCCGGGGAACGGTATCCATATTCAGGATGGTTCCGACGTGGAAATCGACCGGACGCTGGTCGCCGCCGTCTGGGGCACGGGCCTCGGCGTGACATCCGGCGCCGAGCCCTCCCGCGCGCACGTCCATGACAGCGACATTCGCAACTGCCACTACGCGGGCATTCGTATCGCGGGCCGCAGTACTGAAGCGGTGATTGAGCGGTGCCGCATCTCGGGCGCGGCATGGCACGGCGTTCGATACGATGACGTCTCGCCGACCCTGCGGGACAATCTCATCTTCGGCAACGCCCGCTGCGGGATTTACGCCTCCGGCCAGACCGCAGCCACCGTGAAAAACAACCTGCTCTACGACAATGAAATGACCGGTATGTCCTGCTGGTTTCAGAACCAGGACGTCATCGAGGGCAACACGTTCGCCGGCAACGAGCGCTCCGGACTGGAGGTCCTCGGGGCCTCGGAGCCTGTCGTCGTCAAGAACATCTTCTACGACAATCCGACCGCCGTGCATCTGGGTGATATCTCGGGCCGCTCACCTTTCGCCCGGTCCGACGGGCAAATCACCCTGGAGAACAACCTGTTCTGGGCCAACGAGCACAACCTCCAATGGTGGCGTAACGCCGACGCGAAGCGGACGATCCCGCTGGACGAGAAAGCCGGCGCCGTGGCTGACCCGCAGTTTGCCGACCCGACCGCCAAAGATTTTTCCCTGCCGGCCGATTCGCCCGCGCGTCAGAAAGGCATCGGCGCCGCCGGCCTGATTCCTTTCGAGAGCCCCTGGCCCTTGCAGCCGGAAGAACTGGCCATCATCCCCAAAGGCGACACCCGCGACTCGCGCCAGTGGCGCGAGCCGAGCTGACCTGGTACCGCATTTCGCAAGTCCTGCTTTTCAGCCGAAGTTGTAGTGCTTGCGCACGGCTTTCTCGACGTTCCAGACGCAGTCGAGGTCCCGCGGGAACACGACCAGATCGCCCGGCCCGAAGCTCACGGACTCTCTGCCGTCCGAGATGGTCACTTCTCCCTCCAGGATCAGACAGGTCTCCTTCTCCGTGTACGACCAGTCGAACGTGCTCGGGTCGCAGGTCCAGATCGGCCAGCTCTGGCAGCGCTCGATCTCTTCCTGGCTCGGCTTTCGAACCATAATGTCCTTCACTGTCGGCATATCGCACTCCCGTGGTAGAAGGTCGGAGCATAAATGCGTAGATGCGCCGACCCGTTCACGCTCCAACGCCTCTACGCTTTCACGCATCCACACATTATGCTCTGTTGACGTGGTCCCATTATACTGCTCTCCGGCCGTCTGGAAAGGGCCGCCGGATTTTTTCGGCCGGCCACTGGTCAGCGCCGGCCCTTTGCGATAGACTTACCACTTTTCCTTTATGACCTTTGGGAACGGGGCATTCATGGAGCCGTACCAGTTGGATCGTTTCAAGGGCTGGTTCGACACATATACGAACCGCTTCCTCGGCCACGACGAGTGCGTGGACGAGCATCTGCGGATCAAACAGGAGCACACCTGGCACACGTGCCGGGAGATTCTCTTTCTGGCCGGGCGGCTGGCCCTCGACGACGACCAGAAGCGCATCGCCGAGACGGTCGCCCTCTTTCACGACCTTGGCCGCTTTCCGCAGTTCTCCCGATATCGCACCTACAACGACGCCAGGAGCGTGGACCATTCCCGCCTGAGTGTCGAGGTCCTCCGACAGGAGGGCGTCCTGGGGAGCCTGCGGCGCGAGGAACGGCAATGGGTGGAAACCACCATCGAGCATCACGGCCGCAAGTCGTTGCCCGACGGTCTTAACGGCCAGGCCCTGCTGTTCGCGAAGCTGCTCCGCGACGCCGACAAGCTCGACATCCTGCGCGTCGTGGTGGAAATCTATGAACGTCACCGAGCAGACCCGGCCGGACACCGATTCGAGATCGAGCTGCTCGACGAGCCGCGCTATTCGCCGGAGGTGTTCGAGGCGGTCATGAGCGGACAACTCATGGAATACACGAAGCTGCGCACGCTCAACGACATGCGGCTCTGCCAGATTGGCTGGGTCTACGACATGAACTTCGCGGCCTCTCTGGAGAGACTCAAGGAGCGGGGTTTCCTCGACCGTCTCTTCGAGTATTTGCCCCAAACCGCCGACACCGCCAGACTCCGCGCCAAAATTGACAAGCACATCGAGGCCCGTCTCAGCGAAGCTTCCGCCCGTGCACCGGCCGAAATCCTTATACACCGTGCCAACCGCGTCGTCGAACGCCCCGGCCCCAAATCCCGATGAACCCGACGGCCCCGATGAGCATGACTGCTGCTATCAGTCCCACCCAGCGGGTCCAGGTGGCCCTGGCGGAGGTCTGCCCCACCACGGAGACGTCCGTGGGTCCATCTGCGCGTTGATCCGCGTTGGCTGGTGCAGGTCTCTGGTTGGAATCGACGTGGGTGCCTGACGAATCAACCCGCCTCTTGATTATCTTCCGGACAAATTCGGGCTTGCCGGAGGATCGATAGGGATAGGTGATCCCTGCAATGGAGTCCTCGACGCGCAGACCCTCCGGGATGCCCAGTCCTTCCAGGGTAAATTCCTTATCGCTGACCTCGGCATTGGGAGTGAAGCTCTCCACCACAAACGTGAAGCGCGTCTTATGGCTGGGGAGCGAATCCCGTTCGACACGCGAAACGTACCAGACGTCGTTATACTGGACCCACTCCAGGCGGATCGTCTGGGCGCTCCAGGTGCCGTCAGGTCTGTTGTGTATCGCCTCGTAGTAGATAGGTAGGAAGCCCTTTTCCGTGTCAAACCCTATCTTAGTTACGGCCCGCGGCTTGCCGGAAGGCATGCGTTCCGCGGCACTTGTCATATAATGGAGAATCCCCTTGTCGTCGAGCTCCACGGACCGCCGGGTCTCCGGGACGTGCAGAGTGGCCTCCAGGTGCTTCATGACCGGGTAACCGGTCACATCGATAAATACTGCTGGAGAGAAATCGTAACCGATGCTGCGCTCATGAAGATCCGCTTGTTGAATCATAGCGGCCCCGCGATACACGCGGATACTCGCCTTGTCCGACACGGCATCGCAGTAGAATCTGGAGAGCGCGCCCGAGTCATCACGCACGAGGACATCCGTGCGAGAGTTCTGATTCTTGAAGACGAAGTCCGCCACGACCTCCTTGTCGGTGTACCGGGTCATGCCGCTCTTGATGGTCATGATAGCTCTGCCTCTTCCTGTCGCCGGCTGCTCGATGGCCTTAAGCGCCGATATCACCGTCCGCAAGACGGCATTGGGGTCCCCAACGGCAAGAGTTCGGCCCGTGGAAGAGCCGCTCACGTTCGTTGCCGAAACGACCGGAACCACCGACACACAGCACAGCAACAGCTTTACCGTCACCATAGACTCACCCGCGTGAAAAGATCTCTCCTGGAGCCAGCTCCCTGCCCTTTCCATCCACGATGAACCGAAAGCCGCCTGTCATGCGAGAACGTCGCTATCTGTTCCGTGCGGCTTGCCCCATGCCACCATCATACTGCATCTTCCGGCTTGAGGCAAATCCATCCACTCGCCACCGGTTGGTCCTGCGCTGGGTGCGAGATTCTTTCGCTCTCCGCTGGTACCCACAGAGTGCCAGATGTATTGGTTCCGGCCGAAAAGCCTGTGCAGACCGGAGTCGACCGGGTCGCGGCGGAGGAATCCCCGTGGCGGGCGGTGAGTTCGGATTGACACGCGGAGGTCCAGGGCTTAGGATACGACGCTTGCTCGAAGGGGTATTGAGTAGTATGGGCATCGTGCCCACGGATTGGGATCACGGGCTGGAAAGGGCCCCCAAACGCGAGATGATGCGTTTGGGAACCGGAGCCCGCGGTATTAAGGAGTTGCCATGCAGACGATTCAACAGACGAGTATCCCCGGGCGCGAGCCGACACGGGGTAAGGTACGCGATATCTACGACCTCGGCGACAAGCTGCTGATCGTGGCCACCGACCGGATCAGTGCGTTCGACGTCGTCATGGCCAACGGCATACCCTATAAGGGCATTGTCCTGACGCAGATTTCCAGATTCTGGTTCGATTTCCTCGGCGGGGCGGTCGAGCACCATCTTCTCTCCGACAACGTCGCCGATCTCCCGGCGCCCTTCCCCGAGTATGCGGACCAGCTCAAAGGCCGGAGCATGCTGGTCCGGAAGGTCGAGGTGCTGCCCATCGAGTGCGTCGTGCGCGGGTATCTGGCCGGCTCGGGCTGGAAGGAATACGAGCAGAACGGCACCGTCTGCGGCGTGAAGCTGCCGGCGGGTCTCAAGCAAAGCGCGAAGTTGCCCGAGCCCATTTTTACGCCGGCCACCAAGGCCGAACGCGGCCTGCACGATGAGAACATCAGCTTCGACGAGGCCGTCAAGATCGTCGGCCGGGACAAAGCCACGTACGTTCGTGACAAGAGCATCGAGGTCTTCAAGAAGGCTGGTGACTACGCCGAGAGCCGGGGCCTGATTCTGGCCGACACGAAATTCGAATGGGGCCTGACGGCGGACGGTAAAATCATTCTCATCGACGAGGTGCTCACGCCGGACTCGTCGCGCTTCTGGCCCGCCGACCGGTACGAGCCCGGCCGCGACCAGGAGAGCTTCGACAAGCAGTTCGTCCGCAACTATCTCGAAGACATCCGTTTCAACAAGTCCGGCCCCGGCGTCGAATTGCCGCCCGACATCGTCGAAAAAACCAGCGAAAAGTACATCGAAGCCTACGAACGCCTCACTGGAAAGCCCTTTGCCTGGAAGGCCGGGTCGATGTAGAATCCGTAATGATCGTCAAGCGGTCGCGGTTGCGAGGCTCGTTACGGTTGCGTGGATCGCGGAACAGTGCTGGTGCCGTTTGACGGGCTCCCAAACACGATACGTTGCGTTCGGGGACCCGACGCAACCGATGGACGAAACGAGCCGCGCAACCTTTGGACGACGGACGAATTGTGGCGATTGAACATGCGCGACGGATCATCGGATACTGTGAAAGTCTTCTTCGCGGATAAAACGCGAGTCATGCGGGAACTGCGCGACTGGGTCGCCGATTTACAGGCTGCACATCCCGAGGTGGAGAAGATCGGCCTGTTCGGTTCCTACGCGACCGACACCTACGGCCCGCGCAGCGACGCCGATTTGCTGATCGTCCTGCGCACCAGCGACAAACTCTTCCGCGACCGCATCCCGGACTTCCTGCCGGGCGGTCTCTCCGTGCCATGTGACGTGTTCCCCTATACGACCGCCGAGATCGAAGGCCTTCAGCGTGACGGTTCCCGGTGGATCCGACACGTCCTGCAGGAAGTCATCTGGCTTTGATGCACGCGAGCAGACCCCTTCAACCCCCCAGCCGACAGGTTTTCTGAAAGACCCTTTACACATTCGCACCGCACGGCGGTTATTCTAAAGTGAGAGTCGAGCATGTTCAGTCTCCTCTTGTAGGTCGGCCATGAGGCACGACGAGCGAATTGAGGTCTTTGACAGGGTGAGAGCGAAGCACCTTCGCTTTCTGACGGCGGTGCTCTGGAAGCTGACCGGCGACCGGGAGATTTTCGCGGAGGCGATGCAGTACGCCCTGATGGGCATGTGGCGGCACCTCGAGCAACTCGAACGCGGTCCGGCCGAGGGGTACATCTACCGCATCGCTCTGAGCGCCAACTCGCGGGCGTGGCGCAGCCGCATCGGCCGGGATGGAAGCATGCCCGTACGACGGCCGGACTCCCACGGGCCATCAGGGCCGGAGGCCGACCGGGCGGAACTCCAACAAGCAGTCCGGCGGGCGCTGGCCCGGTTGCCCGAGAAGCAGGGCCGAGCCGTGGTAATGCGGTACCTGGAACAGAAGGACTACCCGGCCATTGCGACCGACCTCCACTGCACGGAGGCGACCGCCAGGAGCCACGTGTCCAAAGCCGTCACGGCCCTGAAGCGCAGGTTGCAGGCAGAATGGGAGTGGGACGATGGCGAAGCATAACCTGAACGACATCCTGAATTGCCTGGGCGGCATGGAGGAACCATCCGACGTCCGTCGAAGGGCGGAGGATATCGCCGGGCGCTTCCGTCAGGGTCTCGCTCAAACCAAACCATACGGACATTCGATATGGAGGGAACACATCATGAGAAGTAGAATCATGCAATTGGCGGCCGCCGCCGCGATCGTCGCCGCGGCCGGTGTCGTTCTGTATCACCTTGGCGTTTCGCCCGACGGCGCAAGCGTCGCCTGGGGCGAGGTGCTGGCCAAGGTCGAGAACGTCCCCATCGTTACCTACAAATTCAGACTGACGATGACGTATCCAGAGGGGCGGCAGTGGATAGATGAATCCGACGTCTACGTGAGCAAGGAACACGGAAGCCGGATCGACTCCTACAAGGAGGGTCAGTTATACATGGTCAAGTATTTGCTTCCCGCCCGCAAGGTCGCCTACATCGTTCACCCGCAGCTCAAGCGATACTTTGAGCGAACCCTGTCGGATGAGCAGGCCGCCGCGCTGGTCGAGCAGCAGGACCCCAGGCAATGGCTCGAGTGGATTCTCTCGTGGGACTACACCAAGCTCGGACGCAGCGAGATCGACGGCATCGAGGTCGAAGGGATCGAGGCCAAAAGGGAGGATAAGGAGACCCTCCGGCTATGGGCCGACGTGAAGACGAATTGGCCCGTTCGCATCGAGTCGGAGGGACAGATGATGAACGAGGGCCAACTTCGGCCGTCGCACATGGTCATGGGTCACTTCCGATGGGATGCCGAGATCGATCCGGCCCTGTTCGAGCCCAACATCCCCGCCGACTACACCCTTTCCGACCCCCGGTAGTCACCGCGGTCGCCATCGGCACTACCTTCACCGCCGATACAATGACGAACATCGTGCATAACGGCCGGGCAGTCTCGGCCGTTTGTTTTTCTTTGCCTGAGCCTGCGGAGGAGTCGACAGTTTTCTCGTCTTTCAGGTGGTCCCGCCGCTTGACAGAAGCCAACGCGAAGTATATTCTATATGTACATGCATGTATGTGCACATTGGAAAGGATGGCGTCGTGGCCACGAAAACGATTACCATCGATGTGGAAGCCTACGACCGGCTGAAGGCCGTTCAGAAAGAGGACGAATCCTTCAGTCAGGTCATCAAGCGTGTGGTGAGAAAGCCGCCGGACGTGCGTGGATTTCTGAAGCGGATTGAAGAGCAGCCGATCAGCGAGGAGGCCGCCGCCGCCATTGGATCACACGTGAAGCGACGGCGCCGGGCGTCCGACAGGAGGCGGTAATGGCGTGCCTCGATACCACGATCCTGATCGATCTGGGTGGCAGAACATCTCCGCGAAGAGAACGGGCGATCAGGAAGATTGAGGAACTGGCCGGGAAGGGAAACGGTCTGGCCACCACCCGTTTCAATCTTGCCGAACTCTACGTCGGCGTGGCGCGATCCCCATGTCCGGAAGAAGACGAGAAAGCCATCCGCAGCCTGTTGAGTGAATTCGAGATTCTGGAGTTCAACGATGCGGCGGCGCGCGTCTTCGGTTCGATCACCGGCTTCCTCCAGCGAATCGGCAAACCCGCCGGCGACATGGATGTGTTGATTGCCGCCACGGCCATCGTACATGGCCATGCCTTGATTACGCGGAACTCCAGACACTTCCGGTACATTCCCCGTCTGATGGTGGAGGAGTATTGACGGTGCATCCGGACCTCAGCTCCTCCTGATGATTTGAGATCTCCGCCTGGACAACGGAGTCGCCCATTCTGCAGGTCTCTGTGTCCTCAGGGGGCACCTGCACTTCGGGTCGAATGGGGGACCCTTCTGAAAAAATTGCGGGCGGGAGGCGGCTTTTCTGTGTAATTCTGCGATCTGATTTGTGTCTCTACTGTGGAACGGGCCCCCCAACGCGCTTCGTCGCGTTTGGGAACCCGATCCGAATGCGGAGTCGGGATTGGACGAACGCAGCGATAAAGACTTGGTGATGGCTTCGAGCCGGGGAGACCGGTCGGCGTACGCCGGGCTGGTCCGGCGGCACTACAACCAGGTCTTTCTCGTCTGTCTCGGCGTGCTCGGCAACGTCCACGACGCCGAGGATGTCGCGCAGGAGGCGATGCTCAGGGGATTCGAGCGCATCCGCCAGCTTCGCGAGGGCGCGCAGTTCGGCGGCTGGGTCGTTGCCATCGCCCGGAACCTGAGCATCAATGAGCTCCGCAAGCGCAAGGCCGTCGAGAAGGCGTTCGACGCCGAGAGGCTGCTGCCGCGGCCGCCGGCGGCATCCGGCCATGAGGATTTGCAGCAGGCGGTGGCCCGGCTCCCGTGGGACCTGCGGCTGCCGCTGGTGATGTACTATTTCGACGGCCGGGACGTCAAGGCCGTCGCCGAGAGACTCGATATATCCACGTCCGGGGTCTATTTGAAGCTCCGGACCGCCATCAAAGAGTTGCACGACATCTTGACCATGCAAGGAGATACGCCATGAACAAGCCTTGTTCGAATATGCAGGATCGGATCGCTGATTACGTGCTGGGGGCGCTGGACGCTCCGCAGGCCGAGACCCTGCGCGAGCATCTGGGCCAATGTGCCGGCTGCCGCCGGTACCTGCAAAGCCTCAAAGAGCAGGGCGACGCTCTGGTCGAGCTTGGCAAGCAGGTCGGGGTCGGTATGAGCGCTCGTCAGGACAGGGTGATAGAGGCCCTGCAACGGGTCGCGCCTGCCGAGCCGACGGGCGGGCGGGTGGTTCCCTTCATCGGCGGGTTTATGAGAATAGCCGTCGCGGCCGTCCTGGTCCTCGGGGCGGGCATTGTTATCGGCCGGCGGACCGCCCCGCGTCCGGTAGACGTCGAGCAGCTTCGTGCCGAGATGGAGGCATCGGTCGCCGGTTCGCTGCATGCGGCCCTGCGGGAAGAGGTTCTGGCCGAGGTGGACCAGCGTTTGCAGGAGGGCCTGGCAGCCGGCGATGAAAGACTCCGGGTCGAGGTGGTCGAACAGATTCGCCGGGACTTGCGGCTGCTGGCGGCCCAGCTCGCGGCCAATTCGCAAAGATTGGTGGACGAGCGCTTCGCGGATATGGTCCAGCTCATCGAGGCGGGCCGGCGGGCCGACCGCGACCGCGTCGCCAAGGCCCTGGAGCAGGTCACCACGCGGACAGGCTTGGGCTTCCAGACTCTCGCCGCCCGCGCGAGCGACTCCTCCGGCACTCTACAAAACTGAAATGAATAACCTGGAGCCCGGCGGCGACAAGATATGAGCCGGGCTCACAAGGCGGACAGCCTGTGAAAGGATAGAAACATGACACACGCCAACCGAACCATTGCAGCGCTTGCCCTCCTGGGCCTCCTCATGCCGGGCTTGGGCGAGGTGGCACAATCCCAGGGCATTACCAGAAAGACGCTCACCATTTCCGGCAGCACGGGGCTCGCGGACGTTACGATGCAGGGGCTGCCGAACAATCCTGTAAGCGACAAGAATGGTGTCTACAGCGCAACGGTACCCTACGGCTGGTCCGGCAGGGTCGTTCCGACAAAACTGGGCTACAGATTCGAGCCTCCTGCGAAGGAGTACAGCTCTGTTACGGCTGACTTGACAGCGCAAGACTACGCGGCTTCGCCATTGACCTTCATCATCTCGGGCACTGTCGGGTCGCCGGGTGTGGTCGTGCAGGGTCTGCCGGGCGAACCCATAAGCGATGAAAATGGCGCTTATAGTGCGACAGTGGAATACGGCTGGAGCGGCGTGGTACAGCCGGAGAAAGCAGGCTTCCGTTTCGAGCCGAGCGTC
>CAYFUB010000880.1:0-2193 GCA_964346195.1 uncultured Pirellulales bacterium
CATCGCTTCCGGCCACTCGCAGAACGCGAAATATTGTGTTTGAGGGACCCCTTCACTTCGTGCGGCATGACAGGCGCAGCCTGCCCCACAAAAGGTAGCCGCGCCCTCCATTCCTGGCTGGCCGGAAAGTCATTGAAGAGCAGGACAGGCTCGGATATTCTGGACCGGCATGAACATCGTTGCTCGCGTGAGCCGGAGGCAGCGTCCGGCTGTGATGGAAGGTTACGACGACTCTTGGGAAAGGCTGGCATATGAAGGCGTTGAAAGATCGCACGCGGATTTCCCGGGCGGCAATCTCCCGTCGGAACCTGCTGGGCGGCGGCCTGGCGGCCGCGGCGGCGGTCACGATCGTGCCCAGGCACGTCCTGGGTGGGGCGGGGCATACGCCCCCGAGCGAGAAGCTCAACATCGCCGGCGTTGGCATCGGCGGCCAGGGCAGGAGCGACCTGCATGACGTCAGCAGCGAGAACATCGTTGCTCTGTGCGACGTGGATTGGGGCTATGCCGCCGAGACGTTCAAGGAGTATCCGAAGGCGAAACGGTACCGCGATTTCCGCCTCATGCTGGAGAAAGAGAAAAACGTCGATGCGGTGGTGGTAGGGACGCCCGATCACGTTCACGCCGTCGTGAGCATGATGGCCATCAAGATGGGCAAGCACGTTTATTGTGAGAAGCCGCTGACCCGGACGGTGTTCGAGGCCCGCGCCCTGGCGAATGCCGCGCGCGAGGCGAAGGTCGCCACGCAGATGGGAAATCAGGGCATGGCCTTCGAGGGCAATCGTCTCATCAACGAGTGGCTCTGGGACGGGGCGATTGGCGATGTGCGGGAGGTCCATGCCTGGTCCGACCGGCCCACGCACAACGGCGAGCTCTTCTGGGCCCAGGGGGTGGACCGGCCCAAGGACACACCGCCGGTGCCCGAAACGCTGGACTGGGACTTGTGGCTGGGTCCGGCCCCGTATCGGCCTTACCATCCGGCTTATGCGCCGTTCCGGTGGCGGGGCTGGTGGGATTTCGGCTCGGGCGGGCTCGGGGATATGGGCATCCACAACCTGGCGCCGGTGTGGTCGGCCTTGAAGCTGGGAGCGCCCGTCAGCGTCCACGCCAGCTCGACTCTGTTCAACGATGAGACTCTGCCGCTGGCCTCGACGGCGCATTACGAATTCGCCGCCCGCGGGGACATGCCGGCTGTCAAGCTGCATTGGTATGACGGCGGAATCATCCCGCCGCGACCGGACGAGCTGGAGGCCGACCGCGAACTGTCACGCGAGGATGGATTGATCTTCGTCGGGGACAAGGGAACGATGTACGTCGAGGGCTGGGGCGGCAACAGTCCCCGCCTGATCCCGGAAACGAAGATGCAAGCCTATCAGCGCCCGCCCAAGACCCTGCCGCGCTCTATCGGCCATCATGCGGAATGGCTCAAGGCCTGCAAAGAAGGCACGCCCACGCGCTCGGATTTCGCGGACTTTGCCGGCCCGCTGACGGAGGCGGTCCTGCTGGGCACCGTTTGCGTCCGGGCGGGCGGCAAGAGGCTGCTGTGGGACAGCCGGAATCTGAAAGTGACCAACGTGCCCGAGGCGAATCAATACCTGCATTACGAGTACCGCAAAGGCTGGACGTTGTAATTGACTATTTTCGATTTACAATTTACTGTTTTGACACGCCCCGCCATACGAATGGTTCTCCGGCCGGGGCGGCAGCGGTAGGGTGGGCACCGGCCCGCCGTCTTTCCCAGAATGGAGGGGTCGATGGGCGTTGCCCACCCCTGCGACTGATTGGAGGTACAAGAAGCATGCCGGATAAGGGAAAGGTCAAGGTCGGAATCATCGGCTCGCGGTTCGAGGGTGAGATTCACGCCGAATCGTTTCGCCTCATGCCGGACGAGGCCGAAGTCGTCGCCATCGCTTCGCCCACGCCGGGAAACGCGCAGAAGCTGGCGAAGAAATATGGCATACCGCGCGTCTTCACCGACTACCGGCAGATGCTCGCGGAGAAAGATATCGAGATGGTCACCATTACGGCCCCGAACTACCTCCACGCGCAGATGACCGTGGATATTGCGGAGGCCGGTAAGCACGTTGTTTGCGAGAAGCCTCTGTGCCTGACACTGGAGGAGGCCGACCGGATGATCGAAGTCTGCCGCAAGAAAGGCGTCCTGCTGATGTACGCGGAGGAGTTGTTCTTCACGCC